>NZ_JBFTPD010000004.1:0-338558 GCF_056398305.1 Rhizobium sp. 01T444
CAAAGTAGCCGGTGTACTCGGGAAACTCGCGATCGTGGAAAGTGTTGCGCTTGAGCTCACGATAGATCGTTGAGCGATGACGTCCGAGCTGGCGGGCGATCTCGCCAACTGGCACCTTTCGCTCTCTGAGGTGATAAAGACGGCGACGATCGGCGAGGGTGAACTGCTGATAGCAAAGCGACATGCCAAAATCTCCAAAGTGAAGCCATTGAAATTACTGGCATGTCGCACTTGGAAATAGAATGTACCTGGCAGCACATAAGGATCGCATAATAGATATTATGGAACCAAAACCATAGCCCGAACCTCAGACTCCCAAACCCGCTACCGCGAAGCGGCAACATAAGTCGACAACGGATGAACCCGAGCTAAAAAGGAAGCGTGTTGTTAGAGTGGTTGTTCACCATTCCCCGAGAAGTTCAAAGCCGATCAGGACGATGTCGGATGATCTATTGAGCAACTTCAGATAATAGCGGAGGCATCGATAGCGGAATTGCCTCGGAGTAACATCGTGAAATCTCGATTGTCGTCCCAACTTGTACTTTCAGCATTTGCACTGCTCGCCAGTTCGACGCTTGCTTCCGCGGGCGGCTGGCAGACCGACACGCAAGGCACATCCAATTGGCATGTGACGCCGCCAATCGGGCAGTGCAACGTCAGTCGGGCTAGGAACAGAGCAATACGCGCCGGCATTTACCGCAGCGAGATCGTCTATCGCGACGAGAACGTGCTGACCTTCAGAGGGCTGACCGTTAACGGGGATCGCAAGGAGATCACCTTCGGAAACGAGTCAAGCTGCCCGGAACTGGAGTCGAGAGACATTCCCTAGAGTGCCGGACAGACCATACAGTTAAAGCTGGGCAGTCATGCGGAAAGCGCCACAACTTCGGCGCTCAGCGCATACAAAGCCGCGCTGAGCACTCGAACCATCACTGCAAACCGTCCCACACCTAGGTGAACGCGTAAGGCTTGTAATCCGTATCGTAACCGAAGTAGCGCGGCCCCACCAAGGCGATCCCGGCCGGTGTCTGCCATTGCGGGTTACACGGGAAGGCGAGCGCCACGAGGCGCAATCCATACCGCAAGGAGTCTGCGGTCACGGGAGCCCCCGTCTCAGCCTCCAGCAGCGTGATGAGATCGGGCGTCGTGCAAATTATCTTGCCATCCCGCTCAGCCATCAGGAATTCGTTCTGGAAATCCAGCCTGAAGCCGTGGCCTTTCCAATCGTCGAGACCGTCGAAACGCGCACTGCCCCGGGCAAAGCCACCGATGGTGCGGCGATCGACATCCTTGACGCGGCCGTGGAAGATGATGCTCGCGCCGAGCAACCTGGTGATGGCAGCCACGGGATCGGCATGTGCTGTTCGGGTTTCCCGCAGTGTGCGGCCAAGATTGACGCATAGCGACAGCGTCCCGCGCACAACCGCCTTCTTGGCCACCTCTCCGCTCATCGGATAGAAGGCGAGCAAGGCAGAACCGCCCATTTCGACAGTTGCGGCGCGCGCCAGACGTTCCGTCCAGCCGTTGCTCACTGTTTCCAGAACCAGTGAATTGCCCTTGTCGTCGCAAAGCACCATCGGCGTTGCCGAGACGCCGTGCAGCGTAAAGGTCTCCATCTGCAGCTCGGGATAGGCACGCCCCATGCCGTCACCATCGACGAGCGGCAGGCCGCTTGCTGCGGCGACAACGAAAGGCGTGGTCGAATTGATCCCACCTGCCTCGCCGCAAAGCACCGCGTCGATCTTTCGCCCCAGCACTTTCTCGAGCTGACGGAAGGCATTCATCAGTTCGTCGCCCTGGGGCAGCTTTTCGGTCATGACGGTCGGAGCGCCCATCATGCAGACGGGCACGACCAGCGCGTCGTCCGGCAGTTCGTCGACATCGACAAGCTTTACGGGGCCATGCTTGCGGATCGCTTCCTGCGCCATCAGCTTGCCGACATAGGGATCGCCGCCGCCACCCGTGCCGAGAATGGCGCCGCCGATCGCGATGTCTTCGAGATCCTCTGCATGGATCGTTCTCAACGTCTTCATCATTCCCCCTATCGCGCAGTCTGGCGCGTAACGAGCGGCTCGAATGTCAGCTCCGGAAAACCGAAGGCTTTCGGCCCGACGATTTCGAGTGCGCGCGGCGTTTTCATCAAATCGTGCACCGGCAGGCCGATGACGGCGACGCGCTGGCCATAGCGCAGCATCTCCGTGGTGATCGGCTCACCGGTGTCGATTTCGAGATTCATGATCAGGTCGGGCACCATGATGACCGGCTTCTCGTCGATCCAGAGCACGAGGTTCTCGTTCTGGATGGCGATGCGGGCTTCCGAACCCGTCCAGTCGCCGGTCCCAGTAATGATGGCATGGCCGCGCGCAAAGCCGCCCTTCAGTTCGCGGCGGATATCGACGATCTTGCCGGTGAAGAAGAGCTTGGCGCCGGCGCTTTCAATCACACGCTCGACGACATTCTGACGCTTGGCGCGGGCATCGAGCACCGTGCGGCCGATTTCCAGTGCCTGGCTGACCGTGCCGGGGATGGCGGTGCGGCGGACGAAGTCGCCACGCATCGGCGCGGTGGCGAAGCCGGCCCCTGCCCCCATGGCGACAGCCGTGTCGCGGGCGAAACGCTCGAGCCAGAACATGTCGATGACGTCCTTGAAAACGACGACATTGCCCTTCTCATCGGCGATAGCCGCCGGCGAGACCGGTGCGCCGTAGATCATGTAAGTCGTCATCTGCACCTCGGGGAAGGCGCGACCCATGCCATCACCATCGACGACCGGCAGTCCGGCCATCGCGGCGGCAATGATCGGTTCGATGGAATTGGCGCCGCCGATTTCGGCGGAAATCACTGCCGAAACCTTGACACCCGCGGTCTCCTCGACCGCGCGCATCGCGCGATAGCATTCGCCGCCTTCCTCGATCTTCTCGACACCGACAACGGGCGCGCCGATGCCGCCGACCTCAGCGACCCAGCTGTCCTCTGCAAGCGCCTCCAGCGGTATCACCCGCACCTGTGCGCCTTTGCGTATCAATTCGCGGGCGCGCAGCATGCCGATATAGGGGTTGCCGCCACCGCCGGTCCCGAGCAGCGCTGCACCGATCGACAGCGGCAACAGGTCCTCTTCCCTAAGCAGGTAACCTTCAGCGGGCATTGAGCTCTCCCACAGCCTTGACGCGGATGCGGGTAGCATTGCCCGGCAGATAAGCGAGCGGCACATCCTCGACATCAACGATCTCGATGGAGTCGCGTGCAGCGCCTGCCGCAACCGCTGCTTCGATGGCACGGCTCTTGGCATCTTCGAGTGATTTCTCGCGCCCCATTTCGGCGAGTGCATAGACCCGGTCGACTTCACCCGAGACCTGCGCGATCGCCGCGCCGACGGCGTTGGCGACGCCGAAATGCGATGGTTTGATCACTTCGAGTCCTGCAATCGGCCGATTGACGAGGATGGAGCCACCGCCGACGACAATGACAGGCAAGGGATCGGGAGACAGGCGGGAGCGCTCCACGCAATCCTCGAGCATGTCGTGGATCTTTTGCTGTACGCGCTGCAGCAGATCGGCCGGAAGATGGGAAGCCTTGGCAGGATCGCCGAGTGTCGCGTTGCCGGCAGCAACGGTGATATCGGTCGTCGTCAGCGTCTTTCCGCCGAAGATGAGCGCTTCCGTCTGAATACGGTAGCCGACCGACACGGGACCGACCTTGATGCCGTTCTCCGTTTCGACGACATGCGAACCGCCGCCAAGGCCGATCGAGAAGACGTCGGGCATGCGGAAATTGGTGCGCACGCCACCCACTTCGACGGCGACCGTGGCCTGCCGTGGGAAACCTTTATACAGAGAGCCGACATCCGATGTCGTGCCGCCGATATCGACGACGATTGCATCGCTGACACCCGAGAGGAAGGCCGCACCGCGCATGGAATTGGTGGGACCCGAGGCGAAGGTCAGGACTGGGAATTTCTCGGCGAAGGCGGCATCCATCAGCGTGCCGTCATTCTGCGTCAGGAAGAACTTGCCCTTGATGCCGGTCTCCGCGATCGCCTTGCGGAAGGCATCGATTACATGGGCCGAGAGATCGCGCAGGCAGGCGTTCATGATTGCCGCATTCTCGCGTTCGAGCAGGCCGATGCGGCCGATCTCGCTGGACAGCGTAATATGAGCGCCTGGAAGTGCCTTTTCGAAGATCTCGCCAGCGCGCTTTTCAAAGTCAGTGCTCACAGGCGAGAAGACGGACGTGATGGCGATCGTGTCGATGCCCTTCGCCTTGATGTCGGCGGCGATCTTCAGCAGTTCTTCCTCGTCGAGCGGTGAGATCACCCGGCCGTCGAATTCATTGCCGCCATGAGCGAGATAGGCATGATTGCCGATTGCCTGCTTCAGATCCTCCGGCCAGTCGACCATCGGGGGCAGCGAGGCGGTGGCCGGCAGGCCAAGCCGCACGGCAGCCGTCTGGGCGAGATCACGACGCTGAACGACAGCGTTGGTGAAATGTGTCGTGCCGATCATGACGAAGTCGACCGCGGATGCCTCCATCCCTGAGGCTGCGAGCACGTCACGCAGCGCGTTGACGACACCGCTCATGACATCTGCTGTTGTCGCTGACTTCACGCCGGCAATCACGTCCGGTCCATTCATGATGACGGCGTCCGTATTGGTGCCGCCGACGTCAATACCAATTCTGATCATCAGTCCTAACCTCGTTGGTGACTTGCTTGTTGATCGACTTCCCTGAGCGCCAGCAATTTCTCGGCTGTCGGGATCTCCCCGTCGATCAATGGAATTTTCGGGCGCATCGCCTCCTCCTCCTTCGAAATGACGGGAACGGAGGCGAGGAGAAGCCGGGTATAATCGTGGGATGGGTTTTCGAAGACGGAGGATACCGCCCCCGTTTCGACGATCTGGCCACGATAGAGCACACCGACATTGCCGGCGAAATTACGCATCAGGCTGAGATCGTGGGAAATGAAGAGATAGGTGAGGTCCATACGCCCCGCGAGATCGGTCAGAAGATCGATGACCCGCGCCTGCACCGACACGTCGAGCGCCGAGGTCGGTTCGTCGAGCACCAGCAGTTTCGGCTCGACGGCGAGTGCCCGCGCAATTGCCACGCGCTGTTTTTGGCCACCGGAAAGCTCATGCGGATAACGCTCGGCGAAATTCGCCGGCAGTTGCACCATCTCCAGGAGTTCGGAAATGCGCTGGCGCCTGTTGCCGGAAAAGCCGTGCGCATCGAGCGGCACGGCGACGGACTGGCCGACGGTACGACGCGGATTGAGCGAGGAGCCTGGATTCTGGAAGACCATCTGCACATGCCGCGAATGGTGACGTCTCGTTTTCGCAAGGCCTTCGCCGTCAATCAGGATTTCGCCGGCATCCGGTTTTTCGAGCCCCATGATCATGCGGGCGATGGTCGACTTGCCGGAGCCGCTTTCGCCGGCGAGGCCGTAGACCTTCCCCTTCTCGATCGAGAAGGAAACGTCGTCAACCGCCCTCACCTCGCCGATCTGGCGGCCGAAGGCATTGCGAACGGGAAAGGATTTCGCAAGATTGCGGATCTCAAGCATCGGCGTGCTCATGCGGTGACCTCCCCGCTAGAGCGCGTGCCACCCGTCAGCCGCGGAACGGCATCGATCAGGCTGCGGGTATAGGGATCGCGCGGATTGTCGAAGATACCGGCGGTCTCGCCGTGTTCGACAATGGCGCCCTTGTTCATGACATAGACATAGTTCGAGGTCTCGCGCACAACGCCGAGATTGTGGGTGATCATCAGCAGCGCCAGACCGCGCTCTTCAACAAGATCCTTCAGCAGCTTCAGGATTTGCGCCTGCGTGGTGACGTCCAGCGCGGTGCCCGGTTCATCGGCGATCAAAAGCTGCGGTTCACTCAAGAGCGCCATGGCGATCAGCACGCGCTGGCGCATGCCGCCTGACAGCATGATCGGGAAGGCCTGCGTAACGCGCTCGGGATCGCGCATGCGAACCTGTTCGAGCACCTGATGGACACGCACCATGCGCTCCCTGCGCGAGCGCGAGCGGCCGAGACGCTTATCCGCATATTTCAGGATCGTGCCCATCTGGTCGCCAACGGTGAAGACCGGATTGAGCGAACTCATCGGGTCCTGGAACACCATGGACATGGCGGTACCGCGCAGCCGCAGCCGGTCCTTCTCGGGCATGGTGAGCAGATCGGCGCCATCATAATAGATCTCGCCGGATGTGATGCGGGCGGGTGGCTGGCGTAGCAGGCCCATGATCGCCTTCATCGTCACCGTCTTGCCGGAGCCGCTTTCACCGACAAGGGCAACCTGCGATCGGGCCGGGACGTCGAGGCTGACGCCGTGCAGCACGCGGCTGGTGCGGCCATAGGTGGAGAACTCGACCGAGAGATTGCTGACACGCAGGAGAGGGAAACTCATCGGACCTCCTGGACGTCGAAGAGGTCTCGCAGGCCATCACCCAGGAGGTTGAAGCCCAGCGCGACGAAAAGAATGGCGGAGCCAGGCAGAACCGATTCCCACCAGTAATCCGGCAGGAAGGCGGCGCCTTGGGCAACCATCGTGCCGAGATCCGGCGTCGGCGGCTGGATGCCAAGGCCCAGGAAGGAGAGCGAGGCGCCGACGAGGATGACGAAGCCGCAATCGAGCGAGGTCTTCACGGCGATTGCCGAGACGCAGTTCGGCAGGATCTCGCGGAAGAGGATATGGAACTTGCTCGCACCGAGTGTCTCCGCCGCCTCGATGAATTCCTGGGCGCGGATCTGCTTGGTGATCGAATAGATCAGTCGTGTGTGCCATGTCCACCAGAGCGCCGATATGGCAAGCAGCGAATTGATGAGGTTTGGCGACAGCACCGCGGCGACGGCGAGCGCCATGACGAGCGGCGGGATGGCGAGCGCGATATCCGTCACGCGCATGATCAGCACCTCGACCCAGCCTCCAAAATAGCCGGCGAGAATGCCGAGGATGGTGCCGATCGGAACGGCCGTGCCGAGCACGACCAGCGCCAGAAGCAAGGAGATACGCATGCCGAAGATCACGCGGCTGAAGATATCGCGGCCGACATTGTCCGTGCCGAACCAGAAGTCGCCTGATGGCGGCAGATGGCGGGCGCGAAAATTGACGGCAGCACCGACATGTTCGGGATGCGGCGTGATCCATGGCGCGAGGATCGCGGCGAGCACGCAGATGATGACGATCGCTGCACCGATGACGGCGGTCGGATTGCGCGAGAAGCGATACCAGTTCTGATAGGCATTCGAGAGGCGTTCGACCTCGATAACAGGCGTATCGGACATCAGCGCCTCCCCCGGATACGAATGCGCGGATCGACAATGCCGACCAGCACATCGATGACGAGATTGACGATGACGAAGAAGACGCCGGAGACGATCACCACGCCCATGACTGCGTTCAGGTCCTTCTGCATGATGGTGCGCACGCCATAGGCGGCCATGCCGGGCCAGGCGAAGACGAGTTCGACGACGAAGGCGTTGCCGATCAGCGATGCGAATTCGAGGCCGGAAATGGTGAGAGGCGGAACGAAACTCGGCCGCAACATATATTTGAAGACCCGCACGCGCTCGGGAATGCCGAAGGCTCGGCTCGCCTCGATATAATCCTGGCTGGAAACGTCGATCATCGAGGAGCGCGTGATGCGTGCTATCTGGCCCATGGTCGCCGCAGAGAGCGCAAGCGAGGGAAGAAGGAGATAGCGCAGGCCCTCGCCGAAAACGTCCAGCCGTCCGTGCAGCAGGGAATCGAGCGTGACGAGACCGGTAATATCGGCGCTGAAGACCATGCCCGGTGGCAGGCGCCCGGTCGTCGGCAGGATATGCAGCACATAGCCGGCAAGGATCTGCAATACGAGCGCAAGGAAGAAGCTCGGCGTTACGGCGGAAAAGATCGCAATCAGCCGCACCAAATTATCTGGCCATTTGTCCTTCCAGCGCGCTGCAGCGACACCCAACGGAACACCGAACAGGAAGGCGATGGTGATCGTGGCGAGCACCAGCTCGAAGGTCGCAGCAAAAGTCTCGCGAATATCGTCGCTGACCGGGCGCTTGGTCAGAAGCGACAGGCCGAGATCGCCGCCGACGAGCCCGGATACATAGATCCCGTATTGCTGGATCAGCGGCTTGTCGAAGCCGAGTGTCTGGCGAAATTGCTCGACCTGCTCATTGCTGGCCCGAGGCCCGAGCGCCAGTCGCACCGGATCCCCCGGCATGCCGCGAGCGATCGTGAAGATCACCACCGACAGTCCGAAAAGAACAAGCAGCGACCACAAAGCGCGCCTGACCAGGAAGAGGAGGAATTCCAATGTTCCAGCCCTGTTTCAACTCATGATGGAGGATGTGGACGGCCCTTTCGAGCCGTCCTTTCCGGGCAGTTCGTCATGAGGGTGACGCTGCCCGAAACGCGCTCAGCCGTTACTTGCAGGTCCAGYGGTAACGGGTGAACTTGTAGTCAAAGGACTGCATCGGCACGGCATGGAAGCCTTCCAGGCACTTGTCCATGGCATGCTGTACCGTCTGCGTTTCCAGGAAGACATCCGGCTGCAGATCGACGATCTTGTGCTGCAATTCCTTGTAGATCTCGGCCTGCTTGGCCTTGTCGGGCGTTTCGCGAGCCTGATCGATCAGGGCATCGATCGCCGGATCCTGCAGCCATTCGGCTGAAGCCCAGGTGCCGGCCGCTTTCGAATGATATTGCGTGAAGAACATGGAATCCGGCGAAGGATAGGTCGGGCCGAAAAAGATCTGGTTGACGTTTGGCGTCGTTTCGACCTTGCCGGCAATTTCCGTCACTCGGTTCCACGGATCGGCCTGCTGTGTCACCTTGAAGCCGAGCTGTTCGAGGTTCGACTGCATCAGCAGGCTGAGCTCTTCCTCGAACTTGGTGCCGGCAACATAGCCGAGCGTGATCGGTATCTCGCCGCCGGCATATTTCGACTGGGCAATTTCCGCCTTGGCAGCCTCGAGATCGTATTTCGGTGCCGGCAGGTCGCTCGCATAATAGTCGGCAAAACCTGAAGGCAGCGGACCATTCAACTGACCGCCCGGCACGATGACGCTGCGGATCGTGTCGTAGTCGGTTGCATAGGCAAGTGCACGGCGAATATGGATATCGTCGGTCGGCGGTACCTTAGTATTGAGCTTCAGGTAGAAGCCGATCGTCGTATCTTCGCTGACGATGTTGAAGCGGCCCATCTCCTGCAGCGCCTTGTAGGTATCGGGCGCCTGGTATTGGCTGCTCATCGTGAGTTCGCCAGAGGCTGCAAGCGAGCGGACGGTCGCCTCGTCATTGGTGATGATCCAACGCACTTCGTCGATCGGGCCGTCATTAAAGCCCTTGTAGTATTTGGGATCGCGTTCGATCGTCATTGACGCGCCGCGGTCCCAGTCCTTCAGCGTGTACGGGCCAGCACCGGCGGTCTTCGTTGAAAGATAGGTCTGGCCGTCATCACTGCCGGCATTGGCCTTGACCACATCGGCATTGACGATGAAGACGGCCGGGACCGTGCTGAGGAACGGTGCGAAGGCTTTCGAGAGGGTGAATTTAACGGTATGCGGATCAACGGCCACAACCGAACCCGGCTTCAGCACGTCTGCGAAGAGGTTGGCCGGCCCGAGATTGATCTTCAAAAGCCGTTCGAAGGAATAGACGACGTCTGCGGCCTCGACGGGCGAACCATCGCTGAAATGCGCGTCGGAACGCAGTTTGAAGGTCACTTCCTTAGCATCCGGCGAGACCGTCCAGCTCTCGGCAAGCTCAGGCTGCAGGTTGCCGCTGGAATCGACGGTCACCAGACCGTCGTAGAGGTTCACGGCAGCCATATAGTCGGTGTAGTCAGAGATCTTGGCGGGATCAATCGTACCGAAGATCTGAACGGTATTCATGGTCACGGTTGTTTTGGCCGCGGCCGAGCCCGCAAAGCCGGCGGCAAGCACGGCCATAGCGGTAGAAGCAATCAGCTGTAATCTGCTCATGATATCTCCCGGTTCAAAAGTTCCCTGCGACCATTTTGATCGCTTTTGTTGGACCGCCTTCCACCCGGCACTGAACCGTACGGTCTGCTCGGGAGGAGCATCCGACACTTGGGTTACCGGTTTGCCGCATTCCCATCGCTGACCCATCCGATTGTCCGCCAGAGGAGGTCTGAGAAGAAGATCGCATATGCAAAGCAACCTGCTCAACAGATGACGGGTCTAGGTTTTTGTTTAAATGGTCTAGGTTTTGTGTCCGTGGAGACGCCGATCTCGCCCGGATTCTGAATCAGCTGACAAAACCGAGCGCCCTTGCCGCGCTGATCGCCTCCTGCCGGTTGCGGCAGCCGAGCTTGCGATAGACATTGCCAAGATGGAATTTGACTGTCGCCTCGCTGAGGCCGAGGGTGCTGGCAATGAACTTGTTGGCGGCGCCTTCCGAAATCATCAGCAGGATCTTGCTCTCGCGCCGGGACAGGTCATTGCGTCCGCCTGCAGAGCGGCTCGATAACCTGCCGCTGTCGCGCAGCTTGCGGATGATCTGCTTGATAGGCAGCGATGTCGCCAGAAAGCCGCCAATGCGCTGATTGTCGATCAGTTCCTCCAGAAAAACGCGTTCTTCCGAAAGCGGGGCGATTGCGCCAAGCCGGGCGCAATCCTCAAAGATCTTCTGCAGGATGGCACGGGCACGCGTCAGATTGCGCTGGCGCTTGGCAATATAGGCGAGCCAAATCTGCCCACTCAGACGCTGGCGGTCAGTCAGATGCAGATTGCCGATAATGCCCTCGATCAGATCGTCAAGTCCAGGGCGTGCAGGCTGCTCGTACGTTATCTGACGCAGCCATGCGAGCGCGAGCGCGATCTCGTCGCGATCATGCAGATGGACAAGCTCTCCGTCATTGCTCACCACCCGGTTCCGGTCGACGCGCGACGTGATTGCTGCAAGGCATTGCGACGCCTCCTGCCAGCGATTTGCATTCTGCAGGATGGCCGCTTCGCGGATTTCGATCATCGCCTGGAACTGGCGGTTGGACACCTGATAAACTCGCCAACGGTCGAGAAAGCTGCGCGCCGCGATCGTCGAGAAATGGTCTCCAAGTGCCTGGCTGCCGTAGTGTAACGCAAATTCCAGCAGGCTTGGCCAGATCTCGCTATGGGAGAAATCGTCGATCTCGAGGCTGAGAAACCGCGCAAGCGGTTCAGCCCGTCCGGTCTCGTATTCGACGCAGGCCTCAAGGAGCAATTGAAGACGCTGATCATTTCGGCTTTCGAATGGAAGCTCGCGAAGACTTTCCGCAGCCCGGAGCGAATGTTTGCGGGCCGCCAGCGCATCACCCATCAAGAGACGGATCAGCGCCTGATGGAGGCTGACATAAAAGCAGAGCATCGGGGCATTGGCGCGCTCGTAATGGTGCATTGCACGTTGCGCCACTTCCTCTGCCTCCGCAAAACGCCGGTTTCGGATGTAGAATTCGAGCACGGAATTGTAGAAGCTGCCGCGAAAAAGATGGTCGTCGAGCGGGAATTCGGCAACGAGCGCGAAGCAGGTTTCCAGGAGCTTTTCGGAGAAGAAATAGTCTTCATAGATGAGCATCAGCAGCCGGAATGCCCTGAATTCCCGAGAAAACACGGCATTCTGGGCAAAGACTGCCTCCGGATCGTTGGCCAGATCGCCGAAACGGTCGGCAAGCAGTCGACGCGCACGCGACACATCCCCGAGTTTCAATGCCTGCAGTGCGAGTGCAAGCACCAGGACTTCGCTTTGCAGCGCGTAGCTTCGCGGAAAACCGGCGAGAATTCGATCATAGGCTTCCGGTCCATGGAAATAGAGGAGGAAGATGCCTTTCGCCTCGGTGAAGACCTTGAGCGCGTTGTCGTATAGGCCAATGCGCTGGAATATCTCGATCGCTCGTATCGGATGGCCATGGGCTGCAAAACTGTCCGCAATCGCCTTGGCGTCTGCCAGCACCTTGATCCGCTCCGCTATCACGGCATCGAGCGCACGATCGATCTCGCTGGCGATCGCCTTTACGCGCAGGCCGTTCTCCGCGACGAGGGGAAGGAAATGGGATTGTTCGCGAAAATCCCCTTTGCCCGTATCCAGAACGATGCGGAGATCGACAAGGACTTCGGGTGGCGCGGATTGAAGAAGCTCGCTTTCGAGGAATGCGCTCAAGCGTTCAGCGCTCAATGTCGGATTGAATGCAATCAGGGGCCACCCGCCTGATGCGTGCATGATATCAGCCACGCCCTCGGCAAAAATCTCTGTCGCTTCGTGCTGGTCGATGAGCAGAAAAGCTTGGTCCACGACATAGGCCTGACCATAGGCGATAGCCCGCGAGAGGCCTGGCAGCAGCGTATCGGGGCGCTTTGCGATAAAAATCCGCGCCCGAGCCGACAGAAAGGCTTCAGGTAAGGCGGCCGGCTTGCCATGGGGTGGGATATCCCAGATGCAGACCTGATCAGGTCGCCATGCGGGTGCCGTTTCATCGCCGTGAATCTCGGCGCCGAAATGAGCGGCAATCTCATTCAGAGCCAACGTCTTGCCCATGCCGGCGGGCGCATCGAGAACGACGATCGGCTCGCGGCGCGCCAGAAGAGCATCGAAGACTCGAGGTCTGTGGACCAAATGCTGCACTCAATTCTCTGGGGTGAACATGCGTTCATCAACCCGCTTCACGCATGTCATAGCAGCAGTGAGGTACCGAATGAACTACCTCTTTCTCAGGAGTATTTTGACGATCTACGTGCTGGTCACTTTGCTGCAGAAACCGACCACTTCCTAACTTAGCCGGTATTTTGCGGCCGCACAAATCTTGTGCGTTTTATCTACGCCATTTCGCGATTTGCTCATCAGATAGGCATCAGTATGCACTTTCACAGCGCTGAATAATGCGCGACACATGCCAATCTTTGAAAATCAAACACATACGCGACCTGGCATAGCGCTTGCATCGAAATGGGCAGAGTTGGTGGCTAGGGTTCCGGCGTTTTCAAAAAAGCGCGACTGGTCCGAGAGCTACTACCGGCGGGGGAGAAATCCTGTCGGGTGCACGGCGGGACAAAAGCCCGGGAGACCTCGTAAGCCAAGGGATTGGCGGCACGATGGTCATTGCCGATCCCTTTTGAAGAAAAGCAAAAGGGGAATTTCAATGCAGACTTTTTCGAAGATCCTTTCCATTACCGCCCTCTCCGCTTCGCTGGCACTGGGTTTCAGTTCCATCGCCGAGGCCGAGCAGAAGACCGAATTCAAGGTCGCCTGGTCCATCTATGTCGGCTGGATGCCCTGGGGTTATGCGGCTGACCACGGCATCGTCAAGAAATGGGCCGACAAATACGACATCAAGATCGATGTCACCCAGTTCAACGACTACGTGGAGTCGATGAACCAGTATACGGCCGGCGCCTTCGATGCCGTGACGCTGACCAACATGGACGGCCTGTCGATCCCGGCCGCCGGCGGCGTCGATACGACCGCCGTCATCGTCGGCGACTTCTCGAATGGCAATGACGCCGTCATCCTGAAGGACAAGGCGAGCCTTGCCGATATCAAGGGCCAGAACGTCAATCTCGTCGAATTCTCCGTCTCGCACTATCTGCTCGCCCGAGCGCTCGAAAGCATCAAGCTGACGGAGCGCGACGTAAAGGTAGTCAACACGTCTGATGCCGACATGGTCGCTGCCTACAAGACCGCCGATGTCACCGCCGTTGTCACCTGGAACCCGCTGGTCTCGACCATCCTCGAAGATCCCACAGCCAAGAAGGTTTTTGACAGCTCGCAGGTGCCAGGCGAAATCATCGACCTGATGGTCGCCAATAGCGGCGTGCTCAAGGACAATCCGAATTTCGGCAAGGCGCTCGCCGGCATCTGGTACGAGACGGCTGCCCTGCTGCGAGCCGATACTGCCGAAGGCAAGGCGGCCCGCGAGGCCATGGGCTCCGCTTCGGGCACCGATCTCGCCGGCTTCGAAGCTCAGCTGGCCGCCACCAAGCTCTTCGACAAGCCGGCCGATGCCGTTGCTTTCACCGCCTCGCCCGRCCTGCCGAAGACCATGGATCTGGTGCGCACCTTCCTTTTCGAGAAGGGGTTGCTCGGCAATGGCGCGCCGTCCGCTGACGTCATCGGCATTGAAATGCCCGATGGCAAGGTACTGGGCGACACAGGCAATGTGAAGCTGCGCTTCACCGAGACCTACATGAAGGCAGCCGCCGACGGTTCGCTCTGATCGCAATGGCGGCGCGGCTTAGCCGCGCCCCTTCCCTTCACCAGCGGAGCATTTCCCATGCGTTGGATCAACACGAGGCCGAGCCGGGGCACGCAATTTGCCTTGATGCTGCTACCCTTCGTGCTGCTCGTTGTCGCCTATGCCTTTGGCTCGGCCGCACGACTGGCGGAAAATGCCAATGACAAGCTTCTGCCAAGCCTTGCCGGCTTTGCCGATGCGATCAACCGTCTGGCCTTCATCGCCGACCAGCGTACCGGCGAATTTCTGCTCTGGTCGGACACGGGCGCGAGCCTGATCCGCCTGCTCTCCGGCCTTGGCATCTCGACGGCAATTGCGCTCGCCATTGGCATGTTGATCGGCATGCTGCCCTATCTGAGGGCGTTGCTTTCCCCCTTTGTCGCCGTGATCTCCATGGTTCCGCCGTTGGCGCTTCTGCCAATCCTCTTCATCGTTATGGGTCTCGGAGAGACTTCGAAGATCGCCCTCATCGTCATTGGCGTCGCTCCGACGATGATCCGCGACCTGGCACTGAAGGCGCTGGAACTGCCTCGCGAACAGATCGTCAAGGCCGAGACGCTTGGCGGCTCCTCCTGGCAGATCGGCCTGCGCGTCGTGCTGCCGCAGATCCTGCCGCGGCTGATCACCTGCCTGAGACTCCAGCTCGGCCCGGCCTGGCTGTTCCTGATTGCGGCCGAGGCGATCTCCTCGGATTCCGGCCTCGGCTACCGCATCTTCCTCGTCCGCCGTTACCTCTCGATGGATATTATCTTTCCCTATGTGGTCTGGATCACCCTGCTCGCCGTAGTGATGAACACTTTGCTCGACCGTCTACGCATTGCCGTCTTCCCCTGGTCGGAACTGGAGAAGCAGGTATGAGCGAACTGAAGATCGAAAGGGTCTGGAAGGAATATGGCGACCAGATCGTGCTCGAGGACGTGTCGCTGACCGTTGCCTCGCGCGCCTTTGTCGCCCTTGTCGGCCCCTCCGGCTGCGGCAAGAGCACCTTCCTGCGCATGCTCCTCGGCCAGGAACGGCCGACGAAAGGCAAGATCCTGCTCGACGGCGAGCCGCTGCCGCCGGAGCCGGGACCGGATCGCGGCGTCGTCTTCCAGCGCTATTCTGTCTTTCCGCATCTGACCGTGCTCGGCAATGTGCTGCTCGGCAAGGAGTTGTCCGCCGCGCGCTACAAGGCCAAGCTCTTCGGCGCGGCACGTCGCAACGCCATCGCGGAAGCACGCCAGTTGATCGCCGAGGTCGGGCTTGCCGGTTCGGAGGGGAAATATCCGGCCCAGCTTTCCGGCGGCATGCAGCAGCGCCTTGCGCTCGCCCAGGCACTCATCATGAAGCCGAAGGTACTGTTGCTCGACGAGCCCTTCGGCGCGCTCGATCCCGGCATCCGCGCCGAAATTCACACGCTGATGAAACGGCTCTGGCACGAAACGCAGATGACCGTCGTCATGGTTACCCATGACATGCGCGAGGCCTTCACACTCGCCAGCCGCGTCGTCGCCTTCGAACGCCGTCGCGACCGGCCGGAAGAGAAGGAGCGCTACGGCGCCACCATTACAAAGGACATTTCCATCTGGCCGCCGCGCCTTGCCGGCCAGTCAACGATCTTCAGCCCCGACCGGGACGGCCCGGTCKCTTCCCYGGGGCACAGCCGGGACGACCTGGCACCGTCAGGAGAGATGCWATGATGCATRTAAGACGCTCCCCCGARGAGATCGCCGCCAATCGCGCRCGCTACGAGGAGCAYCAGAAGAAGGGCCTGGAATTCGCGCCAAAGGCCCTGCCCGGCCCAAGCCCGCTGCCGGCGCCGGCCATCGATGCGAACACCGTCATCCACCAGGAGACCATCCCCGGCGGTTGGTACTGGTCGACGAAGCTTTTGCGTGGCGAGGCGATCCGCGTCGATCAGGCCGAAGGCAATTCCACCGTGGCGCTCGCCGCCTGGAATGCCGATGATACGAGCGAGCGGATCAATCTCGTCGATACCGCCAAGGTCCAGTGGACGACGGCGCTCGGCAAGGGACGCTTGATCTTCTCCGACATGGGTCGCGTCATGTTCTCGATGATCGAGGATAGTTCCGGCGCGCATGATTGCCTGATGGGTGGCTCGACGCCCGCCTCGAACGCAGCGAAATATGACGGCCAGAAGACCCGAAACACCCGCGACAACCTCGTCCTCGCTGCGGTCAAGCTCGGCCTCGACCGTCGCGATATTCCAGGCATCCTCAATCTCTTCGCGCCGGTGCGCCTTGCCGAGGCCGGCGGCTTTTGCTGGCAGGGCAAACGCTCCAACAGCGGCGATTACGTCGAGTTGCGTGCCGAAATGGACATGCTGGTCGGCTTTTCCAATTGCCCGCATCCCCTCGATCCGGATCCGACCTACCAACCGAAGCCTGTTGTCATCACCCGCTACAAGGTGGCGGCTCCGGCTACGGATGATCTTTGCCGCACGGCAACTGCCGAAGCCGTGCGTGGTTTCGAAAACAACATCCTGATGCAGGCCTGAGGAGAGACCGATGTCCGATTTCATCCAGACCTCCCCTGCCCGCAGCCCGGAAACCGCCATCGAGGATCATTTCATCGCGGCCGAAGCACCGTGGTCCGGCATCGTGCGCAAGGGCCAGACGATCCGCATCGAGGACAGCTACGGCCAGCAGGCGATCGACACGCTCTTCTATCGTGCCGATGATGTCTCCGAGCGCTATTCCAATCAGGATACGATGCGCATGCAGGGTGCCGCCTATATCGGCATCGGTACGAAAATCGTGTCGAACGAAGGCAATGTCATGCTGACCATGACGGCCGACAGTTGCGGCCGCCATGACACCTCGGCCGGCGCTTGCTCCTGCGAGAGCAACACCGTGCGCTTCGGCCATGGCACGAAATATCTCCACGCCTGCCGCGACAATTTCGTGCTTGAAGTCAGCAAGCACGGCATGGGCAAGCGCGATATCGTGCCGAACATCAACTTCTTCATGAACGTGCCGATCAAGCCGAATGGCGAGATGACGATCGTCGACGGCATTTCCGCGCCGGGTGACTATGTAGAACTCGTCGCCGAGATGGACGTGCTCTGCGTCATCTCCAACTGCCCGCAGATCAATAATCCCTGCAACGGTTTCGATCCGACGCCGATCCGGGTGCTGATCTGGGATGGCGAGGACTGACATGTTCAAGAAAGTCCTGATCGCCAACCGAGGCGAAATCGCCATCCGGGTCATCAAGACCCTGAGGCGCATGGGCATTGCGTCGGTCTCCGTCTATTCCGATGCCGACCGCTTCGCCAAACCCGCAATGGTGGCCGATGAAGCAATCCGCCTTGGGCCGGCACCGGCGAGCGAAAGCTATCTCAATGTCGATGCCGTCATCGCCGCCTGCAAGGCGACGGGGGCGGGAGCAGTGCATCCCGGCTATGGGTTTCTCTCGGAAAATATCGGTTTTGCCGAGCGGCTCGCCGCCGAAGGCATCGCCTTCATCGGCCCGCGGCCCGAACACCTCTCCGCGTTCGGCCTGAAGCATACGGCGCGCGAACTCGCCAAGGCGAGCGGCGTTCCACTCCTGCCCGGCACCGGCCTGCTCTCGAGCGCCGATGAAGCGCTCTCGGCGGCAGAAACGATCGGCTATCCCGTGATGCTGAAAAGTACGGCCGGCGGCGGCGGCATCGGTATGCAGCTCTGCGCTGATCCCGAAAGCCTGAAGGCATCCTTCGAAAGCGTGCAACGCACCGCGCGGGCAAGCTTTGGCGATGCGCGCGTCTATATCGAGCGTTTCGTGGCGGAGGCGCGGCATGTCGAGGTGCAGATCTTCGGCAATGGCAAAGGCAAGGTCATCGCGCTCGGCGAGCGCGACTGCTCGCTGCAGCGGCGAAACCAGAAGGTGGTCGAGGAAACCCCCGCTCCCGGTCTTTCGGCTGCAACCCGCGCTCGCCTGCACAAGGCAGCCATCGACCTCGGCTCGGCTGTCTCCTACGAATCCGCCGGTACCGTCGAATTTATCTATGATCCCATACGTGAGGAATTCTACTTCCTCGAGGTGAACACCCGCCTGCAGGTCGAACATCCCGTTACGGAAGCCGTGTTCGGCATCGACCTCGTCGAATGGATGATCCGCCAGACCGCCGGCGAGGACGTGCTTTCGGGCTCCGAGGCGCTACAGCCGGAGGGAGCAGCGATCGAAGTGCGCGTCTATGCCGAGATGCCACATGCCGATTTCCGCCCGAGTGCCGGCCTGCTGACGGAGGTTGTCTTCCCCGAAGATGTCCGCCTCGATGGCTGGATCGAGACCGGCACAGAGGTGACGCCTTTCTACGATCCGATGCTCGCCAAGCTGATCGTTTCCGCCGAGGATCGTCCGGCGGCAATCGAGAAGCTGAGGGCAGCACTCTCTGGCACGTCGATATCGGGTATCGAGACCAATCTCGACTATCTTCGCGCCATCGCAGGCTCCGAGCTTCTCGCCAGCGGCAAGGTGGCCACCACAGCGTTGCGGGACTTTTCCTTCGTGCCTGACGTTATCGAGGTGATCGCCCCGGGCGCGCAGTCGAGCATTCAGGAATTGCCGGGCAGGCTCGGCCTTTGGCATGTCGGCGTGCCGCCGAGCGGTCCGATGGACGAGCGCTCATTCCGGCATGCCAACCGTCTCGTCGGCAATGGCGATATGGTCGCGGCACTGGAGTTGACAGTGTCCGGTCCGGTGCTGAAATTCCATACCGACACTGTGGTTGCGCTTGCCGGCGCCAGGATGGCGATGAGCGCCGATGGCGTGAAGCTGCCTCATGGTGAGGCCGTCACCATCCGCGCCGGTCAGATCCTGTCGATCGGCAGCATCGATGGACCCGGGCAGCGGGCTTATCTTGCTGTGGCGGGCGGCTTTGCCGCTCCCGTCGTGCTCGGCTCTCGCGCCACGTTCGGGCTCGGCCAGTTCGGCGGCAATGCCACCGGCACGCTGAAGACCGGCCATGTGCTGCATCTTGCCCGTCAGGCCGCCGCCGAACCAACGAAACCGGCGACCGAGCCGGCGGAACTGACGCGCGAGTGGGAGGTCGGTGTTCTCTACGGTCCGCATGGCGCACCTGACTTCTTCCAGGACGGCGATATCGAGACGCTGTTTTCGACGAGTTACGAGGTGCATTTCAACAGCGCCCGCACTGGCGTGCGCCTAATCGGCCCGGCCCCGAAATGGGCGCGCAGCGATGGCGGCGAAGCCGGCCTTCATCCCTCCAATCTGCATGACAATGCCTATGCGATCGGCGCGATCGATTTCACCGGCGACATGCCGATCATCCTCGGACCGGACGGCCCAAGCCTCGGCGGCTTCGTCTGCCCAGCGGTGATCGCTCGCGACGAGCAATGGAAGATGGGCCAGTTCAAGCCGGGCGATCGCATCCGCTTCCATCCCGTCACGCGGTCTGAGGACCCGATTGCCGGGCCGGTCGTGCATCGGGCGAAAGAAGAGACAGGCTCGCCTGTTATTAGCAAGAGCGACGGCGGACCTGTCTCTGTCGTCTACCGCCGCCAGGGTGATGACAATCTGCTGGTCGAATATGGACCGATGACGCTCGATATCGCCCTGCGGCTCAGGGTACATCTCTTGATGCAGGCCGTATCGCAGGCCCGCCTGCCCGGGATCATCGATCTCACGCCCGGCATCCGCTCGCTGCAGATCCACTATGACGGATCGTCTTTGACCCGCAAACGCCTGCTCGGCTTGCTGGCGGAGATCGAGGCGAGCCTGCCGGCAGCCCAGGACGTCAAGGTGCCGAGCCGCATTGTGCATCTGCCACTTTCCTGGAACGATCCGGAAGCGGAACTTGCCATGCGCAAGTATCAGGAACTCGTCCGCCCGAATGCGCCCTGGTGCCCGTCCAATATCGAGTTCATCCGCCGCATTAACGGGCTGGCAGACGAGCAGGCCGTGCGCGACGTCGTCTTCGATGCGAGCTATCTCGTGCTCGGCCTCGGCGACGTCTATCTTGGCGCGCCGGTCGCAACACCGGTCGATCCGCGCCACAGGCTGGTGACCACAAAGTACAATCCAGCCCGCACCTGGACGCCGGAAAATGCCGTCGGTATCGGTGGGGCCTATATGTGCATCTATGGCATGGAAGGCCCGGGCGGATACCAGCTTTTCGGCCGCACCATCCAGGTGTGGAACACCTGGCGGCAGACACCGGTCTTTGCCAAGGGCAAACCCTGGCTGCTGAACTTCTTCGATCAGATCCGCTTCTTCCCCGTCAGCCACCAGGAACTGACGGAGGCGCGCAATGCCTTCCCGCATGGCGGCTATCCTGTGAAGATTGAGGAAACGGAATTCTCCTACGCCGCATACGAGAAGGAATTGCAGGCGAATGCCGTCTCGATCGGGACCTTCAAGGCTCGCCAGCAGGCCGCCTTCGACGCCGAGCGCCAGCGCTGGAAGGAGGCAGGCCTCGACAGCTTCGTTACCGACGAAGGCACCGGTGAAAGCCCTGACGGAGATATCCCCGAAGGCTGCTTCGGCGTTGCCAGCGCCGTGCCCGGTAATATCTGGAAACTTCTGGTCGAGCCGGGTGCACCGGTCGCGGCTGGCGACACGCTTGCCATCATCGAATCCATGAAAATGGAAATCAACGTCACCGCACATGCGCCGGGCCGCGTTCGCGACCTGCGTGCCGGCCCCGGACGAAACGTCAAAGCGGGCGATATCATTGTTGTTCTGGAGGAATGCTGAACCATGCTGCCGACCATTCTTGATCTGACAAGCCTTCGCGCAGCCTATGAGGCAGGCAAAAGCCCGCTCGATGTCATCGAGACCGTCATTACGCGTCGGGCCGCCTCGAAGGATCCGGCAATCTTCATCACGCCGACGCCTGATGATACATTGCGGGCCGAAGCACGAGCTCTGATGGAACGTGCACCCGAGCCGAACAGCCTGCCGCTCTGGGGTATTCCCTTCGCGGTGAAGGATAACATCGACGTGGCGGAGCTGCCGACCACCGCCGCCTGCCCGGCTTTCGCTTATAATCCCGAGAAGGACGCAACTGTCGTTGCACGACTGCGGGCGGCAGGTGCGATCGTAATCGGCAAGGCCAATCTCGACCAGTTCGCGACCGGCCTCAATGGCACACGCTCGCCCCATGGAGCGCCACGATCGGTCTTTGACGCCGACTATATTTCAGGCGGTTCGAGCTCGGGTTCGGCGGTGACGGTGGCATCCGGCCTCGCCACCTTCGCGCTTGGCACGGATACGGCCGGTTCAGGCCGCGTGCCGGCCGCCTTCAACAATCTTGTCGGCATCAAGCCGACCCCGGGCCTGCTGTCGAATACCGGCGCCGTGCCAGCCTGCAAGAGCGTCGACTGCATCACGATCTTCGCGCCGACGGTCGGCGACGGGGTCGCGATCCGCAAGATTGCCGAGGGCTTCGATGCCACCGATGCGTTTTCGCGGCGTGCCAAGCCGGCAACTCTTCCGGTTGCCGGTCTGCGGCTCGGCGTTCTCGACGGCGCGGAGCGGGAATTCTTCGGCGATGCCAATGTCGAAGCGCTCTATGATCAGGCAATCGAGCGCGCCAAAGCGCTCGGCGCGACGATCGTTCCCTTCGATTATGCGCCCTTCCGTGAGGCGGCTTCTCTCCTCTATGACGGCCCATGGGTTGCCGAGCGCCTAGCAGCCGTCGAGGACTTTCTGGCGAGTAACGCCGACGATTTCGATCCCACGGTTCGCAAGATCATCGAAGGCGCGAAAGGCAAGACGGCAGTCGAAGCCTTCAACGGCCGCTACAAGCTCGAAGATCTCAGGCGCAAGACGGAAGCCGAATGGGCAAAAGCCGATCTGCTGCTGCTGCCGACGGCACCGACGACCTACAAGGTTGCCGATATGCAGGCCGATCCGATCGTGCTCAACGGCCGGCTTGGCCGCTACACGAACTTTGTCAACCTGCTCGATTGCGCCGCGATCGCTGTTCCCGCCGGATTCGGCGACAACGGCCTGCCGGGTGGCGTGACGCTGATTGCGCCAGCCTTCACTGACGATGCGCTGGCTCCCCTTGCCGATGCGCTGCACCGCGCTGCCGCCGCCGGCATGGGCATCGATCGCGCTGCGGTTATCCCTGAGCAGAGCCGCGTCGCCTCATTGACAGACGATACTATCGCCATCGCCGTGGTCGGTGCACATCTGACAGGCATGCCGCTCAATCACGAACTGACCACATTGGGCGGCACGTTGGTAAGGGCCTGCCGCACAGCAGGTGATTATCGCCTCTTCGTGCTGCCTAATACGACCCCGCAGAAGCCCGGCCTCGTGTGCGAACCGGGACATGACGGTCTCGGACTAGAGATTGAGGTCTGGGCCTTGCCCCCAGAGGGCTTCGGCCGTTTCGTTGCCAAGATCCCTGCCCCGCTTGGTATCGGCAAGGTCACGCTGGAGGACGGTTCGAGCATATCGTGCTTCCTCTGCGAAGCCCATGCTGTGAAGGGGGCCGAGGAGATCACGGCTCTCGGTGGCTGGCGGAGCTATATGCGCAGCAAATCGGCCGCCTGAACCGGAGGGGTACGACAGTGAAATTCATAGTTCGGCTGCTGGTGAATGGACTCGTGGCGCGTGCGGGCGCGCTACGAGGTCGACCTGTCATCTTGGTCCGCAGCCCGCTCCATGGCCGAGACGGGTCGAAATGACGGCCGCCGAGCTGACGATCAGGCTAGTTATTATCGTGCAGTGCACGAGCGCGCGATCCAATAAAACGCCCGGACCACATCCGCGACAGTCGCTTCAATCCGGCCAGGCGTAAATCGCGGCTGGACGAGCGACGCCTTTGAGCGGAAAAATGCCGGCTTTCTCGAAACGGCCTGGCGCCTGCAAAACGAAATCGGCGGATGCCAGCAGGCTGTGGCCGATTTCGTCGGCCAGCTTCTCCATGCGCGCCGCCTCATTGACCGCCCTGCCGATGGCGGTGAAGTCAAGGCGGCGAGCCGCTCCGACATTCCCATAGAACACTTCGCCGACGTGAAGGACGATATCCACAAGAAGCTCCGGCTCTCCCGCTTCCGCTCGCCTGCGATTGACATCAGCATTGGCGTTCATGGCAGTTCGCGCCGCCGATAATGCGCGGTCGCATGCCTCGGCCGGGTTGTCGATATCGGCAGGGAAGATGGCGAGCAGACTGTCGCCCATGAACTTCAGGATCTCGCCGCCCTCCTGCTCGACCGGCGCGCCGATCGCCTCGAAGTGTTCGTTGAGCCAGGCAACGATGCGCTCGGGCTGATGCTGTTCATTGAGCGAAGTGAACTTCTTGAGATCTGCAAGAAGGATCGCGGCATAGACCGCGGTGCCGTCGCCGCGCCTGATATGACCGCTCAGGATACGTCCGCTGGTCCGCGTGCCCGTATAAACAGCCAGCACATCGCTCGCAACCCGTGTGGTAGCGATCCGGCAGCAGGCGAGTGACAGCGCCGGGACCAACCTCCCCAGATCGGCAATCAGCCTGTCCGAAAAGCCATCGGGGTCATCAACGGCGATCGAGAAGCTGACACCCGCCAGCGCCGTATCGCCGGGGAATGAAACGAGCTTCATCAGATAATCGGTAGCCCCGAGCTCCGCCAGCTCAGTCAGCAGTGGAATCGGCGGAACATCTGGTCCCGGCGGCAATCGCCAGCGGGCATATTGCAGATTGTTTTCCAGAAGGTAGGAGATGGGAGAGCGCCGGAACAATTCCTGACCCGCTTCATCATGCCCTTGTACTTCCGTCGAGAAGCCGGAAGAACGATACCACGCAAGCGAAAATCCCCGCTGCAGGGGATCGATCGACGGCATCGCTATCGACGCTCGAAGGATCGGATATCCGAGATCCGTCAGTCGTTCCGCAACGCCCTGCAAAATGGTCTCAATGGTATCTGTCGATAGTCCTTCGGCGATGATCCAGTCGATCAGTTCCTGCAAGCGAGGCATAGTCACGTCCTTCGGCCTCCGGATTTTTTGGAGGTCTGCCGTTCTACCGCAATTTTATCAATGGTCCATCGGTCGTGTCATTCCCGGGCTTCGGGCATCATCGTTGCAAAAAATCTTAATGCGCGCCGATTGAAGCAAAATGCGTGGAACAAAATCGGCGCTGCTGCGTAATCCCCCTCTGGGACGCAAAAGAACCTGTTATCGCGCTAACAAGAAACACAACCCCACTTCGAGGAAGGAAAGGAACGTGTCTATGACCGTACGGACTGCTGATGTTGTGCCGCATGACGATCACGTGGTTACGGCCAAAGAGGCCCTGGAGGGACTTTACCTAAGGCTCGAAATGGAGGCGGAGGTCCGGCTCGTTGCCGCGGCATTGCGCGCCGGTTGGACGGCAGACGAAGCCCTTGACGCGATCGACCAGCTTCGAGCCGACGATATCACGCACTAAGATTCCCTGACGCTGCGTTAGGCGTCGTGACGGCTGAAAGTGCCGCCCCCGCTCCGCTCAGTTTGCCACCAGATGCCCCGGCGACACCTCACGGTATCCGAGCGGCTTGATCTTGTATTCGACGGGCCGGATCGGGCTCTTGATCTCGTCATTGGCGACAGCGCGCTTTTCGCGACGGCGATCGGGATCGGGAACCGGGACGGCTGCCATTAGCTTCTTGGTATAGTCATGCTGCGGGTTGCCGAAGACGGCGGCGCGCGGGCCGATTTCGACGATTTCTCCGAGATACATGACCGCGACGCGGTGGCTGACGCGCTCGACGACGGCCATGTCGTGAGAAATAAACAGAAATGCGAGATTGAGGCTCTGCTGCAAATCCAGCATCAGATTGATGACCTGCGCCTTGATCGAAACGTCGAGTGCCGAGACGCTCTCGTCGGCCACGATGACCTTCGGCTCCAGTGCAAGTGCACGCGCAATACAGATGCGCTGGCGCTGCCCACCGGAGAATTCATGCGGGAAGCGTGAGGCCATGTCGGGCGTCAGGCCGACCTTGACGAGGAGGTCCGCGACGCGTTCCCTCGCCTGCTTTGCCGTCCCCATCCTGTGCTCGAGATAAGGCTCGGCAATGGCGTCGCCGACACGAATGCGCGGATTGAGGCTGGCAAAGGGGTCCTGGAAGATCATCTGCACGGTCTTGCGCATCTCGCGCATGCCCGCCTTGCCGAGCGCGAGCACATCCTTGCCATCGGCAATGACAGAACCGCTCTGCGCCTCGATCAGCCGCATGATTGCGCGTCCGGTTGTCGACTTGCCGCAGCCGGATTCGCCGACGAGCGACAGCGTCTCACCGGCATGGAGATCGAAAGAAACGTTCTCGACCGCGTGGACGCGACCAGTCAGCTTGCCGAAGAGGCCGGAATGAATGTCGAAGCGCTTGGTGAGGTTTTTCACCTCGAGCACCGGGCGAGATGTTGCGGCGACCGTATCGGCCGTTTCGACCGGGATGTTTGATTCTCCCGTTGCCGTATTGACGACGGGGAAGCGCAGCGGCCGCTGGTAATTTTGCATCGAACCGAGCACCGGCACGGCCGACAGCAAGGCACGGGTGTAGGGATGTTTGCCGCGATGGAAGATATCGGGTGTCGCTCCCGTTTCCACCTGCTCGCCGCGATACATGACGACGGTACGATCGGCGATCTCGGCAACCACGCCCATATCATGAGTGATGAACAGAACCGACGTCCCCTCCTCTTCCTGCAACATCTTGATCAGATCGAGGATCTGGCCCTGGATCGTCACGTCGAGTGCCGTCGTCGGTTCGTCGGCGATCAGGAGCTTCGGCCGTGAGGCAAGCGCCATGGCGATCATCACACGCTGGCGCATGCCGCCGGAGAAGCGGTGGGGATATTCGTTAAAGCGCGAGACAGCCGAAGGAATGCGCACCTTTTCGAGCAAGCGGATCGTCTCGGCCCGAGCTTCTGCCTTCGACATCGGCCGGTGGCACAACAATGCCTCGGAAATCTGGTCGCCGATCGTGAAGAGCGGATTGAGACTCGTCATCGGTTCCTGGAAGATCATCGCGACATCATTGCCGCGAACCTTGCGCATCTCGCCTTCCGGCAGGGCCAGAAGGTCGCGCCCGCCGAGTATGATCTTGCCTTCGATGCGGCTCGAATCCGCCTGCAGAAGGCGCATGATTGATAGCGAAGTCACGCTCTTGCCGGAGCCGCTCTCGCCGACGATCGCGACCGTCTCTCTCGGTGCAACATCGAAGGAGACATTGCGAACGACCGGCTTCCAGGCGCCATCGACCAGAAACGATGTCGTCAGGTTCTGGACGGAGAGAACCGGCTCCGTCGTTGCGATGGATTGTGCCTGGATGCCTGTCATGATCGCTTCCTTAGAATTCGCGCCTTGTTTCTCGGATCAATCCGGCCACTTCAGCACACCTTCGAAACGTCGCTTGCTGCGGTTTTCGATCGGCGTCGCGATGATCTCGTTGGAGGCGCGCGCCTTGTCGAGCTCCGCAGCCAGGCGGCTGGCGACGATCTTCTCCTGGCCCGGATGCAGATTGCACGGATCGAGGTAGAAGTAGCGATGCTCGACCTCGTGATCGCGCACGATGATCGGCGGTGAGCCGCGGCCGAGCGCATCGGCGAGGTCCCAGGCGGTGATATGGGCCTCATCGGTATCGATGATCACGCGCATGCGATCGAGCGGGTTGTTGGTCGGGTCCGGCTCGATCAGTGCGGTCACGCCGGGGCGGCCGTCGAGCGTCTGTCTCCAGAGGTTGAGATAACCAGTCTCACGCTCGCGAATACCGGCGTGGTCGCGCTTCTCCCAGGCTTCGAGCGCCGCCATGACGCCGAAAATGCTTTCCTTGCCGACCTTCATGCCGCGGCCGATGCCCATATTCTGCAGGAAGGCGTTGCGCACCAGCTCCTTCTGGCCGGCGACGATGCCCGAGGTCGGGCCGCCCAGGAACTTGTGACCGGAATAGAGCGCCACATCAGCCCCCTGCTCCAGGAATATCCTGAGATCATATTCCGAGGCCGCATCGACGATAACAGGAACGCCCTTGGCATGGGCAATCTCGACGAATTCCTTGAGGTTCAGCAGGCCGTAGTCAACCACGTGATGCGAAACGACATAGACGGCGGCGGCCGTCTTTTCGGTAATCGCATTCTCCATATGGAAGCGATGGGTGGATGTCGCCTGGCCCACCATCACAACCTTGCCGCCGGCAAGCCGGATCGCCTGATCGACGGGTGCGCCGTAGCTCACGATATGGCCCATCTGGACGAGGACTTCATTCTTCTCCGGCACTACATCCGGCAGCTTTTCGATAGCGAGCAGGTTGTTGCCGGTGATGGCACCAGCGACGGCAAGCGAAATGCCTCCCGAGCACGAGGCGGTCACGAAGCCCGCCTCGCCGCCGGTCAGCCTCGCGATAACCGCGCTCGCCTTGCGCTGCAAATCGTTGACCTCAACGAACTGCGGCAGGATCGACGACATAGCGGCGATGGCCTCGGGAACGACGATCGAGGCGCCGAGGCTGGTCATGGTGCCGGAAACGTTGATGACCGGGCGAAGGCCGATCGATGTGCGGATGTCCTCAGACATGGGTATCTCCAATTTCAATCTGTTGAGCCGGAGCGATCATGCGCATCCTCATTAATCCCTGAGCGCGACGATGGCCTCGATCTCGACGGTGATGTTTCCTGGCAGCGATCCGAAGCCGACGGCAGAGCGGGCATGCTGCCCAACCTCTTCGCCGAAGACATCGATGAAGAGATCCGAGCAGCCGTTGATGACGGCAGGGTGGTCGACGAAATGCGGCACAGCATTGACCATGCCGAGCAGCTTGACGACACGCTTGACACGCGAAAGGTCGCCGAGCGCCTCATGCATGACCGAAAGCAGATTGATGCCGGTGAGCTTTGCATGCGCGTAGGCGGCTTCGACGCCGACCTCGGCGCCGACCTTGCCGATATGCATGAAGCCATCCGGCTCGCGAGGCCCCTGCCCCGACAGGTAAAGCATGTTGCCCTCCTGCACATGGGTGACGAAATTAGCAATCGGCGGCGGTGGGGCCGGAAGCTTGATGCCAAGCGCTGCTAGCCTCTCGTAGGGCGACGCGCTGGGCTGACCTGCGGTAACGGGCGGGCCGGCGGTGGCGGAAGACTGGTTCACGCAAACTCCTGTCATGCTATGTCTTGTGTTCTGGTCTTACCGGTAGGAATAACCGTGGCTGTGGCGCACCAGCTTGCGGGCACGCGGCACGTAACGGCTGGAAGTGAATGCCTCGTTGCCCAGCACCGCATATCGCGGCTCGAAGAGCCTTTTCAGCACCGAGACGTCACCATTGGAATCGGTCGCCTCCAGGTCGGAATCGATGAGATCGAAAACCGTGAACTCGGCGGTAGCACCAACACTCAGACGGTTTTCCATCGATAGCTTGATGACGGATGCAGGCGCATGGGTCACCGCATGGATCACCTTGTCGAAGGGCATGCCGACTGACAGAAGCTTCGACATGGTCGTTGCCAGATCCCAGACCGGGAAGTTCATCGAATGACCATGCAGGTCGGTCGAGATCGAATATGGCAACAGGCCACGGGCGATTGCCGCTTCCGCCACCTTGAAGGAAAAGGAAGCGCCGCCATGGCCGATGTCGAGGCGGATGCCTTCAGACGCGCAGCGCTCGGCGAGATTGAAGAGGTCTTCGTCCTCCATGATGCTCGAACCGGCCTTGCCGTTGAAGCAGTGGGTGACGACATCGCCGGGGCCAAGGATTTCCAGCACTTCGTCATAGAGTGCCGGCGGCTCGCCGACATGCACCATCATCGGCACCTTGAGGATCTTGGCGATCTTCTTGCCGAGCTTGACGGGAGTGACACCCCAGGAGCCGGTGATCACGTGGCTGGCGCGCACCTTGATGCCGACGATGTGCTCGCTGTTTTCGGCATAGCATTCGAGGATGCGGTCAAGGTCGATATCCCTGATGTCGCGCAGCTCAGCAACACGATTGCAGGCAACCAGGCCGATGGAACCGAGATTGAGGAAAGCCTTAATGCGTTCCTTCGACGGCTCGATGATATATTCGCGGAAACCGTGGAAATTGGCCTCACCGGCAGAACCGGCATCGACCAGCGTCGTCACACCACGCTCAACGCCGCACTCGGACGGGCGGATCGAGATGTCGGTGCCGCCATGCCAGATATGCACGTGCAGGTCGACCCAGCCGGGCGAGACGAAGGCACCCTTGCCGTCGACGCGTATCACCTCATCGGCCACAGCCAGGGACGGGCCGAGCTTGGCGATCTTGCCATCGGCATCGACCAGAATGTCGATCGCGCCGTCCGGCGTGCCAGCCCCGAAGCCAACAGGCTTTACATTGGTGAGGAGGAGCGGCTTGCCCACTTTTTCACCGGTCATTTAAAGGTCCTTTCGAAGTTTGGGATCGAGCATGTCGCGCAGACCGTCACCGACCATCTGGAGCGAAAGCACGGAGAGAATGATGGCGACGCCCGGAAACAGCGTCATCCAGTCCGCCTGACCGATATATTGCCGGCCAGCGGCAATCATCGTGCCCCAGGTCGGGATTTCCGGGCTGACGCCGAGGCCGAGGAAAGACAGGCCGGCCTCGGCGAGCATGGCGCTCGCAAAGAGGAAAGTCGCCTGCACCATGATCGGCGAAAGCAGGTTCCTCAGCACATGACGCGTCATGATATGGAAGGTCGAGATCCCGAGCGCCTGTGCGGCCTCGACATAAGGCAACTCGCGGATGACAAGCGTCGAGGCGCGAACGATGCGGGCCAGGCGCGGTGCGTAGACGATCGACAGCGCAATGATGACAGTCGTCAGCGACGGGCCAAGAGCCGCGACAAGCGCAATCGCCAGCAGGATATCCGGGAAGGCCATCATCGCATCAATCAGGCGAGCGATTGGCGTGTCGAGGTTCTTGAAGAAGCCCGCAAGCAGTCCCAGCGTGACCCCGATCGCCGCCGAAAGCGCGACGACCGCGACGCCGACAAGCAGCGACAGGCGGCCGGCGAAGATGGTGCGCGACAGCACATCCCGGCCGAACTCGTCCGTGCCGAAGAAATATGTCCCGCTCGGTGGCTTCAGACGGTTGATGATCGAAAGCTTCGACGGCGAATAGGGTGCAACCCATGGCGCCAGGATCGCCAGCAGCACGAAAATTATGAGAATGAGCAAGCCAACGGCGACTGTCTTGCGCTTTAAAAACTGGCGGATAAATTTGCGGCCTTCGCTCTCGGCCGGCTTGATCGCGATATCCGTCATCAGTAGCGCACCCTCGGATCAACGAGCAGGTAGAGCATGTCGATCACAAAATTGATCAGGACGTAGAGCGCGGCGATCACCAGAAGCGCTCCCTGGATAACAGGATAGTCGCGACGCAGAACAGCCGAGACCACCAGATTGCCGACACCCGGGAGACCGAAGACCGTCTCGGTTACGACAGCGCCAGAGATCAGCACGGCGGCGGTGAGACCAAGGACGGTCAGGATCGGGATCAGCGCATTCTTCAGCGCGTGCTTGAGGATAACCCTGCGCTCGATCAGGCCTTTGGCGCGAGCCGTGCGGATATAATCATCACCAAGGACGTCGAGCATCGAGGCGCGGGTGAAGCGCAGGATGAGCGCCGAGGAGACAATGCCGAGCGCGAAGGCAGGCAGCGTCAGGTGATACATGCGATCGAGAAATGTCGAGCCAGGCCCGCCGTATCCGGAGACCGGAAACAGACCGAAACGCACGGCAAAGACCTGCATCAGAATGAGGCCGAGCCAGAAGCTGGGAATGCTCGCGGCAAACATCGCCAGCGTCGTCGCCGCCTGGTCAACGAAGGAGCCACGGCGATAGGCGGCATAGATACCGATCGGAAGGGCGATGACGCTGGCGATAACAAGCGAGAAGATCGTCAGGAAGAAGGTTGGTTCGGCGCGATCGAATAGCGCCGATGTGACGGGCATGTTGAGGAAGATCGACTGTCCGAGATCGCCCTTCAGCAGCTGGCCGATATAATAGAGATATTGAACGCCGATCGACCTATCGAGACCGAGGCTGGCGCGCAAATCGGCGATGTCCTGTGACGTCGCATCGGGGCCGAGCATGACGGCCGCTGGATCGCCGGGGGTGACGCGCACGATGACGAAGACGATGGTGACGACGAGGAACATCACCACGATCATGCCGAGCAGGCGCTGGAAAATGTAACGTATCATGAAGTCTGTCCCGGTGCCGGACGGGCACGATGGAAGAAGGATACCGGCGCAAGCGCACCGGTATCCTTCGATGGAGCGTTACTTTTTGACAGATGCATTCCAGAAATACGGCCACGGAGCCGGATCGACGCCTTCGAGCTTGGTCGATTTTGCCGAGACGGCGTTGAAATCACCGATCTTCATGTAGGGCAACTCGTCATACATGGCCTTCTGGACGTCGGCCCAAAGTGCCACGCGCTTCTGCGGATCGACCTCGGAAGTGAAGGCATCGACGACGGTCTTGCGCGCCGGCGTATCCCACCAACCGGGCGAGCTTGGAGACAGCGACCCGATCAGCGCCGGTTCCGGCAGGAAGGGGCTGTGGGTGATGTAGATGTCCCAGAGCTTCGGATCGGTGCGGCGCTGTGTCAGCGTTGCCCAGTCGACGACCTGCAGGTCGACGGCAAAGCCGGCTGTCTTCAGATATTCGGCCGCAACCTGCGCCATCTTGTAATGGAATTCGTACTGGCGGCTGGTCAGAATGCGGATCGGCTCGCCATTGTAGCCGGCCTTCTTGGCCGCTTCGGCGGCGCCTTCTGGATCGGCAACGTTGTAATTGCCTTCGACGCCTGCATCGGTATTCCAGACATACGGCTTGGGATAGATGTCGCCGTCGAGCGTGTAGAAATCCGTGCTGCCGAAGGCGGCGGCGAGCATGTCCTCCATGCTGAGCGCCTGGCGGATTGCTTTGCGAACCTCGACATTCTTGGCAAGGCCTTCCTTCGTGTTGAAGACGAAGACCGGATAGCCGAATGGCTTCAGGATGACCGGCTGCGACGCGCTCGATGCCTTCAGCTTGTCGAAGGATTCGACCGGGATCGAGTCGACATAATCATACTGGCCGGAAACGGCGGCCTCGACGCGGGTGTTTGCATCCGGAACCGGTACGAAGCGGATTTCGTCGAGATACTGGTGGCGCGCGCCGCCGTAACCGTCGCTCTCGCCATCGCGCGACTTGTAGCCATCGAAGCGGACGAGCTGGATATACTGATCCGCCTTGCGCTCCTTCAGCATATAGGGGCCGGTACCGATGAATTCCTTCATCGGTTCATCCTGCTTTTCAGCGGGGATGATGATGGCGGCGGAGTTGTTGAAAGCGAGCAGCGAGGTCAATGGCGCATAAGGCTGCTTCAGCGTGATCTTGACGGTCGCCGGATCGACGGCGGTGATGGAGTCGATAAAGCCTGCGACCTGTTTGCCACGCGAGGCGATCTTCGTCCAACGGCCCAGCGAGGCGACGACGTCTTCAGACGTCATGTCGGAGTTATCGTGAAACTTGATGCCGGTGCGCAGCTTGATCGTGTAGGTCCTACCGTCGGCGCTGATCTCAGGCAAGCTTTCAGCCAGAAGCGGCGTGACATTCCACTTCTTGTCGAAGGTGTAAAGTGTTTCGAAAATATGCTGCGTGACGATGCCGACGAGGTCGGCAGTCGAGGACATCGGGTCAAGCGTCGGCGGCTCGCCGATCGTTGCGACGTTGATAACACCACCCTTTTCCTGGGCCAGCAAAGTTGTCGGCAATGCGACCAGCGCAGTGCCGAGAAGGAATGCGACAAGTGTCTTCATTTCATGCTCCCGGTTTAATATTCCACAATTATGTTATGTCAGTTTTTATAATAGAATAGCGACGGAAGTGGTCCTGTCAATCGGGAAAGCGGCTCCAGCGGCAAAAATGAACAGGCGCGCGGGCGGAACCGTAATCGTCGCAATTTCATGCTGTTTCGCAACGGCGCAGGCGAGTCCGCCATTGCGTGCAACGCGCTTGATCTGCTCGAGCCGTAGCCCAAGACGATTGAGTTCATGGGAGATTTGTGCGGCCGCTCGTCGCCAACAACAGGCCCGATCTTGGCGTCGCGCCTTGATCTTATGGAGGCGCAATCTGGAATTAAATGACCGCGGGTCGCGCATCCATCTCGCTCTTTAAGCGTTTCGGCATTCACTCAGAGGAAGGTAGGCCATGTCGGACTTAAGTCCGTGTTGGCCAGCGCGCAAAAAAGCTAGAACGCGATTGTGTTGCTTTTTATCGAGGACATTGAGGTGCGCCGAAGGCGGACATCAGTATCCTTCTCTAAAACGGTGCATGGATGGAGATCATTCTTGGCGCATCGATTTTCTATAGAGGCGTTGCAAAAATCCAAAGTAACCGCCACTCGCCGAACTGAACAATCAAAGTTCTGAACTTTAAATTCCAGAAAAACGAAATATGTCATCTGCTGGAGAAGTCATGAAGAAAGTGCTTGTAGCAGGCGGAGCTGGTTTTCTCGGATCACATTTGTGCGATAGGCTTTTAAATCGCACCGACATCGAAAAGCTGGTTGTTGTTGACAATCTTTGGACTGGCCGTGAGGCGAATATTTCCCACATCCAGGATCCCCGCTTCCATTTCGTGCAGTCCGACGTGGAAGAGCTTCAGACTTCGGACAAGTTTGACGAAGTATACCACCTTGCCTCCCCGGCCTCGCCGCCGTGGTACATGAAAGAACCCAAGAGAACTATCTCGGCAAATCTCATTGGAGCCTTTCGTCTTCTGGACCTTCTGAAAAAAGGAGGCCGCTTCTGTTTCACCTCTTCCTCAGAAGTCTACGGCGATCCGCTCGTCTCGCCGCAGCCTGAGTCTTATAAGGGCCAGGTCGATTGCACTGGGCCACGTTCGTCCTATGACGAAAGCAAACGCTGCACCGAGTCCTTGCTGTTCGAAATGCAGCGCACGCAGGGTCTGGACCTTAAAATCGTTCGGCCCTTCAACGTATACGGACCGAGGACGCGGCCGGACGACGGCCGAGCCGTCTCTAACTTCGTCGCCCAGGCCCTGACCGGCCGCCCCATTACTGTGTTCGGGGATGGCCTGCAGTCCCGAAGCTGGGGTTACGTCGATGACATCATTGATGGCTTTGCACGCTACTTCTGGATGAACGAAACGGATTACAGGGGTCCGCTTAACGTCGGGAACGATCGGGAGATCTCAGTCCTGGAAGTGGCTCAGTATGTCTCGCGCCTGATGGGCGGGATTCCGATCGTCTTCGAGCCTTCGCCGCCGCACGATCCGACAAACAGACGGCCAGATCTGAGGAATGCGAACTACGTGATGCCCGAATGGTCGTGCGCGATCAGCTATGAGGAAGGCGTTGCAAAGACTCTGGAATGGTTCAGGCAGGAGATGAAAATAAATGCGACAGAGGCTGCCCAGGCGGGCTCCCGCCGGCTGGCCTAGGCAGGACGCTGAACAGTTCCCCGGCATCTGGCGCAGAGTGTAATAATGAGTGACGCCATACCGCGTGACATGAAAGACAACGTCTTTCCCGTGCCCATCCGATACCTCGATCTTTCGTCGGATGACGTTGGTGCGAATGCCCCGGCGATCGGCGCCGGGCTCGTCGTCTTCGTCTCCGCAGGCCTTCCCGTCGGTCAGGCCTATATCGAGGGGTCAGAAAACCCTGGCGCCCTGGCTGCGCGCGCCGTGTCGCCGGAGAGCATCGAACACGCTCGGAATGTGATGCAGGCGCCGATCAGGAACCGCGACGTCAGCCTCCTGATCTGCACCAAGGATCGGCCGGACGAACTGGCCAGATGTCTCGCGTCAATCCCCAGGCAGTCCCTGCCTCCTGTTGAGGTAATCGTCGTCGACAACGCCTCAGCCGGTGATGGAACGCGCCGCGTGGTGGAGGCGGCCGGCGCGACCTATGTGCGCGAGAATAGGGTCGGGCTGGACTATGCCCGCAATGCCGCCGTGCGCGCGGCAAAGACCGAGTTCCTGGCGTTCACGGATGATGACGTGGTGCTGCATGAACATTGGCTGAAGAACCTGATGAAGGCCTTTGACAGGCCCGAGATTGGATGCGTTACCGGCCTTATCCTTCCCGGAGAGCTCTCCACGCCCGCGCAACTGATATTCGAGATCCATTGGGGATTTGGCAGAGGCTATAAACGTCAGGACTTCGGTCAAGACTTCTATCGCCAGAGCGTACCATACGGGGCGCCTGCCTGGCTGATCGGCGCGGGCGCAAGCCAGGCATTCCGCCGCCAGGTATTCGACGATATCGGATTGTTCGACGTGCGGCTGGATATGGGTGCGGCAGGGTGTTCGGGCGATTCCGAATTCTGGAATCGACTTCTCCATCACGGCGGCACCTGTCGCTACGAGCCGACCGCGGTTTCCTGGCATTTCCATCGCAAGGAGATGAAGGGGCTCGCCAAGCAGATTCGCCAATATATGAGCGGCCATGTGGCGGCCCTGCTGATCCAGTACCAGAATACCGGAAACCGAGGCAATCTGCGGCGCATCCTCTTAGCCCTGCCCCGGTATTATCTTCGAAAGTTGAGGAAACGGCTGCCGAGGGGAGCAACCTCGGACAACTTCTTTCTGAAGGAGGAAATACTGGGATGCCTGAACGGTGTCTGGTATGTCCTTCGCCGCTGGAAGATGCCGGCATGGTAACCGCATCAAAGCCGGACATATCGTTCCTTATCCCCGCCTACAACGCGGCAGAAACTCTGGCCGACTGCTTGGGCAGCTTGCAAAAACAGTCGGTGTCGAACTGGCAGGCGGTGGTCGTCGATGACGGTTCGAAAGACGATACCTGGAAAGTGCTCGAAGGCTTTGCGAAAGCCGACAGCCGGATCCTCATCCACCGTCAGCCGAATGCCGGCGCATCCGCAGCACGTAACGCAGCCGCCGGGTTTGCGACCGCTCCCCTGCTCTGCATGCTTGATGCGGACGACTGGCTGGACCCTGTTTTCATCCAAAGCATGCTGCCGGTTGCCGCCGATGGCCAGCAACCGATCATTGCTTATTGCAGCCATCGCCGTGTCACGCCGAACGGCCGGATGCTGGGTGTCGAAATACCTCCCGATCTCGCAGGCGACAAGGCAAAGCGGGAATTCTCGTCCTTCTGTGCCCTGGCCATTCATACAGTGGTCTTTCCGAGAGACCTTTTCATCCGGCTGGGCGGTCTGGATGTCGAACTGCAGACTTGCGAGGAATGGGATCTCTGGCTCCGCATGGCATTTGCAGGAGTTTCGTTCCGGCAGGTCGAAGGGTGCCTTGCCTTTTATCGCATGAAGAGCGGCTCTCTCTCGGGTGATCCGCTGAAAATGCTGAGGGATGCAGTCCGCGTCACCAGCAGGGCGCAAGCGCTGCACCTGAAAGAGGGGCTGTCGCCGGATGATGAGGACGCCCGATGGACGGCGCCTGCGCTCGGTCAATTGCGAATGCTCGCCTGGGCCACCTCAGTCAACCTCTGTGCGGGAGACGAACTTGCCGCGCTTGCAGAGCTTCTGCCCGAATTTCCCAACGCTTCCGGCTATGAGAATTTCCTGACTGAAGTGATATTGCACGGATTGCAGATTGGCCTGAAAGCAGCGCGCCCGGCCGATCTCGTCGATTTGCTGGAGCGTTGGAAGCCGGCATTCCTCGATCTCGTACAATTGCTAGAGCGGCACTCCCTGCCCGGAACCGGGCGCCGGGTGGAAGAGCTCGTTGTCTGGTCAATCTCGGCACCCGACATGTCTCGCTCCTTCGCGCTCGGCCATCTGCAGGTGGCTGCCATCGACATCGACAAGCTCGCCTGGATCACCAAGATTGATGGGGCCGATACGCTGCTGCTGCACGTCTTTGCTAGAGGGCTATATATCGGATCGCATGTCGGCCCCTTGTGGGGAGATCTCTCGGTTCGCACTCAAGTTCGCCTCATTATCGATGAATTGCAGGCCGAAGATCGGTTACCCACACCTTTAACGTTCTCCTATGCCCGCTCCTGGACGGCCGGAGCCGTTCGCAATATGAGGGCTTTCGGCAAAATTGTGCGACAGCGCAGCGGGCGAAGGCGGCAGATCAAACATCTCGTCAAAAAGGTACATCTGACCGCGCTCGTCGAAACTGCAGCTAGAAGACGAGGGAATAATGACGCATGCTTGCTGGAGACGGAATCCGACTATCAGCAACGGCTTGCCACCCCTGTCGTCGCGAGGACCGACGAGTCCTCTGAAGCGAGAGGCGAACAAACGGCCCTGCCTGAGGCAACGACGAAAAAGGAATATTGGGAACGTTTTTTCGAGCGCCCGGATCCCTGGAACTATGTCTCGGTATACGAACAGGTCAAATACGAGCAGACGCTGAGCCTCATTCCGGATGGGGTCGAAAAAGCCCTGGAGCTTGCCTGCGCGGAAGGGCTGTTCACGGCAAAGCTTGCGCAAAAGGTCGGCTTCGTGATGGCTGCGGACATTTCCAGCCGCGCTGTGGAAAGGGCAGCCGAGAGATGCCGCGACCTTCCAAACGTGGAGCTTCGCGTCCTGGATTTCGTCGAAAACGAACTTCCGCCCGAACAGGATCTGATCATCTGTTCTGAGGTCCTCTACTTCATAGACGACGAGGCAAGCCTGGAGCAGGTATGCCGGAAAATCGCGGCCGCCTTGAAACCGGGCGGCTATCTTGTCACGGCCCACGCCCATCTCCGGCGCGACGAGCCCGGCAGAACCGGTTTCGACTGGAACAATCCCTTTGGCATGGGCACGATCAGGAAGGTCCTGTCAACCCTGCCCGATCTCGTTCTGGAAGAAACGATCGAGACGGAGCTTTATGCCATTCATCGGTTCGCAAAGCGCAATGCGGCAATACCAGTCGTGCATATCGAGCCCCATGGTGTACCGCTCGATGCGAACGTCGCCAAATACATTATCTGGGGGCCCGCCGGCGTCGATAGCGAGACCGCAAGGACGAATGAGGTCGTCACCTCGGTTCCGGTGCTCATGTATCACAGAATCGCACTCGACGGACCGGCCTCGCTCCATCGCTTTCGGGTCGCACCGGAAGCCTTCCGTAAACAGATGCAGTTCCTCCGGCGGCAGGGCTATTATGCGCTGACGGCCGAGAGCCTGACCAACCTGTTGCGTGAGGGCAAGCCCATCCAGGGGCGACCCGTCGTTCTGACCTTTGACGATGCCTATCTCGATTTTCTCACCGATGCCTTCCCGATCCTGGCTGAAAGCGGGTTCAGCGCAGACGTCTTCGTGGTAACGGATAAGGTGGGCGGCAGGTCGGATTGGGATGCCGGTTACGGGGATACGGCACCGCTGATGTCCTGGGCCGATATCCAGAGCTTGCACCGACAAGGAATCCGTTTCGGGTCCCATCTTGCCTCTCACAGGCCGGCAAGTTCGCTGGACAATGCTACATTGATGGGCGAAGCGGTCCTTTCGCGCGATGCGCTGGAAAGCCGGTTGGGCGAGGCCGTGATGTCCATCGCCCTTCCCTTCGGTTCCACCGATTTCCGCGTTCCTGGCATTCTTGCTCAAGCCGGTTACGAGATCGGCTTTTCAACAAAACCCGCGAGGACGAGCTTCTCGGACCACCCCTTATCCCTGCCACGCCTCGAAGTTCGCGGGGACCGTCCTCTCCAGGCCTTCGCCGAGCTGATGAGCCAACCCGACGCCTTCATTGGATAGCAAACCATGAACGTCGATTCGCTCCCCTTGGTCACGGTTGTTATTCCTGCCTACAACGCTGCGAAAACACTCGCGAATACACTTCGCAGCGTATCGAACCAGACCCATGAATGCCTCGAAATTCTCGTGGTCGACGATGGTTCTGAGGACGGAACTTACGAACTGGCAAACGAATGTCGCCTTCAAGATTCACGCATCAGGGTCCTGAGACAAGAAAACGGCGGCGTGGCTCGCGCCCGCAACCTGGCAATCCGCGAAGCGACCGGCAGCTATATTGCCCCGATCGATGCCGATGATCTCTGGCATCCCCGCAAAATCGAATTGCAGCTCCGAGCGCTCGCAAGCCTCCCCGAAGGGCATGGGGTCGCCTACAACTGGTACGCGGCCATCGATGTGAATGACGTGATTTTCGCCCATTCAAACCCTGTGCTGTACAAGGGCGACGTCTTCGAAATCATGGTTCGGGAGAATTTTATCGGTAACGGCAGCACGCCGCTCATGCCGCGTGCGGATGTCCTGGCATGTGGCGGCTACGATCCGTCACTGCGCGATCAGAAGGCGGAGGGATGCGAAGATCAGAAGCTCTATATGGCGCTGGCCGAAAGGCTGCCTTTCGCCCCGGTCCCTGATTTTCTGACGGGATATCGTTTTACTCAGGGAAACATGTCGAGCAATGCCTGTCGCATGCTGAGATCTCACGCCCTGGTGATGGCAGAGGTCAAAAAACGCCACCCGCATCTTGCCGCCGCCGCCACTACCGCGGAATTCGATACGGCACGGTGGTATTTCCACAAGGCGCTTTCCAGCAAAGACCATGATCAGGTCAGAAAGCTGGCGCCGATGATGGCTGGGCGCTTCCCTCTAAGGCTCGCCATTCATGGTGCCGGTCTTGTCTGGCGCTCAGTCAAAGGCCGCGGACGACGATTGGCAAATCGATTGTCGGGACGCGTGACCGGAAAGCGGCCTGCCGCGCCGATGCGGGAAGCAATGACAGTCATCGCTTTCCCCGAGAATGGCTCGTCATTCCGTGACCGTTTTGAAGCGGCGGCTGTTGGACAGACTGGCGTGTTCATGGAACCGCGCGGAGGTGGTGCATGATGACACTGCAAAAATCCGTTTCCGCCAAGCCGACAGGCGCCTTCAATATGATCGTCGCAGCCCGCTTCCGCGAGCTTCTGAAACTCGTGCCGTCGCTTCGGCTCAAGACGTCGGTGATGGTCGTGGTCGGGATCCTGAGCGGTCTGATGGAAATGGTCGGGATCACCTTCCTGGTGAGCCTCGTTTTTGTTCTCGGCCAGCAGGGCTCCTCTTCCAGTCCTGCAATCACCGGACTTCCTGCATTTTTCGGTGGGTTTGAAACCGCGATATCGAAATCGATGCTGGTCACCATCCTGATCTGCGCGATCATCCTCAGGATCGTTCTGGGTTTCGCCAATTCGATCATCGCGAGCACCGTCAGCCATCAAATCAGTGGCAGCATTCGGCATCGTCTTTATTCAAAAATCCTGACGATCCCATTTCAGCGCTTTCAGCATTACGAACGCAGCGACCTCATGAATGTCATCGCGACGGAATCCTATGCGGTCGCTTCGGCTCACGCGAGCCTGGTTCGCCTTGGTATCAATCTCGGGACCATCGTCATCTTCGGTGCCGGAATGCTCGTGATGGCATGGCCGATCGCCGTGCTCGGGCTTATTTTCGGCGTTGTCCATAATCTGACCCTCGGCCTGTTTGCCGACGCCTATCGGCGTACAGGCGCGGCCGCCATTTCGGCAGTGGAGGACCTGACACAACTAACCTGGACCACGCTGCAGACCTTAAAGGCTGTGAAAAGCTTCGGCCTGGAAAAGCGCCACGAAAGCATTTTCGATGCGCTTTCCACGGATGTCGGGAAAACCTGGTCCCATTCCGACCGGATGAGTGCGGCAACCTCGCTTTTGAGCGAGGTGCTGACATTCGGGGTTATCCTGACGATTATCCTGTCTTCGCAATTTCTGCCGGTAGACTTCCGAGCAGCATTGTCGGCGACCATTCTTCTTTACAGGCTTCAACCGTATATCAAGGAGTTTGATTCCCAGATCCTTGGCCTGCATGCCCTGGAGGCACCTCTACAGAACGTGCTGGCGATAATTTCCGAGGCGGACGATGTCAGACAGGTCGCCTGCGGAGAAAAACTCAAACATCTGCAGAAGGAAATCGCTTTCCATGATGTCTCCTTCTCATATGAAGGCAGCAGCGTTCCTGCCGTCAGCCGAGCCAGCTTCTCCATCAGGACAGGAGAGACGACCGCGCTGACCGGGCCAAGCGGCTCCGGCAAGACAACCATCCTCAACATGCTGCTCGATCTCATCCAGCCGAGTGAGGGGCGCATAACCTTCGACGGCAGGGATCTTTCAACCATCGAACGATCGAGCTGGCTGCGACTATTCTCAGTCTCGGGCCAGGACGTCGAATTGATGGAAGGAACGGTCCTCGACAACATCCGGTTCCGCCGCGAAATTACCGAGGAAGATGTCCGCTGGGCTGCAGATGTGGCTTGCGCGACTGAGTTCATCGAGAAACTGCCTTCTGGCTTCGATGAATGGCTGGGCGATGAGGCAATAAGGCTTTCGGGCGGCCAGCGGCAGCGCATCGGCCTGGCACGCGCACTCGCCGGCCGGCCCGAGATACTGCTCCTCGACGAAGCCACCAACGCGATTGACGAAGCGACCGAGGCGCGGGTGCTTTCCCTTCTGCTTAGGGAATATCAGAGCCGAACACTGATTATCGTCAGCCATAGATCGTCCGTTGCCAGCCTGATGAAGCATCAGATCTGTCTCGTCCCGCCAGCGGTATAAGGAATAATCAATGGATCGAGGAGATGCTTTTTATTCCACCCAGCCTTTCGTTTCGGTGGTCATTCCGGCCTTCAACGCTTCCGCGTATATTGAGCGCACGCTTCGATCCGCTGTACGCCAGACCTATACCGCCCTGGAGATCATTGTTGTCAATGACGGCTCCACGGATGACACGGCCCAACTTGTCGAGCAGATAGCGATGACGGATTCACGCATCCGCCTCCTGTCCACACCAAACCGCGGTGTCGCTGCCGCAAGGAATACTGGAATCGACGCATCATCAGGTCGATTTGTAGCATTCCTCGACGCCGACGATCTCTGGCACCCGACGAAAATCGAGAAGCAGGTCAACGCTCTCAGTCGCTTATCCCCACAATGGGCCGCGGTCTATGTGCTGCATTATATTATCGATCAGGATGACGAGATCATTGGGCTCGGCGGATCCAAAATCGCAAGGGGCTATATCTATGCCCGGCATCTGAATTTCAAATATATAGGTAACGGAAGCGCGCTTCTCGTGCGACGGGACGTTGCGCTTGAGATCGGTGGGTTTGATAGCTCATACGCAGCAGCAGGTATTGGAGGCTGCGAAGACGTCGATTTCGAACTCAGGCTCGCCGCGCGTTATTGCATGGAAGTCGTTCCCGAACGCCTGGTGGGATACAGAAAATATCCCGGCAACATGTCGTCCAATTACACGCGAATGGCTCAAGGTCTTCTGGAAGTAATCAAGCGCTCGATCGCCGCAAATCCGCAGCTTCCGAGATACGCAGCCAGAAGCGCTATCGCGCTTACTCAAAAATATGCATTCCGGCAGTACAGAAAGGCGGGGAATTTGCACCTGTCAATGGTAACCGCTTGGCGGATTTTTCAAAACCCGCGTTTTATGCTCAGTCTCGTAAGGCAAGCCATCCTGCTTGTCATGAAGCAGCGCCATGCTCCCATGCCAGGAATGGCGCATGGTATGTTGAACAGATCGAAATTCGACGAACAAATCATCCTTTCGCCTGTTGAAGGCGCGGAAGAGACCCCGTCCTCACGACGTCATCTGAGGCGACTGACTGCGGTGGATACCAGGATGAGCGATGAGCGGGTAGACTTCCCCAACGGTGAAATCAACACAAGATCGTGTGACCCCTAATGGCCATCGGGTGGAACGTCGGCTTTGGGCGTGACGTCCACGATGTTCTTGCGATGGAAAATGAAGAGGCCTGCGAGAACGATGATGACGGAGCCTGCCAGAATCTGGCTGTCCGGCAGCTCGCCGAAGAAAACATAGCCAAGCACGATTGCCCAGAGCAGCAGGCTGTATTGAAGCGGCGCAAGCAGGGAGGCCGGGGCAAGCTTCAGCGCGCGCGTGATCATCATATGGGCGCTCCCCGCGACGATGCCTAGCGCCAGCATCGCGACGAAGTCGAGGGCGGACATGGCCCGCCAGTCGCCCACGCTTAGGATTAGACCGGTGACGAGGGCACCGACCGTCTGCCATGTCACAAGCGTGGCGTCACCTGTTTGTCGCAGCCGACGGCCGAGGATCAGCGTCAGCGCGAAGGAAAGGCTGCCGATCAGGCCCAAGATCGACGGCCAGGATAACATCGCCGTCGAGGGTCTCAGCGCTATCACGACGCCGATAAAGCCTATGATGACGGCGAGCCAGCGGCGCCAGCCGATCGTTTCGCCGAGGAAGAAGTGCGAAAGGGCGGCTACATAGATGGGGCCGGCCATGTAGAAGGTCATGACGTCGGCGAGCGGAAGGTAGGCGACCGCGGCATAGAAAAACGCGACATCCCCTGTCGTCAGGATCACCCGCAGGATCTGCAGGGGCACACGCTCGACCTGAAATAGCGAGCGAGGTCCTTGCCTGGCAATCATCGGCGCAAGGATCAGAAAGGAGCCGAGCGAACGGATCACCAGGACCTGACCGACCGCGAAGCTCGCCACCAGCCATTTGCCCATGGCGTCGTTGAGCGAAAACAGGAAATCGCCGAAAAGCATCAGCAGCACGCCGAAGAATACCGTGTTTTCCGCGGTGCGGCTGAYGCGCAAATTCATGATTCGTCCCAATTGGTTAGGCTTTCCTTCTGCCATAGAACTTCATCCTGGCGCCATCGATTGCTGGCAGGCGATTTTCATCACCGATCTCCTATCACGCCGGGGAATTCGACATCTGTCCGGCGCCGTCAACAGCATCGATCTCCGCGACACAGCCGTTAAAGTGATACTTTAAGAACCGGCGAAACAATCGGTATCAATTGTCGGAGCGATCACATTGAAAAGACTGCACACTTCTCCCCTTCCCCACTTGGTCGTCTTGTGGCAATGGTGATACTCAACCTCCATAAAGACATCATGAAAGCGATTTCAGGCACCAATCTCGAGCAGGCCAAGTCACACAACAGGCGTGTCGTGATTGAGGCTATCCGTACCAACGGTCCGCTGTCGCGCGCCGCGATCGCCCGTATGACCGCGCTGACGGCGCAGACGGTCTCGAACATCGTCGAGGAATTGCAGCGTTCTCACCTGCTCGTGCCAGCGAAAGCGCAGAAGCTTGCGCGTGGCCAGCCGATCATTCCCTACTCGATCAACCCGCACGGGGCCTATTCCATCGGCCTCGAACTTGGCCGCCAGCGTGCCAGTGGCGTGCTCACCGATCTCTCGGGCGCTGTCTGTGCACGCATCGAGCGTCATGTCGAACATCCCGATCCCGAACAGGCGATGCCTGTCCTCGGTTCTATTGTCGAGGATCTGCAGCAAGCTTTCTCCTTCGATCGCAACAGGCTGCTCGGTGTCGGCATGGCCTTACCCGGCCGCTATGCGGAGGGAGGGGTCACGTCGCTCAGCCCGCAGAACCTGCCCGGTTGGCAGGACTTCCCAGTCGGCTATGAGCTGGAACGGCGCGTCAAGGTGCCGGTGCTTGTCGAGAATGACGCAACCGCGGCTGCCATCGGCGAGCGCCTGCATGGTGTTGCCCGCGGCTTCAGCAGCTTCGTCTATCTTTTTCTTGCCGGCGGCGGCGGCATCGGCGCCGGCATGTTTCTCGATGGGCACCTCTACAAAGGCAGCCGGCAGAATGCCGGCGAGATTGGCCACATCATCGTCGAGCCGCATGGCCGGCTCTGCAGCTGCGGCAAGCGCGGGTGCCTCGATCGTTACGTGTCGCCGACTGTCGCATATGAATTCATGGGCATTGCGAATGCTGAAGAGCTTTTGCCAGATGAACTCGATGCGCTGATCGCCAAAGGCGGCGAAGGTCTGGATGCCTGGCTGGACCAGGCCGTCCAGCCGCTGCGGCAGACCGTCGATTTTCTGGAACTGGCCTTTGATCCGCAGACCATCGTGCTTGGGGGCAGCATATCGACATCGCTGATGCAGCGGCTCGCCGAGCGGCTGGAGCCGCTGCACATTCCGATCGACCCCAACCAGAAGCGGACCATTCCTCGCGTCATGATCGGCATGACCGGCAAGGATACGGCAATTCTCGGCGCCGCCGCCCTGCCGATATTTTCCGAAACCAATCCGCGCTTCGACGTTCTGCAAAAGCCGCTCGGCTGAGCCGAGGCTCATTGGTCAGGTCGCCGCCACAGCTCCGATCGAAAAGAAGATGTTTACGCAGCGGTCATCGAAAGTATCGATGACCGCCCTATCGGCGCCCTCAGGAGGCAGACGGCCTCGCATCGGCTTGGTGCGGACGACGGGCCAGAGGTCGCGCAAAGATGACCACGTTCCCGAGAAGTGTCAGCGCCAGGCCGATGAGGCCTAGACCGCTCCAGTGGTAACCCTCGAAAACAGTCGATAGCGACAGGGCGACGATTGGGAACAGGACGGTGGCATAGGCAGCGCGTGAGGAGCCGATGCGCGACACCAGCATGAGATAGGTGGTGAAGCCGATCACCGATCCGATCGCCGCGAGATAGAGCAGTGCGGCAAGATAAGTGATGTTGGGCGGCGCCACGATCGGCGTTTTCGTCACGGCAATGAGGAAGAGGAGGATGATCGCGCCATAGGTCATGCCCCAGGCATTGGCGGTCAGCGGTGAGATTCCGGCCGCGCTGTTTCGACGCGATGCCATGTTGCCCAGCGAGAAGAACAGCGTGCCAAGCGCCGCGAGCCCGATCCCTTTCAACGTGCCCATATCGAAATCGACGACAACATCCTGCCCGAAAAGGAGGAGAAGGCCGGTTGCTCCGAGCGCGGCTGCGAGAAGCGTGCGGCCTGTAATGCGGTCGCCAAAGAAGAGGCGTGCATTGACGGCATTGTAGATCGTTGCGAGCGAGAAGATCACGGAGATCAGTCCGGACGGGATAGAGGCGGCTGCGTTGTAGAAGCAGATGAAATTGAGGCTGAACAGGCAGAGCGCTTGCGCAAGAATGAAAGGCTGATCGCGCAAGGCGGGGAGCTTGAGCCGCCGCATGACGGCCAGGATGGTGACGAGGATCATCGCTGCGACCGCAAATCTGTAAAAGACCGAGACCAAGACCGACACGGGGCCGACCTGCATCGCAATGGCGATCCATGTCGTCCCCCGTATAAGGACGGTCGCGATGAAGAGAGCGGCATTTGCCATGGAGTGATCCTCGTTTTCCCGACCGATAGGCGAACCGTGAGCAGGCCTCTTGCAGATTCTTGCTATGAAATCGATCTGCCCGGACTTCCGGCTCGCCATGCGGGTCGTCCGCCGGTATTATTCACACGGCATGGTCAGGTGTGGGGAAGAATTGGTGAAATATAATCACCCCTCGGTTTTCAGGTTTTTGTCCGCATCTCCCACTGCGCGGATGTCACAGTCTATCGATTTGGGGTTCGGGCGATCAGCTGCCATCTGGAGCAATGCACACGACAGGATGAGCTATCAGCGGCCGAACGGTCATACGTTCAGTCTTTATCTGAGGGGTGGCGCGGGAACGCGTCGCCTGGATGGCAGCCCCGCCGCGCGCGGCCGGCCGGGAGTCCTGTGCATCATGCCACAGGAGCACTCGTCCGAATGGGAAATCTCCGACTTCTCCCAATTCGTCCATCTGTATGTTCCCGATGATCAGATGCGCCGGATGTTTGCGGAGACGTTTGACCGCGATGCTCGGCTTATGGCCCTTCCCGAAGTGACCTTCGCAGATGCACCCGCCTTGGCGCGTACGCTTCTTCAGATGACGAAAGCGATGGTGGCGGGCAGCCATCTGCAGGCTGAAGAAGCGATGACACAGACGATCAACGATTTCTTCGTTGATCCGCGTTATGGAGGGATGCGTCCCTGCACGATCAGCGGCGGGCTCGCTCCTCATGTGCGGCGCCGGAGTCTGGAGTATATCGAGGCCCATCTCGATGAGGCAATCCGCTTGCAGGATCTGGCGGCGATCGGGCAGCTCAGCGCCTTTCATTTTCAGCGGATGTTCCGAGCAAGTTATGGTGTGTCCCCGCATGGCTGGGTGGCCCACCGGCGTGTCGAGCGCGCCAAATCGTTGCTGTGCGGCACGGACCCAATCGTGCAGATCGCTTCGGCCTGCGGTTTCAGCAGCCAGAGCCACATGACACGGGCATTTAAGCTGGGCACAGGCGTCACACCCTCTGCCTACCGGCAACGACAGTGAAGTCCCTTCGCTTGACAAGTGTTCGTTGTGGCGAGACGGCAGCCTTGATCTCTGACGGATAACGCCGGCGCTGGTACTTCCGCTGTTTTCGGCCGGGTACCCATAGCTATCGACGCGGATGCCTGCGCACTTCTCTTTTCCGAAACCAATCCGCGCCTCGACGCCTGCAAAAGCCGCTCGGCTAAACCGAGCGCTCTTCGGCCTTCCAGACCTCACTTCACCGCGATGACGACCTTGCCTTTCGCGCGGCCCGTTTCCACATAGTCCAGCGCCTCGTTGGTTTTCTCGAACGGGAAGACCCGATCGATGACGGGGCGAATGGCGCCTGTCTCTATCAGCGAGGTGATCTTGCCGAGCTGAGCGCCGTTTGCGGTCATGAAGAGGAAAGAATAGCCGATCCCCCGGCGTTTTGCTTTTCGCCTAATGCCGAAGCTCAAAAGGCGCATGACTTGCTGCAGCAGCCAGCCCGAGCCGTTCTCCTTGGCGAAATCGGGATCGGGCGGACCTGATATCGAGATCAGCCTGCCGCCCGGCTTCAGGACGGCGAGCGACTTTTCCAGCGTATCCTTGCCGAGGCTGTTCAGCACGACGTCATAGCCCTTCAGCACCTTTTCGAAGTCGTCCTTCTTGTAATCGACCACCACGTCGGCGCCGAGGCTTTTCACCAGATCGATGTTTGCCGTGCTCGTGGTCGTCGCAACATGGGCGCCGAGATGTTTGGCAAGCTGGATGGCAACCGTGCCGACGCCGCCGGAGCCCGCATGGATCAGTATCCTCTGTCCCTTCTGCAGTTTGGCACGCTCGACCAGAACCTGCCATGCGGTCAGCGCCACCAGCGGAATCGACGCGGCCTCTTCCATGTTGAGATTGGCGGGCTTCAGTGCGACATCGGCCGCATCGATGGCGATATACTCGGCGAACGTCCCGATGCGATCCTGGCCAGGCCGCGCGTAAACCTCGTCGCCCGGCTTGAACTGCCGGACATTCGCCCCGACCCGGACCACGACGCCCGCGACATCATTGCCGAGCACCAGCGGAAGCCGATAGGGCAGAATGAGCTTGAATTCCCCGTCCCGGATCTTGGCATCCAGCAGGTTCACGCTGACGGCATGGATCTCGACCATCACGTCGTTTTCATGCAGTTGCGGTTCGGGGCTGTCGCCGAGCCTGAGGGCGCCGCCTTTCTTGTAGCGATCGATCAGAAATGCTTTCATTGGACGAACTTTCGTTTCTGTGGTGAGCCGACACAGCGACAAGGCAGGCTCAGTCGGGAAGCTTGTTGAATTTCCTGAGGTTCCTGTCGACGAAGGACTCGGGCAGAAAGCGGCGGATAAAGCGCACCTGTCCGGCGGCTTTTCCGGCCGTGTAGCGTCTCTTTGGCGATGGCGCATTGGCGGCTCGGACGACAGTTGCGGCCACCACCTCGGGTGCATCGCCCTTCGAGACGATTTCGCGCATCAGCTTTTCGGCGTCGGCGCGTACCGCATCATAGATGGCAAGCGGACGGTCCGGCCGCGTGATGTTCTCCTCGAAGGAGGTACGGGTGACGCCCGGTTCGACGAGCACCACACGGATGCCTTGCGTGCGCACTTCGTGGTCGAGGGATTCCGAGTAGCCTTCGACCGCGTGCTTGGTCGCTGCGTACAGCGCGTTGAAGGGCGCCGGGATCAGCCCGAGGATCGAGCTCAGGTTGACGATCCGGCCGCTGCGTTGCCGCCGCATCACCGGCAGTACCGCATTCGTCATCCGTATGGTGCCGAAGACGTTGACGTCGAATACGGATTTCGCCTGTGCCGTCGTCGATTCCTCGGCGCCACCAAGCAGGCCGATCCCGGCATTGTTGACGAGAAGATCGATCCGCCCTGCCCGGCTCAGAACCTCGTCAACGACGCCCTGCACGGATTGATCGTCGATGACATCGCAGATCAGCATCGTGATCCCGTCGGCGGTATCGGGCATCGACCTTCGGCTGGTGCCGAACACACGGTAACCGTCGCGCCGCAGCGCTTTCGCCGTCACCAGCCCGATGCCGGAGGACGCCCCGGTGACCAGGGCAATGCCGCGTTCTCTCTTGCTCATCTCTGCCTTCGTTTTGTCATGGAACATCGATGCGCATTCTGTTACTATTAAATTGATAGCAAGTCACTACTAAAAAGATATCGACATGAAAAAACTCTCGGATCAGCCCTGCCTTATCGCCCGCAGCCTGGCGCTCGTGGGCGATGCGTGGAGCATGCTGATCATGCGCGACGCCCATGCCGGGTTGACCCGTTTTGATGATTTTCGAAAAAGCCTCGGCATTGCCCCGACGATGCTGACGGGGCGGCTGTCATCGCTGACGGAGGAAGGGCTGCTGGAAAAACGTCGCTATTCCGAGCGCCCGCCGCGCGACGAATATGTGCTGACAGAGGCCGGCCGCGACTTTTTACCAGTTCTGTTTGCGATCGGCGCATGGGGCCGCAAGCACCGCGGCGGCGGCGAAGTCACCCGCTTCTTCGATGCTGAAACCGGAACCGAGATCGATCCCGTCACCATCGATCGCGCAACCGGCGCTCCTGTTGGAACCCGCCCCATTCGCATTGCCGAACCCGGATGCGCCGCTCCACCGCAGGATTAACAGGACTGACTGCCGACGCAGGCTTGCTTCGGTGGGTCTGCGACGCTCAAGCTCGCAGCTTGAGAGCAATGTCCGTATCCATTGCCATCACCGTCTCCGGTGATGGCAAAAATGATCCTCAATCCTAACCCGAGCTTACGACTGCTGCAGCCCGTAGAGCAGCGGCATCAGCCCAGCGAGCGCCCTGAAACGCTCCCACGACTTGGACGACGGTTTCGTCCAGCCCGTTTCGGCAAGCGCGGACAGGCGAGGAAAGACCAGCCGATCGAAGACGGCGCGATCGGTCATCGGTTCGGACCAGATGCAGGCCTGAATGCCGCGAAGTTTCTGCTTTTGGGTTTCCGTCCAGCCGCCGACCGGGTCGAACGTATAGATCTTCTCAGCATCCGACGTGCCGGCCCAACTGGCGCCCGGCTCATCCCAGTCGGGCCGCAGCGCCATGTCGAGATAATAGACCTGCCCCGGGCAGACGACGATCTCATAGCCACGATTGGCAAGTTCGGCCGCGACTTCGACATTACGCCAGCTGCAAAGATAGCTCTTCGATTTGTCGATGACGTCGCCATGCGCCGCTTCTTCCCAGCCGCCGGTAATGCAGCCCTTGGAGGCGAGGAAGTTCTGAATGCGCTTCAGGAACTCTGCCTGCAGGAAGGCCGCACCCGAACCATGGATATCATCAGCGCCATGCGTATTGGTGATGACGTTCAGGCGCTTGGCATGCGCATCGGCAACCTCATCACCGGCGAGGGAACGCAGCTCCAAGAGCGCCTCCGGCGAGCCCGACCATGCGCCGAGCGGCACTTCGTCGGCGCCGATGTGGATGGTCTTGAAGGGGAAAAGCTCGATGAGTTCCGAAAAGATCGTTTCGATGACCTCATAGGTCTTTTCTCGGGCGGGATTGATGCAATTGTCCGGGAAGCCCTGAACCGAATAGTAGCTGCCGGCCTCTTGCGGATCGCGCAGTTCCGGTACGGCCTGCAGCATGGCGTAGCAATGGCCTGGTATGTCGATCTCCGGCACGATTTCGATGCCGAACCCTTGTGCGTAGGCGACAATCTCGCGAATGGCAGCCTTGGTATAGTAGCCGCCGGTGCGGGCCGGGCTGGAGCCGAGCAGCGGCGGCAGGGCAAGACCGTGACCGCGCCACGCACCGATTTCGGTCAGTGCCGGATAGGCATCGATCTCGACGCGCCAAGCTTCGTCATCGGAGAGGTGCCAATGGAAACGGTTGAGCTTGTTCCAAGCTAGCACCGCCATCAGCTTCTTGATTTCTGCCTCGCTATAGAACTGGCGGGCAACATCGAGATGCAGCCCGCGCCAGCCCATCGACGGCTCATCCACAATCTCGCCCGAGGCGGGGAACTGGAAGGTTCTCGGATGCAGGCGCGCACCGCGCCAGATCTGCCCGAGCGTCACAAGGCCGTAGAGAAAACCGGCGCGACTGCTCGCCTCGATGGTGATCGCCTCGCCTTCGAAGCTCAGCCGATAGGCTTCGGGGCCGAAACCGGCAGTCTTCTTCAAGCTGACGCTTGAAGCGCCTTCCGCGGCAGTGCGGATGATGCCTTCGACAGCGAAGAGATGGTCGACCAGCGCCTTGAAGCTGTCGGCAGCCGCTTTTGCGTCCGGATCGTCGGCCTGCAGCGAAAACCCGGCCGGCAAGGGCTGGCGCGAGCCGACGGCGACGTGGTTCGGCCAGGGAATGATTGAAACCTGAACGGGCACAGTGGCAGGTACCGGAAAGATCTCCGCGCCACGCTTCAATGGTGCATTGCTGGCGGAAGACCGCGTCGGCTCGAGCCCAAGCGAAACTGTGCTGCCGTCGGCAAAGGCCAGATAGGCGCTCGTTGCACCATCCGTCCAATGACGGAACTGCCAGCTCAATGCATGGACGGAAATCGTCCAGGTCTCGCCCCTATCGAGAACGAAGCCTTCCGGAGGATGAAATTCGGTGAAATTTGACAGCCTTTTTGAAACCGTCGCACCCTCGACGCGACCGGCGGGATCGACCCGCCCGGGGCCGCTGACGCAGAGTGAGAAGCCGGATAGCGGCTCGGCGTTGAGGTTCTTGAGCTGCAGGACATAGGAAAAATCCTTGCCCTCGGCCGGCGGATTCCAGACTGTTTCGAGCCGCAGGGCCTGAGGTCGCGGTGTGGACATGATCGTTTCTTTCTATTCGTATTGTCGAAATCAGGACTTCAGCATGCCGGCATAGATGCCGGGAGCGGAATCGGGGATCGCAGTTGCGCCGACGGCTTTTTCGTAGAAGGCGGACGGGCCGACATCCCCGATGATCGCGTAGCCATAGCCCATGGTTTTCAGGTCATTGAGGCTGGCAAAGAGCAGCGCCCTGCCGATGCCAAGCCCGCGCAGGCTCTCGTCGACACCGGTCGGTCCGAAGAAGTCTGGCGCGGTCGCCTCGTGGCAGGAAAAGCCGACAAGCTTGCCTTCGCGCGTGGCGATGAAACAGGTCGGCGGTTGGCGCGTAATCGCAACCGTTGCCTCGCTTGCCCAGGCTTCGCCGAAATGCTCGTCGATCCAGCGGACAATCAGCTTCAGTTCGGGCGGCAGTGCCCGGCGGATGGTGACACCTGCCTTTGCCATGGCCTCGGGTGACTTTGTGTCCTGCGGAAGGGTCGACAGGTTGACGAGATAATCCATGAAAGACGTCCTGTTAGCTCGGCGCGCCGAGCGCGCGCATGAAATGATTGGGACCGATCTGCTCGATCACGGTGGATTCCGGGCGGCTGAGTGACCGGACGCGCTCTGCCTGTTCGAGGAAGCGCGCGCTGCCGCCGGTCACGAAGGGCCGTCCGCCGTCAGGCACTGCGGAGAGCAGCAACTGGGTATAGGGATGACGCGGACTGGAGAGCACCGTTTCGGTGTCGCCCCATTCGACCATCTGACCGGCAAACATCACGACGATCTCCTCGGCCACGTGCGCCGCCGTCGCGATGTCATGGGTGATATAGAGCATCGCCAGTTCGTTCTCCTGCTTCACCCGGGCGAGCAGATCGAGAATATCCTTGCGGATGGAAACATCGAGCATCGAGGTCGGCTCGTCAGCGACAAGCACGCTTGGCGACACCGCAAGTGCCCGGGCAATGTTGACGCGCTGCCGCTGGCCGCCAGAGAGTTCGTGCGGAAACTTCTGTTTGGAGAGTGCTGGGTCAAGGCCGACGCTTTCCAGCAATCCCGTGATGCCATTCTCAAGGGCGCTCCGCGACGTGTTCTGGCTGTGAAGCTGCAGCGGCCGGGAAAGATGATGGCCGACGGTGAAGGCCGGGTTGAGCGACGAGAACGGATCCTGAAAGACCATCTGCACGTCCTTGCGATAGAGACGCTCGTCTTTTGCCGTTCCCTGAGCGGTCAGATCCTGCCCGTGAAAGAACAGCTTGCCGCCGGTCGGCCGATCGAGACGCGCGATGATGCGGGCGCAGGTCGTCTTGCCGCAGCCGGATTCGCCAACAAGTGCCAGCGCGCGGCCGGGAAAGAGCGAGAAGGAGACGTCCTTCAGCGCATGCACCGGGCCGAACTGGCGCCTGATCTCCTCAAGCCGTATGACGGCTCCGGCCGGGGACGGATGTGCCTCGGGCTTCATGCCAATGCTCCTGAAAGATGGGGCTTGCTCGGAAGTTGGGGAATGGCGTTCCAGAGCTTGCGCGTATGGTCGTGCAGCGGCGCCTGGCTGACCTGCCTGACATCGCCGACTTCGACCAGTTCGCCCTTCAGCATGATGCCGATACGCTGGCAAAGCTGCGCCATCAGATGCAGGTCGTGGGTGATGAACAGTACCGAGAAACCGTAAGTCCGCTGCAGATCGACGACCTGTTCGAGGATCTCGCGCTGCACGACGACATCGAGTGCCGTCGTCGGCTCGTCCATGATGATGAGCTCCGGCCTCAGCGCCAGGCAGATGGCGATGACGATGCGCTGGCGCATGCCGCCGGAAAACTGGTGCGGATAATCGCTGATGCGCTGCGGCGGTATGCCGACGAGCCGGAACATCTCCTCGCCGCGCGCCCGTGACTCCTGGCGCGAGCAGCCGGTGTGCCGGTAGAGCACATCGTGGAACTGTGCCTCAACGCGCATCAAAGGATTGAGCGAGTTCATGGCGCTCTGAAAGACCATGCCGATGCGCTTCCAGCGGATCCTCTGCAGCTCCCGCTCCGGCATTTTGAGAAGATCCTGCCCGTCCATCCGGATGCTGCCGCCGCTGATCCAGGCCGGGGCCTTGGAAAGCCGCGTGATGGCATAGGCGATGGTGCTCTTGCCGCAGCCGGATTCGCCCGCCAGCCCGAAGATCTCGCCTCGACCGATACTGAACGACACATCCTTGACGGCGCGGAACTCGCCCTTGTCGAGCAGGTAGTCGACGTTGAGCTTTTCGATTTCCAGCAGATTGTCGCTCATCGGCCGGCCTCCAGTTGACGGTTGCGGGCTCGGGTCAGGCGGAACCAGCGCGACAGCGCCGGCCCGGAGCGAAGCTGCGGATTGGCGATCTCGTCGAAGGTGAAATTGAGCAGTGCGAGGCCAAGGCCCGTCACGGCAATGCCGACCGCCGGGACACCGACATCCCACCAGGCGCCGACCATGATCGCCGAAGCGTTCTGGGCATTATAGAGCATGGTGCCCCAGGACACTTTCAGCGGATCGCCGAATCCGAGATATTCGAGCGTCGTCTGCGCGACGATCGCATAGATGATGCTGCCGACAAGGTTGATACCGATCAGCGGTGTGAGGTTCGGCAGGATCTCCACGAAGATGATCCGCCAGGCGGGCTCGCCGATCATTTTCGATGCGGTGACGAAATCGCGATTGCGCAGCGCCATCGTCTGCGACCGTGTCATACGGGCACCCCATGGCCACGAGGTCAGCGCGATGATCGTCATAATTGTCATCGGCCCGACCGTGCCGGCAAAAGAAGCAAGCAGGATCAAGAGCGGCATGTTCGGAACAACGAGTACCGCGTTCGTTGCGAGATCGAGGGCGGCATCCGTCTTGCCGCCGACATAGCCTGCGACGAGGCCGATGGCGGTGCCGATTACGGTGATTGCGATGCCCGTTGCAAAACCGACGGTGAGCGAACTGCGCGCACCCCAGACGAACTGGCGATAGACGTCGCGGCCCATCTTCGTCGTGCCGAGCACATGCTCGATGGACGGAGGCTGGTGAGAGCGACCGACACGGGCGCCGGGTTCGCCGGGCGCAATGATCGGTGCAGATAGCGCCATGAGCCAGAGAGCGACTACAATGATGAGGCCGGCGACGGCCTTCTTCTGGCGAAGGATGGATCTCAGCGTGAAGCCCATTACACAGCATCCCGCAGTCGGGGGTCGATAAACCCGTAAATGATGTCGACGAGGAAGTTGGCCCCGAGCGTTGCGAGCGTCATCAGAAGCAGCTGCCCCTGGATGACCGGATAATCGCGGGCAATGCTCGCCGTATAGAGCGTCAGGCCGAGCCCCGGATAATTGAAGACGATCTCGGTCACGATCGAACCGCCGAAAACAGCGCCAAGCATGAGGGCAAGGTTTGTCAGGACAGGAAGCATGGCGTTGCGCGCGCCATAGCCGAACATCACGTTAAGATGACTGAGACCCTTGGCGCGGGCCATCGTTACATAGTCCTCGCCGAGGATCGAGATCATCGACGAACGCATGGTCGTCTGGAATTCACCGATCAGGAAAGGCGACAGCGTCAGTACCGGCAGGATGGCATGCATGAAGACGCTACCGGCAAAGGTGAAGTTGAACGCAGGATCGAGATTCGGGTCATAGGCGTAACCGACCGGAAACCAGCGCAGCGAGACGCCGAAGACGAAAAGCGTCGTCAGCGCGATGATGACAGGCGGAACCGAAATCATGATGACCGATAGTGGCGAGACGATCGTGTCGAAGCGGCCACCGCGCCGCCACGCTGAGACCGCGCCAAGCACGACGCCGATGCAGAGCGAAAAGATGATGGCGGTCACGACGAGGAAAACGGTCCAGATGGTCGAGCGGGCGAGAACCTGGACGACGGTCTGGGGATAATATTTGACCGAGACGCCGAGATCGAAACTCGCAAGCCCCTTCAGATAATCGACGAATTGCAGAAGCATCGGCTGATCGACGGCGCCGAAGCGAACCTTGATCGCCTCGACGGCTGCGGGTGTGGCCCGCGGGCCGAGCTGAGCGACCATCGCATCGACKGGTGTCCCCGGCATGAGCCGGGGAAGAATGAAATTCATCACGATGGCGAACGCCAGGGCGACCGCATAGACGCCGAGGCGCCGTCCGGAAACACGCATATCCCTTGCCTCGCCGGTCTTATTGGACCGGCTTCAGGCGCAGGAGATGCATAAGGCGCATCCGGTTGTTGTCATGATCTTCCGGGTTCATGACCGGATCCTTGTCGGTCACCCAGCCGGTGAAACGCTTGCTCGAAAACTGATACCAGGTCGGTCCGTTGAAGACAGGCACGACCGGGAAGTCRTCGGCAACCAGCAGCTGRATATCGTTGAAGATCTTCTTGTGATCMTCRTCCGAYGTCGCCTTCAGATACTGATCGAAAAGCGCATCGAGTTTCGGGTTCGAGTAGCGCGAGGGAGCGCCGGTAATGCGCCCGCCATAGGCGGTCGAGAGGTTCTGGTAATAGCCGCGGAAAGGTGTGGCGCCATCGGCGCGCGAGTTCATGACGACCTCGAAGCTGCCATCGAGAATCTGCTTGCGCCATTGTTCGTATTCGGGAGTGGCAACCGAGGCATTGATGCCGGCCGCACGCAGGCCTTCAACGGCGATCTGCACGGCGTCGATCCAGTCCGTCCAGCCGTTTGGGACGGTGATCGGAAAAGTGATCGGCTTGCCGCTGGGGGTCGTGCGGAAACCGTCCGCACCCTTCTTGTAACCGGCATCGTCGAGGATCTTGTTGGCCTTGTCGGTATCCAGGCCCATGAAGGCGTCCTTGTCGCCTTCAGCCGCCTTGTTGCTCCAGCCTTCAAAACGCGGCGGCAGACCGGAGGCGTGCTCGTTGACAACAGGATAACCGAAGCCGGCAATATCGACCATCGACTTGCGGTCCATGGCAAGGCTGAAGGCGTGGCGGAAGTTGAGGTCCTTATAGGCTTCCAGATTGCCCTCGTCCTTGGTCTTGAAGTTCATCTGGAAGGCAACGGTCTCGGCCGGCGGCTGCCAATAGCCGTTATGTTCGGCGTCGAGCGCCACGAATGTCTTGTCGATCTCGGGAATGAAGGAGCCGATCCAGTCCATATTGCCCTCGGGCAGGATCGCGAGCATCTGGTCGTTGCCGGAAATCTGCGGCAGGCGCAGGCAATCGACACGCAAAAAGGCTGCATCCCAATAGTTCGGGTTGCGGCACTGCTCATAAACTTGTGGTGTGAAGCGGCGCACTTCCGTCATCGGACCGGAGCCAACCGGCTTCTCGTTTTTGAATGCCACGGGATCGGAAACATCCTTCCAGACATGCTCGGGAACGACGGCGAGGTCGGCCAGCGATTCGGGGAAGTCGGAATTGACGGCCTTGAGCTTGATTGTCACCTCGGTCGGCGAAGGCGCCTCGACGGATGCCACGGTTTCGCCGACACCAACGGTATCGAGCGCGGCATTCTTCAGCATCAGATCGATCGTATATTTGACGTCCGCCGATGTCAGCGGCTGGCCGTCCGACCATTTCACGCCCGGGCGCAGTTCATAGGTGATCGACTTCATGTCGTCGGAAAACTTGTAGTTCGTGGCAAGGCGCCAGACCGGCTTGCCACCGTCCTGTGCGTTGAAGATGACGAGCGGCTCATAGATGAAATCCATGGTGCTCTGCCGGCGGCCGGCAAGGTCGAATGGATTGAAGTTCTGCACCCAGCTCGTCTGCTCTTCGATATGCATCGTCAGAACGGCTTCGGCGGCCGAAACAGCCGATGCGCCAAACGCCATCACCGCCGTCAAGGCGGTCGCCGCCGCCCAGCCGGCACGCGCGGAAACACTGCGGATTACGCTCTTATCCAGTCCCATTTTTACGTTCCCTTGCTTGTTATTTTTTAGATTCAATCAAATTGATTTAATCAAGCTAACGCAAGATTTCCGATCCGGTCAATCGGGTGGAAACTAAAATTTCGGCTCCAACATTTGAACTTGATCGCGTCGGCGCAGATGCCGACAGATTGCTCGCCAACCGCGGCTTCGCCGGGAAAACTGAATTGTCATACTTATTGTGCGTCGCGAAAAGCCTGGCGCAAGCGCCATTCGTCAGACTGAAATCGTTAAGGCGTGACTATTTGATCCAGCCTATGTTGAAGCCATGACGGCCTACTTTTCAGCACGATCAGCCGTCCAGCATCTGCTGGGCGGCTATTTCACCGATTATCGGTTCAGATCAGCCTCTTAAAGACCTACCGGAAAACCTTCGAACGGCTTGATTTCCTTGAGAACAAAGGTGGTCTGCATTTCCTTGATACGCGGCAGACGGCGCACGACGGACATCGCGAAATCGGCATAGGAATCGAGATCAGGTGAGACGACCTGCAGCAGAAAATCCGAGTCTCCGGCAATGCTGTAGCAGGCAACAACCTCCCGCAGCCGTGCAACTTCGGCGGCAAAGGCGTCCGCCTCCGCCTCGTTATGGCCATCGATCTTCACTCGGATGAAGGCAAGGACCCCAAGCCCGAGTTTGCGCCGGTTGAGATCGGCCCGGTAACCCCGGATCACACCCGTCTCTTCGAGCTGACGTACCTTTCGCCAACAAGGAGACGTCGACATGCCGACGCGCTCGGACAGTTCCTGATTTGTCAGCCGCCCCTCAGCCTGTAGGCTTGAAAGAATTTTCAGCTCAACTGGCTCAAATGTCGTCATCGGTAATATCTACCCAAAAATTACATAAACTGGGTGAAACCTACCAAATATCCACGCTGAACGGCAATACTAGATAGGATCCTTCTGCCGGGATCGCTTAGGCTGTGGCCATCGCAATCTCAGGTCTTTTCCATGCTCTCAGATATCCGCATTGCCATTGTCGTCGATCCCAAACTCCCGCCAGCTCTTATTGCAAATACCGTCAGCGCCATCGGCATAGGCATGGGCGCCAAGATGCCCCTTCTCGGCGCCGAAAGGCTCAGCGACCACACCGGAAGGACCACCGATATCATCTCCAACCGACCAGTGCCGATTCTGCAGGCCGACGGACAGACGATCCGCCAGATCATGTTGAAGGCGCTGAACCAGCCGGAGGAACATGCCATCGTACCGTTTCCCGCTTTTGCGCGGTCACTGCATGATTATGCTGATTATCAGCGCAGTTTCCCGGACAGGGACTTGAGCGAAGAAGAGATCGATGGATTAGGCCTTGCAGGGCCAGCGAAATGGGTGAGGTCGCTGACCGGTTCCCTTAAATTACTGCGCTAGATCGCCGAGCAAGCACAACAAAGGGCTTTGTTGTCGCCGGGACATGTTTGGTGGTGCAAAGTGACGTCTTAATCGATACCCGGGGGCCGACTGGTTAGGAGTGGATCATGAGCGTCCTTCGAGTTCTTGGCAGGCAATCATCCATCAACGTTCGCAAGGTGCTCTGGACCTGCGAAGAGATCGGCATTGATTACGTGCAGGAGGATTGGGGAACGGGGTTTGCCTCGACCAGGACACCGAAATTCCTCGCACTCAATCCGAATGGTCTCGTGCCGGTCATCGAAAGCGATGACGGCATCTTGTGGGAATCCAACACGATCTGCCGTTATCTCGCGTCCAGACACAGCCGCGACGATCTCCTACCGTCGTCCCCCTGAGGCGGGCACTGGTCGAGCGATGGATGGATTGGCAGGCAACAGAGCTGAACAGTGCCTGGCGCGGCGCGTTCCAGGGTCTTGTGCGCAAAGACGCCGCTTATGCGGACCCCTCGATCATTGCCGCTAGCGCCAGGGATTGGAACGGTAAGATGGAAGTCCTGGAAAATACCCTCTCGACGGGCGGACCTTTCGTAACGGGAGATCACTTCACGCTGGCCGATATTTTGATCGGCCTGTCGGTCAATCGCTGGCTTCACACACCGATCGAACGACCCGCGCTGTCGGCGGTCACAGCCTACTTTGATCGCCTCAAGGAACGACCGTCCTTCCGGCGAGGCGGTTACGATGTGCTGCCGTGAGCTCTGGTGTTTAAATACCGCATGCTCGCGGTGTCGGCGTTAGTGGCGATACGGGTCGACGGCAGGTAAGAGCAGATATCCAGCATCGACTTTGAAGGTTCCGCACAGAGATAGCCAATTGGGTCTCGGAATCTTCGCCGGCAATCGCTACTTCATTCCTGATGTGATCGTGGGAGAAGGTGAGCCCGTGCAAGCGGACCTGCAGAAAGATATGACGGCCTGGTTCCAGTCGCTGGAGCTCGTCAAGCCCGTTGAGATGGTCGGATTGTGGCGAGGCGGCGGCGTTCCATCGGGGCATCCGCTCGATGGCGTCCTCGAAAACCTGCGATGGTTCGGCAAACGCTTTCATCCTGACATGCGGGCCGACGCCCTACTCTTTCAGTGGCATCCGGCACGGCTCGTGGCCATCGATCCGCGCTTCGTCCCTATCGGGCTCGCGATCAAGCTTGCGCCATTCGGACGGACCGCCCTCGCCCAAACCACGTTTTCGTATTTTCATAAGGTATTCCGCGCGCGAGGCACGACAGCCGCACTGGAGGTCCGGACATTCGAGCACATTGCAAGCGCTGCAATGGTCTACAACGAGCAGCCGATCGTCGACCACTTCAGATGGGTGGATGAAAATACGCTGGCTGGGATGATGTGCGTGCGCGACGACGAAAGGCGGTTCTTCTTCAAACTCACGAAGATGGACGCGCAAGGTTAGCGCGATGTTGAGAACAATCGCATGGGCGATTACGGCAGCTTCGGTTGCGGGCAACGGTTTCGCGGCTGATGCGGATCGTGGCGCGAGAACTTTCCGGGCCTGTTCTTCATGTCACATTATCGATGACACCAGGAGTACATTCGGCCCCTCCCTGAAGGGTGTTGTGGGACGGCGGGCAGCTATCATAGACGATTATGCCTACTCTCCCGCCCTGAAGAAAGCCGGCGAAGACGGGCTTGTGTGGAACGAGCATGAACTTGCGGAATTTCTGGCAAGCCCGAGCAGAAAAATCCCCGGCACAAAGATGCGCTTCTGGGGGCTCTGGAGCTTCGAGATCGACGACCTTATCGCCTTTCTGAAGGCAAATCCGTAGTAGCGCAGGCGGCGGACGATGGCAGGCCTATAAGAGCTTTGTCACCTTCTCCACGTGAATTCGCAGGATGAGCGCCCTCCACAATTCAACCGCTCGTAACGCATGACACCCTTGCTGCGGGTGAACTTCCCTCTAGTTCAGTATACCGCGTCGTGCCCTCGGTCGGCGCGGACCAAACTTGGGAGAAAGCGATGCAAGAGGCCCTCGTCGTTCGCCGCGAAACGCATCTTTCAGCGCCGCCTGCGGCCGTGTTCGCCCTGCTGACGGATCCGGAAAAGATCCTCCGCTGGATGGGGACGGAAGCAGAGATCGAGCCGCAGCCCGGAGGGCTCTATCTCGTCAACGTTACCGGCGCACGTTTCGCTCGCGGCTCTTTCCGCGAAGTGGTGCCGGTCCACCGCCTGGCCTATAGTTTCGGCTGGGATGGGAGCGAAGTAGTGCCGCCGGGCTCCAGCCTGGTCGAGATCGATCTGATCGAACAGCCTGATGGAACGCTCCTGCGTCTGACGCATACCGGCTTGCCCAATGCCGAGCAATGCGCCGGCCATGCCGAGGGCTGGGCTCACTACCTTGGTCGGCTGAGCACCGTGGCGGCCGGACGCGACCCGGGACCCGATCCCTTCTATGGCAGGAAATGACCAAGATTCTCATTTGAAAGAGAAGCCCAATTCACGAGGAAGGCTACGTCTGGCTGACATCCGGTGACCGCTATGGCATGATCGAGGCATGGATTTGCCCGCCCACCTCGCCTGGCTGATCGATGAGGCCGGCGCCTCGTCCGGCCCCGAACACTTCATAGCCGAGCTTGGCCGCCAGTTGCTTGCCGATGGCCTGCCGCTCGCCGGTGGAGCCCTCACCCTTGCCGTTCCACATCCGATCATTGCGCGTCGCACCTGGTTGTGGCGGGCCGAGACCGGCACCGTCATCGAAGCGCTCGACTTTGCCGGCAGCTCGCTCAACAAGGCTGCGGGCGACTGGCTTGCCGGGCTTGGGCCAGTATACGAAGGAAAGATCGGTCGAGGCTCCGACAGTCCGACATTGGGCTGGGCTGGATCCCGCTCGTTCGATCCGGACGAGGCGGACCGGCTGCACCAGGCCGCCCGCTTTGCAGTGGCACCCTTGGCGGCTCTGACCGCACGAACGGCGCTGACAACCCTTTTAGAGGCCTATCTCGGCAAACGCAGTGCCGCGCAGGTGCAGGCCGGAGCGCTCGGCCGCAGCAGCGGTGAAACAATTCGCGCCGCTTTGCTCTGTGCTGACCTGCGCGATTTCACGGCCCTATCCGAAGCAACCGAGCCCTCTCTCATGATCACCACCCTCGATGCCTGGTTCGATCGTGTTGCAGGCGCGGTACACGCTTTCGGGGGTGAGGTGCTGAAGTTCATTGGTGACGGTGTTCTGGCGATCTTTCCCGTTACCGGAACGCCTGGTGAGGCTTGCGAAGCGTCGCTACGCGCCGTCGCGGCCGCCCGTGCCGGCATGGCCCATCTCGACACCGCGCGGCACGCACAAGGTCTGCCGCCGCTGCCCTTCGGCGTCGCGCTGCATTTTGGCGAAATGCTCTGGGGCAATATCGGTGCGGCCGACCGGCTGGACTTCACCGCCATCGGCCCCGCGGTCAATCTGGTCAGCCGGCTGGAAGGGCTCTGCAAGTCCCTTGGTCATCGTGTACTGATATCAGGTGCGCTCGCTGCGGAGGTTTCGACGCAACTGGTCCCCCTCGGTGAACACCGGTTGCGCGGCATCGCCGATCCCTGCGCGGTCTTCACTCTGCCAACGGATTGAACGACGCGCAGATCGCGGCAATCGCCGGGGCAGTGACACCAGTCAATCTGCCCCGGCAGTGAGTTCTCATTTGGCCGCCAACAAATATCCCTCGCTCAAATCATCGAGCGCCGTGCCGTTGATCGTCACAGAGCAGCGATCCGCGCCCACCTTCGAAACGGAAACCTGATATTTCCCGCTCGGCAGATCGAGTTCGGCGGAGAAGCCGCTCCATCCGGCCGGCAGGACCGGCTTGACATGCAGGCGGCCATTTTCCGAGCGGATGCCGAGGATGCCCTCGACTGCCACACGGTAGAGCCAGCCAGCCGAACCGGTGTACCAGCTCCAGCCGCCGCGGCCCTTGAGYGCACCCTCACCATAGACGTCGCCGGCGATCACATAGGGCTCGATGCGATAGACGTCCGCAGACGATTTATCGAGCGAATGATTGATCGGATTCAGCATCTCGAAGGCCCGCCAGGCGTCTTCGGCGCGACCCATGCGGGCGAGAGCCAGGACTGCCCAGGTGGCAGCATGGGTATACTGGCCACCGTTTTCGCGAACGCCAGGCGGATAGGCCTTGATCACACCAGGATCGTTGACCGGCTTGACGAAGGGCGGCGTCAGGAGGCGGATGAACTTGCCCTCTTCATCGACGAGCTTGCCAAGGACCGCCTTCATCGCCATGTCGCTGCGTTCCGGATTGCCCTCGCCCGACAGTACGCTCCAGGATTGGGCGATCGAGTCGATCTTGTCCTCTTCGGACTGGCTGGAGCCGAGTGGCGCACCGTTATCATAGTAGCCACGGCGATAATATTCTCCGTCCCAGCCGGCCGTTTCGATCGCTTCCTTGAGCTTGCCAAGATGCGTCGTCCAGTGGCTGACACGTTTAGTATCGCCGCGCGCCTCGGCATAGGCGATGAAGCGGCGTAGCGCGCCGGCCAGGAACCAGCCGAGCCAGACGCTCTCGCCGCGGCCGGCCATACCGACCCGATCCATCTTGTCGCACCAGTCACCGCTCATCATCAGCGGCAGGCCGTTGACCCCGGTGCGCTTAATCGCAAGATCGAGGCCGAGGGCGGCATGCTCGTAGAGCGATGCGGTCGTGTCCGAGATACGCGGCTGCAGGAATGCGTCATACTGGCCGGGGCTGAGCTGCGCGCCTTCGACGAAGGGCAGCATCTCGTCCATGATCGCAGCATCACCAGTCGCCGTGCAATATTGATCGACCGCATAGGCGAGCCAGACCGGATCGTCGGAGATGTTCGTGCGAACGCCAGCGCCGCTGTCTGCCAGCCACCAGTGCTGGAAGTCGCCTTCCGGGAACTGGCGCCGGCCGGTATCGAGGATCTGCTTGCGGGCGATCTCGGGTGAGTGCAGCAGGAAGGCCAGCGAATCCTGCAGCTGATCGCGCAGGTTCCACGCGCCGCTCGACTGGTAGAAGGCGGTGCGGGCCATGATACGGCAGCCATAGGTCTGATAGGGCAGCCAGCTGTTGACCATGAAGTCGAGGCGCTGATCCGGCGTAGAAACACGCGTCTTGCCGGTAAAGTTCTTCCAGAAGTCGCGGGTCTGACCAAGAACAGCTTCGAAGCTGACCGAGCGGATCTCAGCAATCAGAGCAGCGGCGTCTTCCTGCGAGGCAGCATCGCCCATATAGAAGCAGATGTCGCGTACCTCGCCAGGCCCGATCGTCAGATCGAAGGCCATAGCGGCTGCCGGATCGCCATCGAGATCCAACGCGTTGGAGAGACGCGAGCCCGCCGAGACGGTGCGCGGCTGCTGGATCGTTCCGTGCCGGCCGATGAATTCGCGACGGCTGGTGGAAACGCTCGACGGCGTTTCGCTTGCCGCAAAGGCTGCGACACGCGTCCCGAAGCTCACGCTGAACGGATTGCTTGCGAAGACCGCCCCACTCGCGCTGTCATAGCTGGAGATGATGAAGGGTTTGCTCTTCGTCGGGTTGTTGCCGAGAATCCATTCGGCATAGCCATAAAGGCGCAGCTTGCGTGCCTCGCCCGCATCGTTGCGGATGCGCAGCTGCGTCAGCTTGACCGACTTTTCCATATGCAGGGTCTGCGTGACTTCCAAGGCGATGTCATCCTGGACCGTCGAGAAGACCGAGTAGCCGAGGCCATGGCGGGCTTCGAAGCGCGTGTCGGAGCGCTGCGCCAGAGACGCATAGGGCACGATGACCGAGCCGCGATCGAGGTCCTTCAGGTAGAAGGCTTCGCCCGGCCGGTTGGTGACCATGTCATTGGTCCAGGGCGTCAGCTGGTGATCGCGGGAGTTCTGGCTCCAGGTAAAGGCGGCACCTTCGGCCGAAACATGGAAGCCGAAACTATCATTGGCCATGATGTTGACCCACGGCTGCGGCGTCTGCTCGCCGCCCGACAGGCGCACGACATATTCGCTGCCATCGGCCGCAAAGCCGCCATAGCCGTTCCAGAAGGCGAGATCGCCGCCATCGGCCTGTACCGGCTCAGCAGTACCGCGGACCATCCTCGGCACCAGGGTGGAATCGCCCCACTGACCGAGCAGCGCGGGTGATCCGGCAACGGAACGAGCCTTCTGCAGCTGGTCGATGAGACTGCCGTCGCGGCCACGCAGAACAACGCGCGAGGCAGCGATGATGGCGTCGTAGGCTTCCGGTGTGGTCAGGTCCTTGCGCAGCACATAGATGTTGCGCTGGATGCCGGCAATTTCGCTTGCATGGCGCGCCGCGTCGCAGAGCTGGTCGATCGTGCGCTGCATTTCCGCAGCCGCCTCGCCAGCACGCTCGTTGAAAATCACGAGATCGACCTCGACGCCGCGCGATTGCAGGAGACCCTGAGCCCGCAGCAGTTCCTTGACGAGATCGGTGCCGAGTTCGTCGGTGATGCGCAGCGTCATCAGCGGCGCATCGCCTGATAGCGTTGCACCCCAGAGAACGGACTGCGACTTAAGACCCTCGCGAACCGCCTTGCTGTCGGCGCGCAGCGCCATGTCGGGATAGATGATGTAGCGCGCGAACCGTTGATAGGCGGCGGCCTCCTTCGAGTTGACGCCGATCTGGCGCAGCTGGCTCTGCGTCCTCGTCCAGGCCTGAACGAGGCTCTGGGCAAAGCTTTCCGGCTGGCGATAGTGCTCCAGCGCCGTTTCGAGTTCGGCGCGTTCGGCCGCCGCAATGGTCCAGAAAGTCACGCTGACCTTTTCGCCGGCCGGCACGCGAAGCGTACGGCGCAGCGACACACAGGCATCCATGGTGAAGCCGTCCGTGCCCGACAGCTTGGCATCCGGATCGAACGCAGCGGCTTCGGTCAGGGTACGGCCCCGGCCGAGGAAGCGCATACGGTCAGTCTCATATTGCGTCGGGGCATTTTCGCCTGACGTATCGACGATAAGCTGCGCGATGGTGACATCGGGATCGGTCAGGCCGCGTTTCTGGCGTTCGACGACGATCGCGTCGCCGGCAGCGGCAATCTCGGTCTTCAGGAACATGCGGGCAAAGACCGGATGGCCGGTATCGACGACATCGAGTGTCGCGACCGGTTCCATATAGGAGGTCACTTCGATGACGCGATCTTCAGTGCCGGTATTGGTGATCGTCAGACGGCGGCCTTCCGCATCGTGATCGCTCGCGACGAAGACTTCCATCTCGCTCGTCAGCTCACCGACGGTCTTGACGAATTCGGCCTTGTCGTCGCTGAAGCTGACGCGCACGTGTTCGTTGGCGATCGAGCGCGGCTCGGCCGTCGCAGACCACCATTCGTTGGATTCTGTATCCCGCAGGAAGATGAAGGAACCCCAACGGTCCTCGGTCGGATCGGCCCGCCACCGGTTGACGGAAAGGTTCTTCCAGCGGCTGTAGCCGGAACCCGTCGCTGTCAGCATGGTCGAATAGCGACCGTTGGACAGCAGCAGCAATTCGCGTTCGCGCGATGCCGGGTCTTCCAGGCGACGCACTTCCGGACGCATGAGGTCGCCCTGGATGGTAGCAGGCGCATCGGTTTCATGCTTGGCCGCCATGACAGGGATGTCGCGCGGTGCCTTTTCCTGCAGCAGCAGCTCGGCTGCCTCGATGACAGGATCAGCATGGAAAAGCTCACGCAGCATTCCATCGAAGGCGACGTTGGCGACGGCTGCAATCGACATACCGTGATGGTGCGCATAGTAGTTATAGACCACGGCGCACTGCTTGCCCTCAGGCACGCGGTTCGGCGTGAAGTCGACGGCATCATGGAAGCCATACATGCCAAGCGCGCCGACAGCCCTCAGCCTGTTGAGGTTTTCGAGTGCGGCGATCGGGTGATACTGGCTCGCCAGCAGCGAAGCGTAAGGCGCGATGACTGCGTTCTGGCCGAGACCACGCTTCAGGCCGAGCGTCGGCACCCCAAAATTGCTGTACTGGTAGTTCATCTGGTGGTCGCGGGCATTGAAGGCCGCTTCCGAAATGCCCCACGGTGTGCCGAGCTTGCGGGCATAGTTCATCTGTTCGAGAACGATCAGGTTGTTGGTCTGGTTGAGAATACCTCCGCTGCGCTCCTGCATGACGAGCGGCGGCATCAGATATTCGAACATCGAACCGGACCAGGAGACCAGCGCCCCGCGCGGGCCAACCGGGACGACGTGACGACCAAGCTTGTACCAATGCTCTGTCGGAAGGTCGCCCTTGGCGATGGAAAACAGGCTGGTCAGGCGTGCTTCCGAGGCAAGCAGGTCGTAGCAGGCCGCATCGACTTCTTCCGTCTCGACCCGGAAGCCGATCGACAATAGCCGGCGCTCGGGCCGATAGAGGAAACTGAAATCCATGTCGAAAGCGATTTCGCGGGCGCGATTGCCGACGTGGATCAGCCGTTCGCTGATGGCATCCACCTGCGAAGGATCGAAAGCCTTGTCGGTGAGATGAAGCTCGCAGGTTGCCACGAGCTTTTCCGCCCATTGGACGATCTCGTCGCTTTGCGCCGTCTTGACCTCTCGGTCGAGGCTGCCGGCAAGTTCGCGGATTTCGCGGGCCTGTCCGGCAAATCGCTCGATCAGGCCTGAGGAGAATTCCTTCTCCCGCTTGCCCGTGGCAACCGCTGTTTCGAGATCGGCGATCCGGCCATCGAGCCGATCGTGAAGGGATAGGACAGACTTGTCTTCTTCCCGAAGCTCGTTCAGCACCTCGCGAAGAATGGCCGCGACATCGCCAATGCCATCGAGATCCGTGTGAATGTGGGCAAGCGGAGCCTGCGCCCAGATGCGGCAGGCCGACGATACCGCAATCAGATGGCCGGCAAAATTACCGCTGTCGACCGATGACACATATCGGCGACCGAGCGGCTTCAGCGTGTCGGTATGATACCAGTTGAAGAGATGGCCGCGATATTTCTCGAGCCTGTCGACGGTTTCGATCGTCTGCTCGATGCGCTTGACCGCATCCTCGAAGGAAATCCAACCGAAGCGGCGCGCCGAAATCACCGACAGAAGGTAGACGCCGATATTGGTCGGCGAGGTACGCATGGCGACGACGGCATGCGGCGTCTGCTGGACATTGTCCGGCGGCAGGTAATGCTGGCCGGGGACCACGAAGTGGTCGAAATAGCGCCATGTACGCCTTGCGATCTTGCGCAATTCGTTGCGGACATTGTCCGGCACATCGAGCCGGTCCTCGGTTTCCGCCGTCTGGCTGACCGTCCAGGCGATAGCCGGCGAGAGGACCCACAAAATAACGAAGGGAAGGCCGACCATCCAGGCGCTGTCGCCGGAGGAAATGACGAAAAGCAATGCCAGGACGGCGAGCACCGGAGCCCGCCACATGACTTTGTAATGGCCGAGGATGGTCGTCTGAGCCATGGCCTGGGCGCTTGCGGCGGTGCGCCACTGCAGCATCAGCTTGCGGCTGACGAACAGGCGGTAGAGCGAGCGGATAATGGCGTCGGCCATGACGCAGGCGGTGTCGGCGATGAAGACGATGCGCATCGCCACCTGGGCATTGGCATTCTCGATATCTTTCCAGACAGTATGCAGATGGGCCTGCAGGATGATATCGCTGGTGCGCGGGATGATGCCGTTGATCAGCGACAGGGTCGGTGCGACGAACAGGCTGAAGATCAGGAGGATCTGCCAGATGAGCGCGCCGAGCGGGTCCATCCAGTACCAGCCGAGCACGGATGCCAGGAACCAGGCGATCGGCGTCAGCGAGCGACGCAGGTTGTCGAACATCTTCCAGCAGCCGAGCGCAGTGACACCACGGCGATCGTCGAAGATGTAAGGCAGAAGCTGCCAGTCGCCACGCGCCCAGCGATGCTGGCGCGAGACTTCCACTTCGTAGCGGATCGGAAAGTCCTCGACCAGCTCACAGTCCGTCACCAGTGCGCAACGCGCCATCGAGCCTTCAAGCAGGTCGTGGCTGAGAACCGAGTTTTCCTTGATCCGTCCCTTCAGCGACGCTTCGAAGGCATCGACGTGATAGAGACCTTTGCCGGTGAAGGTGCCTTCGCCGGTAATGTCCTGATAGACGTCGGAGACGGCAAAGACATAGGGGTCGAGGCCGCGGTTGACCGAGAAGACGCGCTGAAAGGTCGATGCATCCTTGCCTGTCGTCAGCGACGGCGTCACACGGGGCTGAAGCACGCCGTAGCCATCGACCACCCGCTGTTTCCTGGCGTCGAAGACCGGGCGATTGATCGGATGATGCAGCTTGCCGACAAGCTTGGTCACGGTGTCGCGGACGACGCGCGTGTCGCTGTCGAGCGTCATGACATATTTCACGTCCTGCGGCACGACATCGGCGCCTGGCAGGAAACTCGTGTTCGGCTCGCCGCGCAGCAGCATGTTGAGCTCATGCAGCTTGCCGCGCTTGCGCTCCCAACCCATCCAGGCGCCTTCGGCGGGATTATACTGGCGGCGGCGATGCAGCAGATAGAAGCGCTGCTTGCCGTCCTCGGCGTAACGTGCCTCCAGATTGGCGATCTTGCTCAGCGCATAGTCGAGCACTTCGAGATCGCGGGCATTCTGTTCTTCCTGCGCGTCCGGCCAGTCGCTCAAAAGCGCGTAGTAGATTTCGCCGCGCGCATTGGCGAGATAATGGACCTCAAGATTGCGAACGAGTTCATCGACATGTTCGCGCTTGCCGATCAGGCAAGGGATGGTGACGAGCGTGCGGGCTTCCGCAGGCAGTCCCTTCTTGAATTCATAGCCGACAAGACGGTCGGGCGTGATGAAGAAGGTGGCGAAGAAGTTGAAGAGGCCCGTCGCGCCTTCGGATGCTGGAAGCGCGAACATCAGCAACAGCACGATCGTCGCAAAAAGCGGCATGCCGGCATCGACAAAAATCGCATCGGCGATGACCAGCGCCAGCAGCGTCAGCAACAGAACCGGCACGGCGATCGCCAGCCAGTTCAGCTCGCGGATTACGCGCATGAACCGCAGGCCAAGCGTCGGCCGGAAGCCGATCTCAGACTCCAGCGCCGGACGCCCGTTGCCGACGAAATAATAGCCGACATTGCCGGCGGAGGAAGATGGATCCTGGCTTCCTGCCTTTGCGCGGTCAGCCAGGCGCACGGCCGCCTCGGCGATATCCATTTCCGTCTTGTCGGAGCGCTTGGCAAGCTTTTCGATCTGGCGGCGGTAGCTGTTGCGGGAGCCGGAATCGAGCTCGGCATAATCCGTCTGCTGCCAGAGCAGCTTGTCGATCGTGCTGACCTCTTCGACCCATTCGGACCAGTCGGTGTCGTTGATCTCGCGCAGGCTCTTGATGATGCTGCCCATCAGCGTATTGGCCGCGCCAAGACGCACCTGCTCGGCCGACATCACCGTTTCGGCATCGGTCCCCTTTGCCGCGAGCTTGGCCTCGAGCCAGCTCAGCGCAGCTTCGGTCGGCTCCAGCGCGTTACGCAGGCGATAATGCAGCTGGGTGACGAAGGTCGTGTCATCGAGATTGGCAACCAGCGTCTCCAGGAAACCGGCGGACCCGGCATCACCGAGCGCAATCGCCTGGGTAGCCGCTGTATTGGCGCTGGTGCGCATTTCGCGGCTCTTGTCGACATGCGTCGCAACATGGCGAAGATTGTCGATCAGCACGTAGCGCACGAGCGAGGGCAGCGCCCAGAGTTCGCCGATGCGCAGCGTCTCCCTGTCCTGGAAGCCTTCCGTGACCGCGGCCATACCAGCATTGCTGATATTGCTATGGGCATGCGCCATGTAGAGCCAGGCAAGCGCCAGCGTGCGCGGTACTTCCATTCCGTCAAGCTTGATCTTGCGCAGTTCGCGATAGAATTTCTTCGGAAAGTCGCGACGGACTTCCTGGATGGCTTCCTCGACGATGTAGTGGTTGTCGAGCAGCCATTCGGTCGCCGGCGTGATGCTCTCGCCCGCATCGACATCCGCTGCAGCAGCGCGATAGACCCTAAGGATCTCGGCTTCGTTCTCCCGGTGACGCTGGAAGAAATCGAAATTCTTGAAACTCGCCACGTCAAGGGCGCGGTTTTCCGCAAACTGCGCGGCCTTTACCCTCAGCTGATCATTCGACAGGAGAGCGGCGCGGATGCCGAAATCGGGATCGGCGGCGGTTGCATGAACATTCGCGCCCGAAGCGCCCGTAATATTTTGAGAGGACATAGTGTTTTCTCTTCTACTGGGTTCGTGTCCGGCCGATGCATTCTTGCAGAACTGGATGCGAGAAGGGGCACGAGCGTTTCGAATTGGGCATCTTCATTGCTTTTGAGCGGGAGTTTACATTCAAACGTGGATTGTTCGAAATGGCGGATAGTGGTCAATAGCGGCCGCAAAATGAACGGACGATTAATCGAACCGTTGGCCGGGTAAAATGAACCCCTATCGCCATGCCGCCGCATCCATCGCCGCCTCTGAAAATGCAATCGACCAGGCGGAGCCGCGGTGGCTTCGCCTGGTCGAATATCTGTTCGTGCTGTGGATTTAGGCTGTCAGCCGGACGCTTTTAGGCCGCCAGCAATTCATCGGCCGGGCCGAAGAATTCATAATGGATGCGATCACTCGAAACGCCAAGCGTCCGCAGATCACTGACCATCGACCGCAAGAAGGGCTTTGGACCGCAAATATAGAAGTTTGCCGTGTCGATCGGCGTATTTGCTTCCAGCCATCCTCTGGTGATGAAACCATCCTCGTCGTGAGAAAAACCGGCAACATCCCTGGCGGCGGGCTCGCTGTAGAAGGTGCTGACCGATACCCGACCGTGCCGCTGGGCAAGCGAGCGGACATGCTTGTCCATCGCGTGCGTCGAGCTGTTCATCGCTCCGTGAACGAAATGGGCTTCGACATCAGGATAGTCGCCGGCGATCGCCTCCAGCATACTGACCATCGGCGTGAGGCCCACGCCGCCTGACAACAGAACCATTTCGCTGGTTGGCTCCTCAGGCAGGTAGAAGTCTCCGGCGGGCGGCGTGACCTTCAACACCGTACCGACCGCGACGTGATCGTGCAGATAGCGAGAGGCGCCCTTGCCGTTCTCCTCCCGCTTGACCGAGATGCGATAGAAATCCTGATTTGGTCCGGACGAGATCGAATAGTTCCGCTTCATCTTGCTGCCATCGGGCAGGCTGAGATCGAAAGTCAGATACTGGCCGGCTCGATGAAGCGCGACGCCTTGCCCGTCGACCGGACGCAGGACGAACGATGTCACGACATCGCTTTCCTTGATTTTTTCGGCAACCCTGAATTCGCGCCAGCCGTTCCAGCCCCCGGCCCGCTTTTCAAGCTCGGCTCGTATATGCTCCTCTCGTTCGATCAGGGTGTCAGCAAGGAACCAGTAAGCTTCTCCCCAGGCATCAATCAGTTCCTCGGATACCGCCTCACCCAATACCTCGCGGATTGCTGCCAGCAGTGATTTGGCGACATAGGGATAATGTTCGGAGAGGATATGAAAACCGATGTGCTTATGCGCGATCCTTTCGATGACGGGCAAAAGAGGCGCGAGGTTATCGATGTTCTGCGCATAACCGACGATTGCCGCCGCCAGCGCGTGAACCTGAGAGCCATTCTCGCCGTGATTAGCCTGATTGAAGAGCGCCTTGATGTGCTCGTCCTTGAAGAGCAGCCAGTACATCGTCTTCGTTATGTCGCTCGCATGGGCGGCAACCGCCGGAGCACTCTGCTTCACCAGTTCAATGGTGCGTGCCGAAAGTGGGTTAGGCATGTTCTTTCCTTTCAATGCTATCAATATGGAGAGGGTCGCGATCGAAGAATTCGATCTGAAATTGAACAGGGCCGTGGAGCTCCAGGTGATGCTCCACCTCCGGCAGGACCCGGCCGATGTGATCGGGGCTTAAGGGGCTCACCGTCTGCCCTGTCACCAGGCGCATGCTGCCCGTCAGAACGCGGATGAGTGCCCAGGCGCCGGATTTGACCCGATGATTTTCGAGAAGTGCATTTGGCACAGTCGTTTCATCGAAGATCTTTGTCGTCTTGTATGGCTTCAGAGGTGGCGGTGCAGACTTTTCGGCCCGTAACTCAAGCATCTCCCCGGTCAGCGCCAGGTTCAGCCGCGAGGCAATCCGCCCCGCCTTGATCTGCATCTCTTGCGCGACCGCGAGCGGCAGCATCTCGTCTGTCGTCTCGCGCCAGATCGCAAGCCAGCGCTCAAACATGGCAGGTTCTATCTTGTCCGAATGAATCAGGTGGATCGCGACTGGATTGCCCTTGTATTTACCAGTCGTGAGCATGAGCGAAGACCAGAATTCAGTCAGTCGCTGCAAATGCTCCGGCCAATCCGCCACCACCGCGAAAACCGGACCAAGCATCAGATCGCGCCGGACTTTCTCATAGAACCGCTCCAATACTGGCAGAATCTGACTCTCCTGCAACTTGGCCGCATCCATCGCGTCACTCCTAATCATGCATCTGCAATGCATGTATACGCCGTCAGTAAAAGATGCTATTGAAATGCATCATTTCTTTTTGGGCGTTTTGACGCAGGTGCCATGAAGCTCACACGGTACACCGACTATGCGATCCGCGTGATGATTTACCTCGGATCACACGAGGGAGAGATCTCGTCCATCAAGGAGGTCGCTGACGCCTATGAAATCTCCCAGAACCATCTGATGAAGGTGGTTCAGGATCTGGCGAAAGCCGGTTTCGTGGAATCGATCAGGGGTAGAAACGGCGGAATCCGGCTCGGCCGTCCGGCCGCCTCCATCAATCTTGGTCGCCTGCTCAGACATACTGAGGGCCTTGACGATATTCTCGAATGCTCTTCCTGTTCCATCAGAGCCGGCTGCGGCATGCCGCCCATCCTGCGAGAGGCGACGGCCGCTTTTGTCGGCGTCTTCGATCGGTATAGCGTCGCCGACATCATAGAACGGAAAGACGTGCTGAGAACTCTCTTTGCCGCAGCATAGGCTGTAGACTGCCGAAAGGCTGTCAGCTTTCAGGTGCTTCCGCGCATCTCGACATGCGGCTCGATCAACAGATGACGAGCCTCTTCGCGGCCATCAATCCTGCCGAGCAGCGTCTCTGCCGCTGTTCTGCCGAGTGCCGCGGCGTTCTGGTCCACGCTGGTCAGGCCGACGAGGGGAATGGCCGCCATCGGCGAATTGTCGTAGCCGATGATGGCGAGGTCCTCCGGAACCCGGATGCCGCTCATGCGCGCGGCATTGATGAGGGGCACGGCATCGAGATCGGACCAGACGAAGACCGCACGGGGGCGATCCTCTAAGGCCAGGAAATCATTGATTGCCGCCCGACGGTCAGCGCCTACCGACGGCAGGCGGATGATGCGGCCTTCGAGCCCCGCCGCCTTCGCGCCATCCAGATACCCTTTCTCGCGCTGCAGGGCGACGATAGTCGGCGGCGAGTCGGCAAGGTCGTAGCCGAGCATTGCGATGTCCCGATAGCCGCACTGCAAGGCGGCTTCGACTGCCAGATAAGCGCCCCTGTGGTCATCGGAATTGACGGTGTCGTAGGTCTGGGCATGCGGCTCGTGATGGGCGATGACCGCGATCGGAATTTGCCGCGCATAGAGCTCAAGGATTTTGCCCGAGATTCGCGGAGCGATGATCAACACGCCATCCATACGGTTATCGATCATCGATTCGATCATCGAAGCCTCGATCGGACTTGTCGAGCGGCCGATCCCGATCAACGCCTTGAAGCTGCTTTCCGCCAGCGTGGCGTTGGCCTCCTCGATGACGCCCGCCAGGAACGGGTTCGACAGTTCGATCACCAAGACGCCGACCGTCTGCGTGCGGCCACGCATGGCGCGGGCTGCGACAGAAGGTCGGTAATTCAGCTTTTCAATCGAGATCTCGACCTTCGTACGCAGGACTTCGCTGACGCCGTAAGCGTTGCGAAGGACCTTGGATACCGCAGCGACGGAGACGCCGGCATCCAGCGCCACATCGCGGATCGTAACCCTGTCCCTCGTCGCGTTAACGGTCTGATTTTTCATTCCAAATTGCCTCACTCTCAAGTGTTGGGAAATTATAGGCACAAAACCTCTTGCGCGGCAATTGATAATGTAGAATGATATACATAGAACGATACACACTGAGCGACCGCTTGAGGAGATTGGCGGTTGAGGGAGGCTCCAAATGAAGACTGTTTCGGCCCACGGCAGCGCCGGAGAAGACGGCCTTGCCGGTTCTGCTTTCCAGTTTACAGCGTCGATGATCGGCCCGTCCTGCGATAGTGGCCAGGCAACATCAGGCACCTTCGTCTCACGCGAATTCGCGCTCGACACCGTTCCAGCGGAAGCAACCCTGCGCATCTCGGCCCTCGGTCTCTACCGCGCTTTCGTCAATGGCGAGCGCATCGGCGCTGATCTTCTGACGCCCGGTTGGACCTGCTACGATGACCGGATCGCCTATCAGACCTATGATGTCGCGAAGTTCCTGCAACCCGGCGCCAATCGCATCGAGATCTGGCTCGGCGACGGCTGGTATCGCAGCCAGCTGATGTGGGCTTCCAATCCAATTATCAATTGCTGGGGCGACCGGACGGCGGCGATCGCAGAATTGCGTACCGGCGGTGAAACGCTTCTGAAGACGGATGACAGCTGGAAGAGCGGCTTTACCCCCGTTGTCCGCAACGGGATCTATTATGGCGAGGATTATGACGCCCGTATCCGACCGCAGGACAGTCACGGCGTCGACGTTCTCTCCTTCGACAAGGCTTTGCTCGTTCCTCACGAGGCCGGCGCAGTCAAGGAACTGGCCGGGCTCTCTCCCATCGACCGCTGGACGGAGGCCGATGGTCGGATTGTCTATGATTTCGGACAGAATGCTGGCGCCTATATTCGCCTGCGCCTCAAGGGTGCAGCCGGTGGGCAGGTACGCGTCGAGCATTCCGAGGTGCTCGGCCCTGACCGCTTCTTCGACAATCGCAATTACCGCAGCGCGCGTGCCGAACTGATCTATACGCTCTCAGGTGAAGCCGAAGAGGAATACGCGCCTCTCTTCACCTTCATGGGCTTCCGCTATGCGCGCATCACCCTGACAGGCCAGGTTGAACTGATCGCGATCACTATGGTGCCGATTACCTCGGTGCCAATAAGTGCCGGCGGCTTCACGTCAGGTGTTGCGGCCGTCAACCGGCTCGTCGACAATACCATTTGGTCGCAGCGTTCCAATTTCATTGAAGTGCCGACGGATTGCCCGCAGCGCGATGAACGCCTCGGCTGGACCGGCGACGCCCAGGTCTTTGCCGGAACGGCCTGCTGGCTTGCCGACAGCCAGTCCTTCCTCAGGAAGTATCTTCGCGATGTGGTCCACGACCAGCGTGCCGACGGCGCAGTCCCACATTTTTCACCTGATCCGACGCGGCTTCACCCGATCGACGGGCGCGGCGATTGGGCGGGTTCAACCGGCTGGGGCGATGCGATCACCATCATTCCGTGGCAGCTTTACCTGCATTACGGTGACAGCGCCGTATTGGAAGAATGCTTCCCTGCAATGCTTCGCTGGCTCGATTACCTCTGGGGTATCTTCGATGGACCGATTATCCGTCCTCCGGCAGTCTGGGGCGCGCATGGCTTCACTTTTGGCGACTGGTTGCAGCCGGTCGGAGACAACCGGAAGCCGCGCCCGACCGTGGCAGACGATTGCGCAGCGACCCTTTATCATTTCATTTCCACCCAGCTGACGGCAAAGATCGCGCGCATTCTGGGTGAGACTGTCGAAGCAGCAAGGCTCGACAAGCGCGCTGATGAAATCAAGGCCGCGTTCAAGCACGAATTCTTTTCGCCCTCCGGCCGCATTGCCCATAACGACCAGACGTCCTGGTCTTTGGCGTTTCTCTATGGCCTCGTGCCGCCGGAATATGAACCTGCTGCTCGTGACTATTTCCGCCGGGTGGCGGAAGAAACAGACGGCGTTATCGGCACAGGCTTCATCGGCACCCCTGCCCTGCTGCCGGCGCTGACCCGGCTCGGCATGCTGGACCTTGCCGAGAAGATGTTCCTGAACCGGAAGGTTCCGGGATGGCTGTATCAGGTCGAGCGCGGCGCGACATCGATCTGGGAGCGATGGGATGCGCTCGCCGAGGACGGCACGATCTATGATCCCGACATGAACAGCTACAACCATTATGCCTATGGCGCGGTATGCCAGTGGCTCTTCGAAGATGTCGCCGGCATCAAGCCGCTGGAAGACAAGCCCGGTTTCGAGGAAGTTGCCTTCGATCCTGCCATCCTGCCTGCTCTCTCGCCGGTTTCGGCCTGGCATGACACGCGCTTTGGCCGTATCGAAGCTGGATGGGCCCTGGAGGGGGAGACCGTCACGTGCCGCCTGGCGCTGCCGCAGGGCGTGACTGCGCGTCTGCAAGGCAGGGGCGACCGCAAGTCGCTGCGGGCAGATGGCACCCTGATCGAGCAAGGTGAGGAGACCAGGCTCGGCGCAGGAGAACATACGATTACGTTTTCTATCTGATGCGGTTGCTCGCGGGTTTTCGATCCGCGGGCAACCAGCCCAACGCATTCCGGTCTTCAAGAGGAGGAAATGACTATGCGAATGACGAAGTGCAGCATCCTTGCAGCCAGTATCATGGCTCTTGCCGCTGGAGTGGCCCATGCGGATGTGACCCTCAGCGTCCTGATCGACACCAATCCGGAGACGATTGCCTCGTTCGATGCCGTTTCCAAAGCCTATATGGAAAAGCATCCCGACGTCACATTTGATGTCGAGCAGCGTGCCGGAGGCTCGGAGGGCGATAACATCATCAAGACTCGGCTCGCCACCGGCGAAATGGCCGATATCTTCCTGTATAACGGCGGCTCCCTCTTCCAGGCTTTGAAGCCGCAGGAAACGATCGCAGATCTTTCCGATCTTCCGTCGGAAGCCGGAATTCTCGACAGCTTCAAGAAGGTCGTCACCAGCCCGGACGGCCATGTCCGCGGCCTTCCTTTTGGTCCCGCCATGGGCGGCGGCATCTTCTACAACAGAAAGATCTACGCCGATCTCGGGCTGACCCCGCCGAAGACATGGGCGGAGTTCATGAGCAACAACGAGAAGATCAAGGCGGCCGGCAAGGTTGCCGTGGCGCAGACCTATGGCACGACCTGGACTTCGCAGCTCTTCGTGCTTGCCGACTTCTATAACGTCCAGGCCGAGGTTCCGAATTTCGCGGCCGACTATACCGCCAACAAGATCAAATATGCCAATACGCCTGCTGCGCTTCGCGGCTTCGAACATCTTGAGGAGGTCGCGAAAGGCGGTTTCCTCAACGCGGACTTCGGCGCGGCGACCTTTGACGATGGCATGCGCATGGTCGCCACAGGCGAAGCCGCTCACTATCCGAACCTTACCTTCGGTATCGGCAACATCCAGCAGAATTTCCCTGACAACCTGAAGGATCTGGGCTTCTTCGCCCAGCCCGGAACGGACGCTGCCAAGAACGGCCTCACCGTCTGGATGCCTTCCGCGCTCTATGCTTCCGCAAAGTCCGAAAACCTCGAAGGGGCCAAGAAATTTCTTGATTTCGTCGGCTCCAAGGAAGCGTGCGACCTGATGGCCAAGGCCGTTCCCTCGGGTCCCTACCTCGTCAAGGGATGTGAACTTCCCAAGGACATTCCGCCGGTCGTTTCCGACATGCTGCCCTATTTCGATACCGAGGGACGCAACGGTCCGGCGCTCGAATTCCTCTCGCCCGTCAAGGGACCGGCGCTTGAGCAGATCACGGTCGAGGTCGGAACCGGCATACGCTCCGCCAAGGATGCGGCCGCGCTCTACGACCAGGATGTCGAGAAGCAGGCCAAGCAGCTCGGCCTGCCGAACTGGTAACCTTCCAGCCGATCCCTCACTCACCTCTTGGAGCCTGGGTGGGGGACGCTTCACGGTGTCCGTATGATAAAACGCAAGTCACCCTATCCCTACTGGTTCGTCCTGCCGGCGGCGGTGATATTCACCGTCCTCTTTCTGGCTCCGACGGTCGCCTCCTTCTGGTTCAGCCTCACGCGCTGGGACCTGTTCACCACGCAGTTCATCGGCCTGGAAAACTACCGGCAATTCTTCCGCGAACCCTTTCTGATCCAGGGCCTGGTCAACACCGTCATCTATGCGGTGCTGACCTCGGGCACGAAAACCGTTCTCGGTCTCCTGCTCGCGGTGCTGTTGACCTCCGGCCTTTGGGGACAAGGCCTGTTGCGCACCGTGATCTTCTTTCCGGTTCTGGTATCGACGATCGGCGTCGGCATCACTTTCTCGGTGCTCATGCATCCGACACGCGGGTTGATCAACGTGGCGCTCGCCGCCATCGGCATCCACGGCCCCGGCTGGCTGACCGATCCGGCTCTTGCGCTCTACTCCATCGTCTTCGTCGACCTCTGGAAGGGCATCGGGCTTGCGACCGTGATCTATATTGCCGGGCTCGCATCGATCAGCCCCGACTATTATGAGGCCGCCCGCATCGATGGTGCGACCCGCACCCAGATGTTCTTCCGCGTGACTGTCCCGTTGGTCAAGCCCGCGACGGTGACGGTCGTGACGCTCTCGCTGATCGGTGGCCTCAGAAGCTTCGACTTGATCTGGGCAATGACACGCGGCGGCCCCGGTTTTTCCTCGGATGTGCTCGCAAGCGTCATCTACAAGCAGTACCAGGCGGGCTTCTACGGCCTTTCGACGGCTGGGAATGTCATCCTCTTCCTGCTCATCGGCGTCATTGTCCTGCCGCTGACGGCCTGGTTCAACCGCAAGGAGGTGGATCTATGAGCCGCCGCCAGCTCTATACCGGGATTGCGGCATTGGCCGCTTGCGGTGTGATCTTCGTGCTGCCGTTCATCTTCATCTTCGTCACGGCAGCCAAGACGAAACAGGATGCGGCAACGCTGAGATTCAGCTGGCCGGTCGAGTGGCAGCTCTGGCAGAATTTCATGGAGGTCGTGCAGACCCGCAATTACATGCTGCTGCTCGCCTACTTCAACTCGACCGTCATCACGGTGGCCGCCGTCACCCTGCTGGTGCTATTCGGTGCCATGGTCGGCTACGTTCTGCAGCGCCGCCCCTCACGCTGGAATACTATCATTTATGGCTGCGTGCTCGCCGGCTTGATGATCCCGCCGGCCATTGTTCCGACCATCTGGGTGCTGCAACTCCTCGGCCTTTTCAAGACCTTGTCCGGCATGGTGCTGATCCAGGTCGCCTATGGCCTCGGCTTCACGGTTCTCCTGTTTCGCAGCTTCATCGCAACGATCCCGCGGGATCTCGACGAGGCCGCCATCATCGACGGCGCAAAGCCATTCCAGATCTTCTTTCGTGTCATCCTGCCACTCCTGAAGCCGGTCACTGTGACTGTTATCGTTGTCCAGTCGATTGCCATCTTCAACGATTTCACCAACCCGCTCTACTACCTGCCGGGCCGGGAAAACGTCACGGTGCAGCTGACGCTCTATAATTTTCAGGGCCAGTTCCAGACCCAGTTCAACCTGCTGTTCATGAACATCCTTCTGGTGACTATTCCGCCCCTGATCGTCTTCATCTTCTTCAACCGGCAGATCGTGGCAGGCATGACCGCCGGCGCAGTCAAGGGATAAGCCATGACATCAGTTGTTCTCGAAAGTGTGCGTAAGAGCTTCGGCAGCCTGGAGGTCATGAAGGGCGTCGATCTCACCGTTGAGCCGGGAGAATTCTGCGTCTTCGTCGGCCCGTCCGGCTGCGGGAAATCGACCCTGCTGCGCATCATCTCCGGACTGGAGACGCAGACTTCGGGCAAGGTCTTCATCGACAGCAAGGACATGACCTATGCCGAACCATCCGAGCGCGGGATCGCCATGGTGTTTCAGTCCTATGCGCTCTATCCGCATCTGACCGTTGCAGAAAACATCGGCTTCGGCCTGTCGCTCGCCAGGCGACCCAAGGCAGAAATCGCCGAAAGGGTGAAGCAGACCGCCGATATCCTGCAGCTGTCGCACCTGCTCGATCGCAAGCCGAAGGCACTGTCGGGCGGGCAGCGGCAGCGCGTGGCGATCGGGCGGGCGATTATCCGCAATCCAAAAGTCTTCCTGTTTGATGAGCCGCTGTCTAATCTCGATGCGTCGCTACGCTCGCAGATGCGCATCGAACTGACTGAACTTCATGCCAAGCTCGGAGCGACCATGATCTACGTCACCCACGATCAGGTCGAGGCGATGACGATGGCCGACAAGATCGTCGTTCTAAATGGCGGACAAATCGAGCAAGTCGGAACGCCGATGACGCTCTACAACAATCCGGCCAGCCCCTTCGTGGCCGGCTTTATCGGCTCGCCGAAGATGAACCTGTTCGAGGGAGAGATCGCCGCACAGGAGGGATGCCGGACTTACGGTATCCGGCCCGAACATATCACGCTCTCGCCGACGGAAGGCAAATGGCAGGGCAAGGTGCGCCATATCGAGCGGCTCGGCGCAGATACGGTCGTCTACCTCGATGTGCCGGAATTGCAGACACTTGTCGTGCGTACGGATGGCGACCGGCCGGTGACAACAGGTGAAACGCAGTTCGCCTCACCGCTCTCCGGGAAAGAACACAGGTTCTCCTGATCTCTATCGTACGATGCGGAAGTCGCCCGGTATCTCATCGAGATTTGCCGGCTCCGCTTTCACGTCTGCCACGGAGGAGCCGGCCGGACCGCTCCAGAAACGCTCGAGCATGGAGCCGGTGGCGCCTTGAGAACCGACGATCAAAGCGCTGACCGAGCCGTCGGCCTCGTTCCTGACCCAGCCCGTCAAGCCGAGCTGAAGGGCCTGACCGCGGGTCCAGGCGCGATAGCCGACACCTTGCACCCCGCCGGTGATGTGCACACGAAAAGCATCCTGGGTCGCGGTCATCTGGGTTCCTCTCCGACAACCAGATGATGTCGCTCCCGGCGCTCTTTGCAAGGGCCATGTTTCCGTCGGCGGAAGATGCACCCCGTTCAACACCTCTTCTTGCGGGGCAGATCTTGACGATCGGCAGTCGACCTAGCGCCCGAGCGCGACTGGATCGACCCTATCCATGCCCGCGATCGAGATCGGTCTTCGAAGGCAAATTCAGGGCGTCTCAACCAGCGGCGGAGATAGCGCCGATCATCGAACGCATGTCCCGCCGAAAATCGGATGGAGACATGCCGGCGATATTGCGGAAGGACTTATTGAAGGCGCTGATCGAGCCGAAACCGCTATCCATCGCGATCTGGAGAACGTTCGCCCCTTCGCCCATCAGTTGCGCCTGGGCATGCGAAAGACGCAGCAGATTGATGTATTTGCTGATCGTCATACCCGTCGTCTTCTTGAACAGGTTCATCGCATATTTCGGATGAAGATCGACCGCGCGGGCAATTTCGACCGTATCGATGTCCTGCAGGAAATTGCTCGCGATGAAATCGCACATACGCGCGACGCTGCGGGAAAGATGCGAATTGGGCTGCTCAAGCTCGTCTGTGCTGGTGCCCGGAACCATCAGATATGATTCCAGGGCAATCCGTTCGATGCGCAGAAGCAATTCATCGACGGCATGCTGCGTCTTTCTGACATCATTGGATCTCGCATAGTCATACCAGCGCGGGAAATTTGCCTCATCCGCCGCATCGGTCGCCGATGTCAGCAGGATTTCCCCCTTCATCAGACGGGTGCCTATGGTCGGAGGCAGGCGCATCCTGAAGAAATAGACGAGCGGCAGATGCGCGCCCGCATAAAGCGAATCATCTGAGGACTCATCCATCTGATGCGGCTGCCCGCCCCAGAAAAGGCACATCTGGCCGGCTTTGAGCGTGATGTCATGGTCGCTCATGCGATAATGGACGCTGCCGCGCATGATGTAATTGACCTCGACCTGGGCATGCCAATGCGGCATCGCCATAACAGGCGGATGAGCATAAAACATCTGCAGCGCCATCGGCATGCCTTCAATCGTGCTGGCACCAGGCTGGTAAACAGGTTTACCAACGACCTTACTTTCCGCCAATTCTATATTCCCTTTTTATGAGACAGCCGCTCCCGCCGCGCTAAATTAGCCACGTTCGCTCAGCGACGGCAATTGAAAAGGGAGGATTTTCATGCGCTCTAAACTCATCACTGCAACGACAGCGCTTGTGCTGCTTGCATCCGGATCTGCCTACGCGCAGTCCGCAACACTTACCATCTGGAGCTGGAATGTCGCAGCTTCCGCTCTCAAATCGACGGTCGAAGGCTTCAACAAGCAGTTTCCAGACATCAAGGTCGATGTCCAGGATCTCGGCAACCAGCAGGTCTTCGACAAGACACTCGCCGCCTGCGCTGCCGGCGGCGATGGCCTTCCCGATATCGTCACGATAGAGAATTTCGAGGCGGAAATCTTCTGGAGCCGCTTTCCGGATTGCTTCGCCAATCTGAAGGACCTCGGCTACAACGCCGACATGCAGGCGAAATTCCCCGAGTTCAAGCGTACGGAGCTTGAAATCGGTGATGTCGCCTACGCCATGCCCTGGGATTCCGGTCCGGTCACCGTCTTCTATCGTCGCGACTATTATGAAAAGGCCGGTGTCGATCCGAAGTCGATCGCAACCTGGGACGATTTCATTGCCGCCGGCAAGAAGGTCTCGGCAGCCAATCCCGGCGTCGTCATGGGCCAGGGCGATTTCAACGGCGACAGCGAATGGTTCCGCATGCTCGCCAATGAACAGGGCTGCGGTTATTTCTCGACCGATGGCCAGTCGATCACCATTAACCAGCCCGCTTGCGTGCAGACGCTGGAAAAAGTCAAGGCGATGAAGGATGCCGGCACGCTGACGGCGGCGAACTGGGATGAGAAGATCTCCTCCAACACCGCCGGCAAAGTGGCAAGCCAGGTCTTCGGCGGCTGGTACGAAGGCACGATCCGTTCCGGCTCTCCCGATCTGTCAGGCAAGTGGGGCGTTTACGCCATGCCGGGCATGACCGCAGACAGCCCGCATGCCGCCAACCTCGGCGGCTCCTCGCTCGCCATCAATGCCAATTCGCAGAACAAGGAAGCAGCCTTCAAATACCTGACCTATGCGCTCACCACCAACGAGGGGCAGGTCACCATGCTGAAGTCGTTCGGTCTCGTACCGTCGCTGCTGTCGGCTGTTCAGGATCCCTTCGTCAACCAGCCGCAGCCCTATTGGGGCGGCCAGAAGATCTGGGCCGACATCCTGGCTACCCTGCCGAAGATCGTGCCGAGCCGCGGTACGGCCTTCCAGACGGATGCGGATGCCATCTACAAGACGACGCAGACGAAGTATTTCGCCGGCGGCTTTCCCGATGCGAAGGCGGCTCTCGACGATGCCGCCAAGCAGATTGCATCGGCGACCGGTCTTCCGATCGCACAATGAATGGCAAGCCGGGCGCCGAAGCGCCCGGCCTCGCCTGCCGCGGGAGGCGGTCGGCACATTCGTTTCGGTAAGGAGGATTCATGCCGATCAGAAACCGCAGCGCCTATGCGTTCCTCGCGCCCTATCTTCTGGTCTTTGCCGCCTTCTGGGTCTGGCCGATCATCAATTCGTTCCTGATCTCGTTCCAGAACACGCGCATCAATCCGTGGAAATTCAGCCTTCAGGCCAATTGGGGGCGCCTCTTCGCCGACCCGGCCTTCTACAACGCCGTCTATAACACGCTCATCATCCTGGTCATCCAGGTGCCTGTCATGATCGCCCTTGCGACCATCATGGCCGTGCTGCTCAATTCGCCGCTTCTGAAAGCACGCGTCCTGTTTCGTTTCGCATTTTTCGCGCCAGTCGTGGTTGGCGAGGTCGCCTATGCGGCTGTCTTCCGGCTGATGTTCAATCTCGATTTCGGCATCATCAACAAGCTGATCGGCGCAGCAGGCCTCGCCCCCGTTTCCTGGTTCGACAATGCCAATGCCGCCATGGTCGTCATTATCATTGCCGTCACCTGGCGATGGGCGGGCTACAATGCCATCATCATCCTGGCCGGCCTGCAATCGATCCCGGAAGATGTCTACGAGGCGGCTACGCTCGACCGCGTCAGCAAGCTGCAACAGTTCTTCCACATCACCCTGCCGCTCCTGAAACCGATCATTCTTTTCTGCGTGGTTCTGTCCGTCATCGGTACGATGCAGCTCTTCGCCGAACCTTTCCTCATTACCAACAGAGGCGGACCTGGCGGTGGCACCGAGACACTTGGCCTGCTGCTCTATCGCCAAGGCTTTACATCGCTGAACTTCGGTTATGCCTCGGCGATCGCCTATACGATGGCAGCGCTCGCAGTCGCGATCTCGTTGCTCAACCTTTGGGTCGGGAGGGAGCCGAAATGAGATCCAAGTCGCAATCCCTTCTCATCCGCCAGATCGCCCTGCACGCTTTCCTGCTGCCGCTCGCAATCATCTGGCTCTTTCCGCTCTGGATGATGTTCGTTTTCTCGACCATGCCTGATTACGGCATCTTCAGCCCGCAGATCGTGCTCTGGCCCTCGACCAATTTCGTCGCAAACTTCCAGAACCTGCAGGCGGACACGAATTTCATCGGCGCAATGGTGATCTCCATCGTTGTTGCCACCGTCTATACCGTCTTATCCGTGCTCCTGACCTCCATGGCCGGTTGGGCACTCGCACGCTACCGCTTCGTCGGCCGTTCGCTGGTCATCGCCATCATCCTCGGCACGATCACCCTGCCCTATTTCGTCGTGGTCATTCCGCAATTCATCATGGTCGCGCGCGAATTCAAGCTCGCCAATACCTGGGTCGCCCTTATCGTGCCGCCGCTCTTCAATTCGCTCGGCGTGCTCTTCATGCGGCAGTCCTTCTCCATGATGCCCAACGATCTCTTCGATGCAGCCCGCGTCGAAGGCGTCAAGGAATGGCAGATCTTCCTGCGCATCGCGCTGCCGCTCGCCCGGCCGACCATGGCGGCACTGGCAATCATCCTCTTCCTCGCCTCCTGGAACAATTATCTCTGGCCGCTGCTGATCAATTCGAAGCCCGGCATGATGACGGCTCCGGTGGCGCTCGGCGTGCTGATCGGCCTCACCAAGGTTTCCTGGGGTGGCATCATGGCGGGTGCGGTGCTTCTGACTGCACCGATCCTCGTCGTCTTCGTGGCTCTGCAGCGTCACTTCATCGCCGGCATTGCGGCCGGCGCAATCAAATAATCGAGGGGCCTATGGCAGAGCTTTCACTCAATAATATCGTCAAGCGCTACGGCGCGCTTGAAATCATTCATGGCGCCGATCTGGACGTGAAGGACGGCGAGTTCGTCGTCTTCGTCGGCCCCTCCGGCTGCGGCAAGTCCACGCTGCTGCGCATGATCGCCGGCCTTGAGGATATTACCGGCGGCGAGCTAAAGATCGGCGGCCGCGTCGTCAACGATGTCGAGCCGGCCGACCGTGGCATTGCCATGGTTTTCCAATCCTACGCGCTCTACCCGCATCTGACTGTCGAGGAGAACCTGAGCTTCGGCCTGCGCATGAATGGCAACCCGAAGGACGACACCGAACGGCGCGTGCGCCATGTCGCGGAAATCCTGCAGATCACAGAATTGATGAAGCGCCGGCCGAAACAGCTTTCCGGCGGCCAGCGCCAGCGCGTCGCAATCGGCCGCGCCATCGTGCGCGAACCGCAGGTCTTCCTGTTCGACGAGCCGCTGTCCAATCTCGATGCGGAACTGCGCGTGCAGATGCGCGTCGAGATCTCCAGGCTGCACAAGCAGCTCGGCACGACGATGATCTATGTGACACACGACCAGACGGAGGCGATGACGCTCGCCGACAAGATTGTCGTTTTGCGCGCCGGCAATATCGAACAGATTGGCGCGCCGCTCGATCTCTATGACGATCCGGCTAACCAGTTCGTCGCCGGCTTCGTCGGTTCGCCGAAGATGAACTTCCTCAAGGCCGAGGTGACCGAGATACAGGCCGGCAAAGCGACAGTCGTGCTCGCGGACGACAGAACGGTGCGCCTCGCGGTACCATTGCATGACCTCATCACATCGGGCACGCCCGTCACGCTCGGCATTCGGCCAGAGCATTTCGGCGAGATGGGTCAGGGCGAAGCGGATCTGACGGTTGCCGTCGATGTCGCCGAGCACCTCGGCAACACCAGCTACATCTACGCAAACTTTGGCGGTGAGCAGCTCATCATCGAACAGCCAGAATCCCGCAGCCTCGGCAAGACTGAGCGGCTGACCGTGTCGCTGTCCGCCGCCCGCACCTTCCTGTTCGATGCAGCCGGCAAGCGGCTCCGATAACGCAATCCCAAGACAGAAAGACGAAAGAGGATAGTCATGACTTCAGATAATCCGATCCGCTGGGGCATTATCGGCCCCGGCACCATCGCCCGCACTTTTGCCGATGGCGTCGCGCATTCGCGCACCGGCAAACTCGTGGCGATCGCCACCCGCAACCCCGACAAGCCAGGCCTTGCCGATGGTTTTCCGGGTGCGCGCATCGTCAATGGCTATGAGGCGCTGTTGGCCGACAAGGAGGTCGACGCGATCTATATCGCCACGCCCCATACCGGGCATGCCGAATGGGCCATCAAGGCAATCCGCGCCGGCAAACATGTGCTCGTCGAAAAGCCGATCGCTCTCTCGGCCTATGATGCCGAGGCGATCTATTACGAGGCGAAGAAGGCTCGCGTTTTTGCCGGCGAAGCCTTCATGTATCGTGTGCATCCGCAGACCGAGAAGCTGGTCGAGCTCGTCAAGAGTGGCACGATTGGCGAAATCCGCATCATCCGCTCCAGCTTCGGCTTCAGCATGGGCACCTACAAGCCGGAACACCGCCTTTTTGCCAATGAAACGGCGGGCGGCGGCATTCTCGATGTTGGCGGCTATCCCGTTTCCATGGCTCGGTTGATTGCCGGTGCAGCAGCCGGAAAGCCGTTCCTGGATCCGGAGAAGGTTTCAGGTGTCGCCCATCTCGGCCAATCCGGCGTCGACGAATGGGCGTCGGCCGTGCTCAAATTCCCGAACGACATAATCGCTGAAGTTTCGTGCTCGATCATGGCGCAGCAGGATAACGTACTGCGCATCATCGGGTCTGCAGGCCGCATCGAAGTCAAGGATTTCTGGTTTGCCTCCGGCCACAAGGGCGGCGTCGGCAAAATCGAGATCTTCAGGAACGGCGAGCAGGAGACGATCGAAGTCAAGGAAGACCGCTGGCTCTACTCGTTCGAAGCGGACGCTGCCGGTGACGCGATCCGCGCTGGCGAACAGGAATTCCGCTCGCCGGGCATGAGCTGGGCAGATTCCATCAACAACCTCAAGGTGCTCGACCAGTGGCGCGCCTCGGTTGGTCTCGAATATGGCGTCGAGAAAGCAGCCAAGCGCACCCTGAACATTGCCGGCGGCGTTGTCCGGCGCGGCAACTCGATTCCGCAGCGCCAAATCCCCGGCATTTCCAAGCCGGCCTCGGTCGTCACCCTCGGCTTCGAATTCTTCCCAAATTTCGCTGCCGCCTCGCTGACGCTCGACACCTTCTATGAAGCTGGCGGCAATGTCTTCGATACAGCCTTCGTCTATGGCGGTGGCAAGACGGAGAGCATTTTCGGCGACTGGCACACGAGCCGGCAGGTTCCGCGCGAGGAGATCGTGGTGATCGGCAAGGGCGCCCACTCGCCGCTCTGCTATCCTGATGTCATCAGCAGGCAACTCGATCAGTCTCTCAACCGCCTGAAGACCGACTATGTCGATATCTACTTCATGCATCGCGACAATACCGACGTGCCGGTCGGCGAATTCGTCGATGCCATGGATGCCGAGGTCAAGCGCGGCCGCATCCGTGGCATCTTCGGCGGCTCGAACTGGACGCGTGCGCGTTTCGACGAGGCGATCGCCTATGCTAAGAAGAACGGGAAGCAAGCACCTGCCGCCCTTTCCAACAACTTCTCGCTCGCCGAAATGCTCGATCCGATCTGGGCCGGCTGCGTTGCTGCCTCGGACGATGAGTGGAAAAAGTGGCTGAACGAAAAGCAGATCCCGAACTTCGCCTGGTCGAGCCAGGGCCGCGGCTTCTTCACCGACCGGGCCGGCCGCGACAAGCGCGATGACGAGGAGATTGTTCGCTGCTGGTATTCGGATCGCAATTTCGTGCGCCGTGACCGGGCAATCGCGCTTGCCAAAGAGCTTGGCCGGCATCCGATCCATATCGCGCTTGCCTATGTTATCGCGCAGCCGTTCCCCGTTATCCCGCTGATCGGACCGCGCACGATCGCCGAGCTGGAAGACAGCCTTTCGGCACTGAACATCACGCTGACGCCCGAACAGGTGAAGTGGCTGGAGGGCTGATTGCCTCGCCCAGAGAGTACGTGACGACATGCGGCGGGCCTCAACGCCTGCCGCTTTTCTGTTGCGCGACGGCGCAGCGGCCAATGACAACTAATCCATCGGTGTTGCATTCTCGCCATTGCCCTCAACCATAGGTCATCTAGTGTAGGGCCGCAGCAGGGAGCAAGGCGATGACGCGAACGGTTTGGCCGAAGGAAGCGCTGACGTCAGAGACGATGAATTTTCTCGACGGCATTCACCAGGAATGGTGCTCGGCCGCGCGTTGCAGCCGTAGCAGCAATCTTGGAATGGCAAAGGCGAAAGCGTTGGTCGACTGGTTCGAATTCGGTGTGCGGGATCGCGAAGAGTTGCTCGGCCTGCTCTCGGAAGATTTTTCCGGCGCCGCCTGAGGCGCCCCACTTGTTTTTGCCGTATTGGCGCTACCTCACTCTGAACGATACAATGAGGAGACGCCTTTGCGTAAATATCTAGTATTATTCGGCATTATCCTGTTTCCGACGACAGCTTTCGCGCAATCTCCGGATCTGGAGGCGACATGTCAATCAGTCGCCAAGGGCTTCTTCATGAGCGATCAGCTTTCGATCGGCACGGTTCAATCCTTCCCCGAACTCAAGCCACCCGGCGTTCGCATGACCTATTCGACGCGATCGGGAACCGCACCGGGTGAGATGACCGATACGTTCGAATGCGAATTCGACAAGGTTGACAAGCCGCATCATCTTGCGCGGTTCTGCGTGTCGAATAGCTGTTATTCACCAAGTGAAGATGATGCCGATCGAAAACGCCGCTTCGAGGAAGCTCGAATCCTCCTGGAGCGAACCGAGAAATAATCTACCTATGCGCGACTAGTGTCGCGTGTGAATGTCTCCGCTCTCACCCGCGCCCTGCAGCAGAGCCGCATCGTCGCGATCGTCTTCATCGATCAATTCCTGCATCGTCTCGTGTTCGTCATCCTCGCTGAACTCGTCGGATGCCTGCAGCCAGTGGCGAAGTGCGGCTCCTTCCGGGCGGCCCTCTTGCTCCCAAATCTCGTAGGCGCGCTGCCGAATTGCTTCTTCCTTGTCCCTAGCCATTCTGTTGCCTCCAATCGCCCCAATCTGCCGGCGTTCTCTCGTTAGTGGGCGACGCCGGTGATCGGATCGACGATCGCCCGCTCGCTTTCATCCCTGGCACCCGGCGGCTGGACCGTCGGTGGAGCACTGGCTTCCTTGTCCGCACGATCTGGCGCTTCCACAATCGGTCCGACATCCCTGGGACGGCGCTGTTCGGCTTTGGCGTTGGTATCCTTCGTGCCCATGACGCATCTCCTTTCCTAGGAAACACCGGCATTCGTTCGAGGTTCCGCCGCAGAGTTCAAATGAGGGCCTTGCCACGCCGCTCCGGCCGACTGGCAGGAGCGAGATGGCGGAGCCGAGGAATTTTTCCCGGCTATCAGAACTTCTCTGTCGTATCGGCCTTGCCCTTGACCCAGTAGCCCGAGGCCTTGATCCAGCTCAGCGGATAGCCGCGTTCTTCGACGAGATAGGTACGGATTGCCCGCACCACCGACGCTTCGGCTGCAATCCAGACGAAGGTCTGGGGAACGATATCGATCCCCGCCAGGGCAGCAATCAGCGGTTCGGCGTTCGTCGCATCGGACAGAGGACGGTAAACCCAACGCGTTCTGAGCGCTGCAGCTGTCTCGAAGGTTTGCTCTTCTTCCGGGCCTGCGACTGCGGCGATTGTCGCAATGGTCGTATCGGCCCCGCTCTCCTCGATGCGCCGGCCGATGGCAGGCAAAGCCGTCTCATCGCCGATCAAAAGCCATGTCTTCACACTCCCGGCAACCACCGCTGAGCCGCGCGGGCCGCCGATTTCAAGAGACATGCCTGGCTGGGCGTCGATTGCCCATTGCGTGACCGGACCGGCCTCGTGCAGGGCAAAGTCGATCGTCAGGCTGCGGGCAGCGTTATCATAGCGGCGCGGCGTGTAGTCCCGACGTTCCTCGGCGCCATCGGCGCCTGGCACGATGATCTTGATGTGATCGTCAGGTGCAAGGCTGGTGAAATCGGCGAGGTCTTCACCCATCAGCACGATGCGCCGCATGCCGGGCGTGATATCGGCCACGCTTTCGACCGTCGGCGAACGGCGGCGCAATTCATGGCGGACCCGTTCGATAGCAGGTGCAGGGAACTGGGGATGTGTGGAATGGTTGTTATCCATCATGTCCTTCCGGGGCTTCGAGAAACGATCCGCAGGACACAGTCGCGCAGATCGAAGCCGCAAAGCCGTTCGATCATACGCGTTGAGTGACGTTAACGCTTACGTGGCTGGATCGTCTCCGGCCAATAATCCTTCTCTAGCGAAGGCCGGAACACGACGCAATAGAAACTTGAGTGATTGTCTCCATTTTTTGAGTGCTACCCAGACCTCAAATTCGGCCCGTAACCCTAAAGTTGTTGGATGCACGATTTTCACAAGCGATCGGTATGGTTCTTGCAACGTTACCAATATCCTTACGTTGGGGAGACCAAGTGTAATGGAATGGAACACATACGAGCGCTTTCCCCCTCTGGTGCTGATGCTGGGTGGCCGGGAAAAATACAGGGTCCTCAGAACGTTGAGAGACGCCGCTGAGGTTTTGATAACGGACTGGCCGTCAGAAGACGGCGAGGAATATGTCGTGGCCGTCAAGGCCTGCGTCGATGCGATCAGCGGACAGATCGATGTTGGCGAACTGCAGAACGCTATTCGTCGTGCGGCAGCTGAAGCCGGCATTGCGATCTTGACCGTTGTTCACTGAAGCCAGTCACCCGCGGCCAGGGCCGCGGGACTGACAACTGAAGCTTGCCGTCTTGCCTGAAAACCGCGACGATGTCGCCAGGCAAGGTTTGGCGATGATGAGATGCGGCATAGGCTTAGTGGCTGCGGCGCTGGTTTCCGCAGCGTGGGGTATCTTGGCGACCACGGCCAGCGCTGCCGAGCCATCCGCTCCAGAAGCGGCTTGCCTTTACCAGGGGGACGCTGGTGACGGGCAAACGCTCTGCATTCGAAAAGATCACTTCAATGCCGATCTCTGCGCCGTCATGGACCGTTTCGCAGCGATCCATGACATCCCACCTGCCTTCTTCGCCCGGCTGATCTGGCGCGAAAGCCTGTTCCGCCCTGAAGCGGTCAGCCCGAAAGGCGCGGAGGGTATTGCCCAATTCATGCCGGGCACTGCCCGGCTGAGGGCATTGGAAAACAGCTTCGATGTCGTCCAGGCGCTCAAAGCGTCGTCCAGTTATCTCGACGAACTCAGGCTTCGTTTCGGCAATCTCGGACTTGCCGCCGCTGCCTATAATGCCGGTGAATCCGGCCTCAGCCGGTTTCTCTCCTCCGACCGCCTGCCGATCGAGACCCGCGACTATGTGTTCGCGATTACCGGGCAGACCGTCGAGACCTGGCGGGACAGCCCTCCGGAGACCGCTGCGCCGGAGCTGCGGGACGGCATGCCGTTCCGTGACGCATGTGTGGCGCTTGCCGAAACCCGACAAATGAACGAACCGGTCCTGACCGGATCGGCCGACTGGGCGCCGTGGGGCGTACAGCTTGCCGCCCACTACAATCCGTCCGTGGCCGACCGGCTCTTCACCATATCACTCACAAAGCTTCCCGAACCGCTGAACGCCGAGCGCGCCCTGATCGTGCGCCAGAGGGGCGGAAACTTCGGCTATCGCCCGCGCTATGCCGCCAGGATCGGCCGGGAGACCCGCGCCGAAGCGACCAAGCTGTGCAGTACGATCCGCGCCGCTGGCGTTGCCTGTACTGTCTTCCGAAACCGCTAATCCGAAGTACATCGCGGCTCAGCCTATCCGACAGTTTAGTGCCGAAGTGCCGCCAGGCTTGCTACGTTCGCGGGCCAAGCATCAAGGGGATTGAAATGATCAAAGCTGCCGAAGCTACCAGCAAACCCATCGAGACAGACACCTCGGAACAGGAGCAGGACGACTTTCTCGAGGAGTCGCTTGAGGAAACATTTCCGGCAAGCGATCCGATCGCACCCGGTCGCCCATGGCGGGAGCCGTCAAAGGATAGCCCTTCCACCTGATGGATCGCAATCGGCGACCGCCAGTACCGGTCCAGGATCTGCACTGGTGAATGATACCCGCAGAACCCCGATAGAGCTTATCGAGACTATTGGTGACTGGGGCCGTTGCCCGAAAAGAATAAGGCGTCTGCCGGGGGAGGAGATCCAGCAGACGCCTTTTATGACGCGTGGCAGCGGGAGGAGGATGCCGCCACGTATACGCTGGCTCGGGAGGAGGTAAGCCGCGTCTCGGACAAAGCGACGAGGGAGGAGTTTCATCGCTTCGTTGAACTGGGATATAGGCCGGTCGCTGCCAGTCTTCTAGGCACATATTTGCAAAGCTGCCATGCGTTATGCGTCAGACGAAGAGCTCATATGACGCAAAAAACGCGCCCGCCTTCATCAGGCGAGCGCGTTTGGTATTCATTAAGAACTGGTCTTAGCGGCCGACGGCGGCGCGTGCGACGTCGCGGATATCGCCGCGAGCAATGCCCAGGTCGTTCAGTTCGCGGCTCGACATACGGCCAAGCTCAGTAACGGTTTGACGATACTTGCGCCAGTTGTTGAAGGTGCGTGCGATGCTCATTGTAATCCCCTTTCCGTGGGTCCAGCGACAGCTGCCAGGTAGCGGCGCTTCGTTCGCTTTGATGAGAAATATATAATATGGGGTTGCGGGAATGAGTAGCGTTCAGACTACAGTTCACCTATGCACACAACGCATGACGATGTAGCTAATGGCCTCTTCTGAGGCAGTTTCCTATCCGTGAGTATAGTTTGAAGGAGGCCTGCCGAAACCCCATGTGACCCCCACGATCCTCCAAAGCCGATCAGGGGCCATTCGATGTCTAGCTCAGTCTGCGAAACCTATCCTGGAATATGCAGTAAATACCGTCTCGCTCACCCTCGTCCTGTCCGCCTGTTCCATCCCGCAAACGACAATAGGCGAAATGCGATCCGGCCAGCCGTCGCCGCTCTACCCACTAGTGTTCCAGTGTCCGGGGCCAAACCGATGTCTGCTCTGGAAGTCGGATCGGTGATTTCGCTGCTGGGGCTGCTCGTCTTCGCCGCCCATGAGGAGATCGTGGCCGTCGCCCCCGCAGTCGGCTCCGCTCTCGAACATTTTCTCGCAGGTGCGCCGGTCGCCCCGTGGTAGCCGCAGCATCTCATCCTATTGCAAAGCTTGCCCGGATCACCCAAGTGCATTTGGGCAATGCTGGACATGACTGATGCTCTTCGAAGATTCACGGCTGACGATCGGTGTCGTTCTCCCCATGCAGGAGCGAGAGCGGCACGACATCGACTTCGGCCTTCAGTTGGAGCTTGCTCGCCGCGCCGATGAACTCGGCTTCTCGGCAATCTGGGTCCGCGACGTCCCCTTGAACAGTCCCGCCTATCCTGATCCCATCGGGCATTCCGACCCATGGGTGCTGCTTGGTGCGCTGGCGGCATCTACCCGTTCGATCGCATTGGCGACCGGCGCAATCGTTCTGCCCTTGCGCCATCCACTTCATGTCGCCAAAGCGGCCCTGTCGATGGACGTCCTATCATCGGGCAGGTTTGTTCTCGGCCTTGGTTCCGGCGACCGCCCGTCGGAGTTTGGGGCCTTCGACCGCAGTGTCGACGACCGGCGCGAATTGTTTCGTTCCAACTGGGCTGCACTCAGCAATGCGCTTGACGGCCATGTCGGCTCGCAGACAAGTGAGGACCAATTCGAGATCCGTCCGCGCAGCGGGCGGCGCCTTCCACTGGTCGCCGTCGGCTCGTCCTCGCAATCACTCGAATGGATCGCCAGAAACGCCGGCGCCTGGATGACCTACCATCGGCCCCTCGGCGCGCAGAAGGACCGGATAGCCCTATGGCATGGGGCGGTACAGCGTACGACCACTGAATTCCGGGGCATGGGTCAGGCCATGGCCCTCGATCTCCTGGATACGCCATCAGACCACATCGACGAGATCAATCTCGGATATCGAACCGGACCAGAAGGATTGCTCGCCGCCCTATCTTCCCTCCGCAATCTCGCCGTTCACCACGTTGCTTTCAACCTGCTCGTCAACGGGCGCAAGGCTCTCACCGATCTTGAGATCATCGCACGGGAAGTTCTGCCACGGCTGAACCAGGCCGCAGAACTGCAGGCGTCTCGATAATCTCTGAGGTACGCGGTTAGCGATCGAAGAAATTCTGCCAAGTCTTCTCGCCAATAAGGCAGTCCGTTGTGGGCTGGTTCATCTCAATTTTGCGGATCTGTGCGGGCAGTTCGAGCCCGCTGATTTCCCAGACCAGCTTCCTGCGGACGGCAATGGCAAAATCCTCGATCTTATGGACAGGCAAGACGAAGGAGCCGGGGCCGCCGATCACGCAGTCGCCGTAATATTTGTCGAGTCCCTCGGGCACATCGGATGGTCGCAGCATGATGGCCAGTCCGTTGATGACGATGCCCGCCTCCAGAGCCGCATCGCGTGCAGGAGTGACGGGGTCGCCGGAATTGTTGGGACCGTCGCCCGAGACGTCGATCACCTCGCGATTCCCCTTATAGGGGCTTGCGGCAAGCAGCGACGCGCCTTGAACGATCGCTGCGGATATGGATGTACGGCGCTGGGTAGCAATCGGCCGCGCTTCCAGTTTGTCGGCAAAATCCAGCGCATCTTTCTCCGTCTCGATCACCTGCCAGTCGATGACGGAGCCGGGCACGACATAGCCGGCCCATTCGAAATAGCTGACAGCGATCCGCCCGGTCAGCCCTCCCTTTACGGCGTCGAGGAACTCCTTGTGCCGCAACGCCTCGACATAGCCCTCGCGCTGGATGCGGACCTCTTCGTAATCCATCGAACGGGACGTATCGACGGCGAGCACCAACTCGACATCGACTTCGTTTTGACTGGATTGCGCGATCGTGGCGGCAGCGCCGGACAGGCTCGCAAGCATCGCAAGTGTTGTCAGCATCATCACTTCCCATCACTGCGTTATGCCGAGAACTCTAACATAATAGCTTGGCGCGACGGCGAGTGCTGCCAGAGTGCATCCTGTCAATTTTCGGTGATGTCGGGTGCCATCGAACGAACGGGCAGCATTTGAAGAGTCGTGTCTTCGCGATCGGCTTCACTACTTGTGAAGAACTCACAGCCATTCTGCGGGACACTTGGCGATTCGCCCAGCAATGACGGAGATAGCATGCCGCTTCTGCAGTTTCCCGCCGACCGACGCACAGCCGATATCAGGCGCTGCGCCGAGGCCCTTCAGAACCTTCACGGCGAGGCCGCCAACCGCTTCTGGCGGTCGGAGATGGCCGGGTTTGCGGCCAATTTAAGAGAACAGGGTTGCAGCGATCACGAACTATCGCGGCAGGCCGCCCTGTTCATGGATGCGGTACAGATGGAGCTTCAGGTCGTCTACGCCGCAGCGGCAGAGCGATAGAAAGCATTACTTGGGGAAGCGGTTGTAGAAGGATTGCGGGTCGTAAACGCACTCGTAGTCGAGCACGCATATTTCCCCATTGGCGGCGCGTACCCTTGCAACATCATATTTGTCGCCCAGCCGGCATCGCGCAGGCGGGTAACGGAAGCTCCGGCCTCCGATGCCCATGCGAACAAAGACAGCCTTTTTCTGGTGGATAATCTGCGCGAGCTCGCGGCAGGAATGGTCGCGGGCATTGACCTCCACGGCGTCGAGAGCAAAGGCAGCCGTGGGGACAAAGAGGGCAGCCGCTAAAATCAAACTTCTCATAAGACCTCCTGATGCGGGCGGGTTAGCAGCAGCGCCTGCGGGGTTCGATCGCAAGAGCAGGCTTTGATGCCGCGCGGTAGAGCTGGGATTTGGGCGGATGGCAAACCAAATCGATCCATCCACATTGAAAACGTGCTGGCTTCAGATCTTGCCGCGCGTGGCAAAGACAAGCGTCTTCAATCGCTCCTCGTCATGCACGCCCTGACGGTAGAGCTCGATGATGATCGCGGCCGAACGGGCCACATCTTCGTCGTCATCGGCAAGCCCGAACTCGGCCTTCAACACATCCAGCACATTCTGGCATGTGGCGAGGTCATCCGATGTCAGCGCTTCGTCCCGAGGTTTGATGTAACGGTTGATCATGATGCGCTCGCTTGTTGGGTCTGACATTTTCCCATCACAGACATCATTATCGCGCTTCGATCGACAGCGACAGATATCCAGCGTCGAAGCCGGCGATCCTCTGCAGTTTGTCCCAGGCGAGTTATCTCGCCTATATCGACGTTTTCCACACGCTGATGTGGTTATCGCTCGCAGTTTTGCCGCTCGCCTTCATCCTGCGCAAAATCGACCTTGGTGAGGGTTCGGGCCATCAGGGCGGACACTGATCTACCTGATGTTGGCAACTTCTTGTATATCCCCTAATCTGGGGGTTCATTCGAATCGTTGCATGTACTATGTTTGCGACGTGATATTCACACGAGACAGGTACTGATGACCCCAGAAGTGTCCGGCTTTGAATGCACCCGCGGCAATGTCGTTTCCGGCAAGCTCAGGCTTTCAAGCAAACTGCCCTACTTTATCGTCGCAGGACTTGCTGTGGCCGTATGGGCAAACTCTAGCGAGCGACCGCACGATACGGAGGTGGCAGTTAAGCAAGCTGCGCCGGCTTCGCTCGCTCGATAAGCGCGGCAATGGCTCGGCCGACGATAATGGCGGCCGAGAATATGGCAATCAGATCTATCCCTGATAAGTCATGATCGCGCGGTGTCCCGCATTAGGCTGCTGCGGGAACCAATCAGACCGAAACCAGATCTCAAATTCTGACGCCGCTCGTTTCATCGAAGAGATGTACCTGCGCCGGATCGACCGAAAGCCCGATTGTCTCTCCGGCCTTGACCCTGTCGCGCCGCGACTCGACGATCGTCAGTTCCGGCTGAGTCGCCGCGACGATGAAGGTCGACGAACCGGTCGATTCGACGAAGGCGATCGGTACGTCGAAGCTGCCGTGGCCGGGTGCAACGACCTCGATATGCTCCGGCCGGATGCCCGCGACGAGCTTACGGCCCGGCTCGACGGCGCGTGCTATCGCAAGCGTCTGCTTCACTGCGCCGAAATCCAGGACCAGGCTCTTTCCGTCATCCCCGACGATCGCGGGAATGAAATTCATCGCCGGCGAACCGATGAAGCCGGCAACGAAGCGGTTTGCCGGCCGGTCGTAAAGATCAAGCGGCGCACCCTGCTGTTCGATGATGCCGTCGCGCATCACCACCACATGGTCGGCCATCGTCATCGCTTCGACCTGGTCGTGCGTGACGTAAACGAAAGTTGCGTTCAGCCGGTCGTGCAGCGCCCGGATTTCTTTGCGCATGTGAACACGCAGCGCGGCGTCGAGATTGGAGAGCGGCTCGTCGAACAGGAAGGCCTTGGGATGGCGGATGATGGCGCGGCTCATGGCGACACGCTGGCGCTGACCGCCCGAGAGCTCGCGCGGATAGCGCTTCAGGAGATGCGAAAGACCTGTCGTCGCCGCCACGTCCTCGGCCGCCTTCTTGGCTTCCGCTTTTGCGGTGCCGCGGATGCGCAGGCTGTAGGTCAGGTTTTCCTCGACCGTCATATGGGGATAGAGAGCATAGGACTGGAAGACCATGGCGACATCGCGCTTGCGCGGCGGCACGCCGTTCATCAGCTCGCCGGCGATCCTGAGATCGCCGGTCGAAATGCTTTCGAGGCCGGCAAGCGAGCGCAGCAGCGTGGACTTGCCGCAGCCCGAGGGGCCAACGAGCGCGACGAAGGTACCCCTGGCGATCGACAGGTCGATGTTCTTCAGGGCATGGAAGGCGCCGTAATATTTGTTGACGCCGCTGAGCTCGATCTGTGTGGTCATTTGAGGGCTCCAGAGGTGAGGCCGGATACGATGCGGCGCTGCAAGAGAACGAAGATGGCAAGGATCGGCGTCACATACATCGTGGCGTAGGCCATGATGTTGTTCCACTCGTTGGTGTTCGGCCCCATGAAGGAGTTGAGGCCGACGCTTGCTGGCTGAAGCTCGGCCGCCTGGATCATCGACTTCGAATAGACGAATTCGCCGAAGGCCTGCATGAAGATCAGGATGGCGCTGACGAGGATGCCGTTGCGGGCAAGCGGCAGCACGATGTTGAAGAAGGCGCCGACGCGGGAATTGCCGTCGACGAGGGCCGCCTCCTCCAGTTCCTGGGGAACGCTCATGAAAGTGGCGCGCACCAGGACGACGAAGAAGGGCATGTGCTTTGCCGCGATCGCGATGATGACGGCAAGGCGCGGATAGGAAAGCATGCCGATCTGCGAGAAGCCCACGAAGATCGGCGTGATCATCAGCGAGGCCGGCAGAACCTGCAGCATCAGGATCAGGAACAGGCCGACGTCGACCCAGGCGTTGCGGTATCTGGCGAGCACATAGGCGCAGCCGATACCGAGCAGGGTGATCAGCGTAACGGAACCCAGGGCGATGACCAGCGAATTCCAGAGATAGAGGCCCATGTCGCGGCTTTCCCAGACATAGGCATAGGTGCCCCATTGGGGTGCTGCCGGCCAGAAGCTCGGCGGCGTCGCGAACATTTCCGAGCCGCTTTTCAGCGCCGTAATGTACATCCAGTAGAGCGGGAAGAGATAGATCGCCGCCATCACGATCGAGATTGCGAGCATCAGGCGGTCGCGGTTCGTCGTATTCATCCGCGTACCTCGTGGCGTGTGGACCTGACATAGACGACGGACGCGAACATGACGAAGACGATCATGATGACGGAGATCGTTGCGCCCTTGGCGAAGTCATATTGCCGGAAGGAGAGATCCCAGGCCCAGTATTGCGTGACGTTCGATGAATTGTTCGGTCCGCCCGACGTGATCGCGGCGAAAAGGTCGAACTGCTGTAGCGTGAAGATCAGGCCGAGCGAGACGATGGCGCCGATGGTCGAACGCATCATCGGCAGGGTGATCGTCCAGAAACGCTGCCAGACATTGGCGCCGTCGAGTTCGGCAGCTTCGTAGAGATCGGCCGGAATGCCGGCGAGGCCGACGGACAGCAGGATCATGTTGAACGAGGTGCCGAGCCAGATATTGGCGATGATGACGGCGTAGAGCGAATAATGCGGGTCCGAGCGCCAGAAGATGTTGGCGGAGATGATGCCGCTTTCCTTGAGGATGAAATTCAGCACGCCGAAATCGCCGGACAGGATCCAGTTCCAGATGGCGCCGACGACGAGGCCGGGCATGATCCAGGAGACAAGAAACAGGCCGCGCATCCACGAGGCGCCGGGAAAATTGACCCAGAAGAACAGCGCTAGGCCGAAGCCGATCAGGAACTGGCCGGCAATAGAGCCGACGACGAAGATGACGGTATTATAGAGGATCGGCAGTGTTTCCGGCTGCGCGAAGAGGTCGGTGTAATTCTTGAAGCCGACAAAGGGACGCGAGAAGGTCCCGAGGCTGAACATGTCGACCTCCTGGAAACTCATCACGACATTGTAGATGAGCGGCAGTCCCGCCATCAGGAACAGAAAGCCAAGGGGAAATGCGACCAGCATGATATCGAAACCGCGGCCGTCCCTGACGCTCGTCAGGATCCTCTTCATGAGTCCTCCGTTGCTCCGAACGGGGCCGCCTGGCGCATGATGCGGAAGACGGCCCCTGCCGGGAGGAAATGGTTGGATGGCCATGTGCCATCGGTGGATGATGCGCCGCTGGTTTCCCCTTCTCTCCAGCAGGGAGAAGGTGGCGGCAGCTGGATGAGGGGGCGGCGAGTTCGGCGTTTCCTGTTCTTCACTAGCGCTCAGAACGCTCGTCGCTTCACTCTTCCCCCCTCTCATCTGCCCTTCGGGCATCCTCTCCCCGCTGGGGAGAAGAGAGAGCGAGCGGCTGGCTCGACGCTAACTAGCCTAACACAGCCTTGATCTTGTCGGCCGCCTGGTCAAGCGCGTCCTTCGGGCTCATCTGGCCGGTCAGCGCTGCCTGAATGGCGTCCTGGATCGCCTTCGATATCTTCGGCCATTGCGGATGCGGGCCGCGCGGCTTGGCGTATTTCAGCTGTTCGAGGAAGACCTTGAGGGCGGCATCCTTCAGCGGCTGGCCACTCTCGGGGATCGAGATGTCGGAACGGGCTGGAAGCTGGCCGAAGTTCTTGAACATCTTGTCGTCCTGCGAGGCGAAATATTCGAGCGCCTTGAAGGCTTCGGCGGGATGTTTGCTGGTCGCGAAGATCGCCCAGTTGAAGTCGCCCATGGCCGAGGAGCGTTCAGCCCCTTCCTTGGGAACCGGAAGCAGGGTGACGCCCCAGTCGAATTTCGCTTCCTGCAGCATGCGGTCGAGTTCCCACGGACCCGAGATCACCATAGCCGCATTGCCGGAATTGAAGGTGCCGGTCGAATCCCACTGGCCGCGGGTCAGCGTATCGGGAGACGCGAGCTTATCGTCGATGATCGTCTTCCAGATTCCGAGCGCCTTCACCGCGCCGTCAGCATTGATATGCTCGTAGCTGCCGCCGCCCATCTGGGCCCAGGGGAGGAACTGGAAGGTACCCTCCTCGTTGGCCTTGGCCGAGAAGGCGAGACCATAGACGTTCTTGGCCGGGTCGGTCAGCTTGCGAGCATCCTCGACAAGTTCGTCCCAGGTCTGCGGCGGCTTGTTCGGATCGAGGCCCTTCGCCTTGAACATGTCCTTGTTGTAGTAGAGCGCGATCGTGTTCGTCGCCTTCGGCACGCCGAAATATTTGCCGTCCCACTCGACCGACTTCAGTGGTCCGGGGAAGTAGTTTTCGGGCTTGATGACCTTCGAGCTTTTGATCATGTCGGTGAGATCAAGAAAGGCGCCGCGCGATGAAAACAGCGCGTGCTCGGGATTGTCGACGGCGATGATGTCCGGCGCCTGACCGGTGGCATAGGCGCGCATCGCTTCGGTGACGACGTCATCGAACTGGATCAGGCGATATTCGATGGTGATGCCGTTATGCTGGTCGTTGAATTCCTTGACCAGGTTCGGCGCCGGTTGGGTGTCCTTGTCCAGCGACCAGAGCGTCAGCTTGACGTCTTCCGCCTTGGCAGACAGGCCGAAGAGCGAGACGCCTGCGAGCGCCAGCGCGCCCAGAATTACGGATTTCCGGATAGCCATGGTTCTCCTCCTTTGTGGTTATCCATTAAAATGGTCGGCGATTTCCTCCACGCCGACCATATTCACTCATACCGGATCGACGACGAAATCGCCGCCCCGGGCATGTTTCAGATGGTTCAGCGCATAGACCTGYCCGGTCATTTCCAGGGCGTCACGATAGACTGGGTCATGCCAGCCTTCGATATCGATGGAGCCGGACCAGCCGGCAAGCCGCAGTTCGGAGATGATGTCGGTCCAGTTGCTGTCGCCGAAACCCGGCGTGCGCATGAAGACGAACTTTTCCTTGCCGAAGATGCCGTGTTCCTTGATCACATCCCAGCGGATGGTCGCATCCTTGCCGTGGACGTGGAAGATCTTGCTGGCCCATTTGCGGATCTGCGGCAACGGCTCGATCAGATAGACCATCTGATGGCACGGCTCCCATTCCAGGCCGATATTGTCGTCGGGCGTCGCGTTGAAGATCAGCTCCCAGGCATCGGGATTATGGGCAATGTTCCAGTCGCCGGTCGCCCAGTTGCCATCCATGGCGCAATTTTCGAAGGCGATCTTGATCCCCTTGTCGGCGGCGCGCTTGGCGAGTTCGCTCCAGACCTGCTTGTAACGCGGCAGGCTCTCAGTCAGCGGCTTGTTGCGGATGCGACCGGTGAAGCCGGCAACGCAAGTGGCGCCGAAGTGATGAGCGTTGTCGATGCAGTCCTTCCAGCCCTGCAGCGTCTGCAGGTCCATCTCGGTTTCTTCGAGCGGATTGCCGAACATGCCGAGTGTTGAAATCGTGATGTCGCGATCGCCGATCGCCTCCACGCTGCGTTTACCGAGTTCGGCGAGATCCTGGCCGTTGGTGGTCTGCCAGAAGAAGGGCTCGAAGCTTTCGAAACCCATATGGGCGATCTGGGCAATGCGCTTGTCGGCGCCGCCCTTAGAGGCGCTGACCATGGTACCGATGCGAATGGCTTTGGCGGGGTTGCTCACGTCATCTAATCCTTATGCTGAAATTTCAACGCGACGCCCGGTCTTGGCGCTCTCGATCGCACCGAAGACCATGGCGAGGCTTCTGATATTATCGGAACTGGCCGTCTCCGGCCGTTTGCCGGTGCGGATCGCCTCAACGAAGCTTGCGATTACGCTGGCATGACCGTGGGTTTCTTCGGCACGCTCGGGTGCGGGAACCTCGACGGATGAAAAACCATGAAGCAGACCGGGCTCGTTACCCGAAACGGCGGCCTTGAAGCCATCCTCACCGTCCCAGGTCAGCATGCCCTTTGTGCCGACGATCCGCCATTGGCTTTCCCAACTCGTGCGCTCGCCTTCGGCACACCAGGAGCCGCGATAGGTGAAGACGACATCGTCGGAAAATTCGAAAGTTGCATTGGCAGAGGCGCCGTGGCGATACCAGGAACCCTTCGGATTGCGCTCGACGCAATAGACGGCGAGCGGCTTCTTGCCGGCCACGTAGCGGGCGGCGTCGAAAGTGTGGATCGCCATGTCGAGCAGCAGGACATTGTCCATCTCTTCACGGAAGCCGCCAAAATGCGGAGCGATGAAGAAGTCACAATGAATACCGGTCAGCTCGCCGATCGCACCGCTTTGGACGAAGCGACGCAGGCGGCGCACACCGGAAATGAAGCGACGGTTCTGAATGATGGCATGGATCTTGCCAGTTTCGGCTGCGAGATCGATGAGTGCGGCGCCTTCGGCAAGCGAAGTCGCCATCGGCTTTTCGCTCAGCACGTGGCAGCCGGCCTTCATGGCCATTGACACGACATCAAAACGTGCGGTCGGGATAACGACGTCCAAGACGATATCCGCCTTGGCTTCGGCGATGACGGCAGCGAGATCAGTGCCGATGCGAGCCGCGCTCAAGCCGAATTCCTCGGCAAGTTTCTCGGCAGCAGCGGGATTGACGTCGACCAGGCCGACGACCTCGATTGCCTCGGCAAGATCAGGCGTTTCCTTGATAGCACGCAGCCAGCCTTTAGACATAGCTCCGCACCCGCACAGAACGGCATTCAATTTCACGATTTCCTCCAGCGGTGCGCTTCAGATTCCTCCCGAAACGCCTTCCGTAAACGTTTACGATACTAAGCGGAAACGTTTACTGCTGTCAATGCCAGTGCATTTCGACAAAATGCTGCGAAAAATCACAATGCGAACGGGCGCTTAGGCAAAACCTTCGGCAATGCAGCAACAAGATTTTTTTTGGAGCATGCAAAAATACATTCCGCCTTCATGGCAAATGCTTTCCGTAAACGTTTTCCCATGGCAATAAGATGAGATGATCGCATCCGAAGAAAGATCGCTCAGATGAAGGGTATCCGCCAGCTCGCAGAACATCTCGATATATCGATCGGGACGGTTTCGCGTGCGCTGAACGGCAAGGCCGATGTCAACGAGGAGACGCGCAAGCGAGTGCTGGCTGCTGCCGAAGAATTCGGTTATGTCGCCAATCAATCCGGCCGCAGCCTTCGTCAGGGGACGACCAACGTCATCGGCCTGATGATTGAGTCCAGCAAGGAGACGGTCGAAAACAGCGACAACTTCTTCCTCGGCGTCACCGGCGGGCTGCAGAGCGTGCTCTCGCGACATAAGCTCGATCTCGTCATGCTCCCCTGCCCCAGCGACGAAGACCCCTACGAATATCTGAAGCGCATGGTGGCGCGCCGTGTCGTCGATGCCATGATCATCTCTGCAACTCAACGCATCGACAAACGTATCGATCTGCTCGTCAAGGCGAAGATTCCCTTCGTCGCACTCGGTCGCAGCTCTTCCGGCGGCGGTAATTTCACCTGGATCGACCTTGATTTCGAAGGCGTCGCGACCTGCGCCGTCGATCGACTCGTCGCCAAGGGGCATCGCCGCATCGCGATTGCCGCACCGTCAGGCGAAATCAATCTCGGCTATGTCTTCGTGGGCGCCTATCGAAGGGCTTTGGAAAAGCATGGGATCGAATATGATCCGGAGCTCGTGATCCGCGTGAAATCAAGCGAACAGGGTGGCTACCAGGCCGGCGACGAGTTGCTGTTGATAGAAGACAAACCGACGGCGATCATCCTGATCTACGAACTGATGGCGATCGGCCTTTACCGCCGCCTGGTCGAAGCCGGCATCGTTCCGGGCCGCGATCTCGCCGTCATCGGCTTCCGCGAGGAACCTCGCGCCAAGTTCCTGCAGCCGACGCTCACCTGCTTCCGCATGTCGCTACGCGACCTTGGTGCGGCGCTCGCCGAAACCTTGCTTTCCAGCATGCCCGCCTATTCGGAGATCCACCGCAGTGGTGCGCGCAATCGGATTTGGCCGCTAGAGCTTGTGCCCGGGGAAAGTGATGCGTTCTTCAGAGAACCTGARATGTGACGCAATGTGCGTCACTCTATCCATGTTCTTGATAAGAAACGAACGACTCCGCTCAAAACCACTTATGCTGCCGTTTCGTCTGCGACGGCAGAGTTCAATCAAAGTTCGTACCATACCCGCGGGTTGTCGCCCGACTGGATCATCAGCCAGCGAAGATCCGTATCCTTCCAGCCCTTGATCGCGTTTGAGCGGTTGTCTAGCACCAGATCGCCTTGATCGGTCTTGACCACGAGAACAGCGTGGCCTTCGCCATAGGGCGTCTTGGTGACGGCGATACGCAGCGCCTTCGGCGACCACCCCATGGCGATGAGATGATCACGCTTCGTCAGCGCAAAATCCTCGCAGTCACCGGATTTCACATTCACCTGCCAGACATCGCCCTGATCAGAGCGGTCATTGACCGGGCGGATCGAGAGGTTGACCGAGGCATTGACCGATCGAAGCTGCTTGCTTGCGAACGCGCTCAGCGAAACCTCCGAAGCTCCGCCGCGTGCCGCGCACTCGTTGGGATTTTGCGCGCAGAACATCACATGCGCGAAAGGTGCCGTAGTTCGGCGCTTTTCAGAAATATAACTGAATGCCGGCGCTGTCTTCAATCCGCGGGCAATACCGCCTGGACCGGCCGCCTGCGCGGTCTGAACCGCAAACAGAGATGCAAGCGTCACCGCTGTAATCAGTGCGTGCTTAAACATTTTCGTACCCCGTTTCGACGACCGCAACGCGGTCAAATGTTCATGCCGGTTGAAATCCGGCTTTTGATCCTTGGTCGAAGTTCTATTCAGCTCCAGCCAATGACGGGGAACATACGGAGGGAGCATTCTCGATCCTTTTAAATCGTTCCCAACAATTTTAACGAAGTGCGTTTTTTGGAGGCGATCGAATGGGCCCCCACCAATTCTGGGGCGATTGTCGAACCAGAATGGCGCAGGGTTGCAAAAGTCGCGGAATTCTTGCAGAGACAAGCACAGCGGCGCCGGAGGGGCGGCCGACCTTTCAAAGTTTGGCCGCGGCTGTGACTGATAGATTGAAGACCATACTTGCCGGCCTCTACAGCACGGTGGTGCTGGCTGCTGTCATTCCGTTCGGTCTGGTCGATGCAACGCCTTTCGCGGCCGTCGCGATCTGCATGTTCGCGCTGAGCCTTGGGGCACTCCTGCTTTTCGGTGAGCCCCGGCGTGCTCACTGGGTCTTCGTATGGGCGCTGCTTCTCTTTATCGTTACCTCGGTCTGGATCGTCATGCAGACCGTGCGTATCCCGTGGCCATCCCTCATCAATCCGATCTGGAAGGATGTAAACGCGCTCGCCGGCGCATCGAGAGACACTATATCAGTCGCGCCAGCCGACACACTCACTTCGCTCCTGTACATAGCGCTGCCTGTCATGACGTTTTTGACCGGCCTCATCGTTGCAGATACGGACAAGCGGGCGCGCCGTATCCTGATGGTGCTTGCTGTTGGCGCAGGTTTGATCTCGCTCTTCGGGCTTGGCCAGTTCCTGCTGTTTCCGAAGATGTTGCTGACTGAAAGCAAGCGCTATTATCTCGACAGCCTCACTGCAGTCTTCGTCAACCGCAACACGGCAGCGACCTTCCTGGGGCTGAGTTTTCTGATACTTGCAACATTTGCTTCGGAAAATGGCCGCGCCTATTTCGGCTTTTCATCCGCGCCATCAGGCAGTTTCAAGGAGGGCCTCGGTTTCTGGCTTTTTGCTGGCCTCAGCCTCTCCTGCCTGACCGCGCTGATGCTTACCCAGTCTCGTGCCGGACTGTTTACAACAGGCCTTGGCTCGATCTTCTACCTCCCCTATCTCGCCCGCCAGTGGAAGAGCAGACGCTCCAGGCTGCTTCCTCAAGCGGGCAGCTCTGTGACCCGAAATTGGTTAACGGCCGCCAGTGCGATCGCCCTTATTATCGTTTTCGCCGCTATTTTCGGCGGAAGAGCCATCCTGCGTGCAGACCAGCGAGGCACTGATGACGATCGCTTCTGCGTCTGGTCCGATACGATGCATGCCCTCTCACAGAATTGGTTTCAGGGAACGGGCTTCGGCACATTCCGCACCGTCTTTTCGGCCTACCGGACACCCGATTGCGGAATTGGCGGCATCGTGGACAGGGCTCATAGCTCCTATCTCGAAGGCTTTCTGACTCTCGGAGTAATATTCCCGCTCGTCACCTGCCTGATCTTTTTCGTGCTCATGCGGGCCTTCTGGAGTGGCTATCAGGCTCGCCGTCGGCTGAGACATTATTCAATTTTGGGTTGCGCTGGCACCTTGTTGACGGCGGCTCATTCCGCCGTCGATTTCTCGATTCAAATACCCGGTTTTGCCATTTTTTTCATGGCATTTCTTGCGACAGTTATYTCCATTTGCTGCGGGCGCGAAGAAAGGGTCGGCGAGAACAGGAAAGATCTTCCATCCGGCTTAAGAATCGAGCATTCAGCGGAGATCCTTGAAATATGACGATTTGAAGGCTGGCTGCCCATAAAATCGCCACTAAAGAACATCAGAATATTCGTTTGGGTTGCATGCGAATTACCACAGAATCTTAACGTATCAACTCTCTCTAATTTACCATAAATGGGACAATCCATGTTGCGCTATTGCCACAATAACCTTCTGTTAGGTATGCAGTATCTGACAGAGTCGGATATTTACTTGTCATTGAAGTTGTGAGCGGGCTAGACAGTTTTAGTGCTATTACCAAGTAGGGTCATGATGGGCATTCCTGTAACTCGACGCGGCGGCATCATTGTATCGATGCTGATCGTGCTTTCCAGCTGCACTTCTCTCCCTAGGTCCGGTCCGGACCATACGGATATCGACCGCGCTGCAGCAATTAAGGTCACGACACCAGAGCGAAAGGTTGGAATTGACTACGTTCTGATCGATCTTAACAAGGGGATTCTGCCCTATTTCGATAAGATCCCGTCGAGCTCTCTGCGGACTGGATTCGGCGGCGGTCGCGGGGGTGCTCCGGACATCCCGCTCGGCTTCGGCGACGTCGTGCAGGTTTCAATTTTCGAAGCTCAGTCGGGCGGTCTTTTCATCCCATCCGACGCGGGCAGCCGCCCCGGCAACTACATCACCCTGCCGCAGCAGACGATCGACAAGGCTGGCACGATCAGCATTCCCTACGCAGGCCGCGTTCCCGCTGCCGGTCGCATGAAGGAAGAAATCGAGCAGGACATCGAAGACAAGCTGGCGAGCCGCGCGATCGAGCCTCAGGTCGTTCTTACGACCACCACCAGCCGCTCTTCGGAAGTAGCCGTCGTCGGCGACGTCAATGATCCACAAAAGATCGTTCTTTCGCCGGCCGGAGATCGTATCCTTGACGCGATCTCCGAGGCAGGCGGCCTCACGACTCCCAATATCGAGACCAACGTCACGCTGCAGCGTCGCGGTAAAACGGCAACCATCGCTTACGAAACACTGCTGAAGAACCCATCCGAAAACATCTACCTCGCGCCGGGCGACACTGTTTCGGTCGAGCATGAGCGCCGAACCTTCATCGCACTTGGCGCATCCGGCATCAACAACCGCATCGACTTCGAGGATTCGAACCTGACCCTTGGCGAAGCCATGGCGAAGGCTGGCGGTCTCCTCGATTCGCGTGCAGATCCGCGCGAAGTCGTGGTCTATCGAAAGGTCGACCGCAGCACTCTTCAACGCCTGAATATCGACACCAGCCGCTTTAAGAGCGACCAGGTGCCGGTCATCTTCCGGGCGAACCTGCGCGATCCGGCGACCCTTTTCGCAGTTCAGGAGTTCCGCATGACGGACAAGGACGTCATGTATATCTCCAACGCACACACTGTTGAGCTCGTGAAGTTCCTCGACATTCTGAACTCGGTTACATCTACGGTCAGAGGCGTTTCTAACGATGCCCTCGATACCCGCGACGCAGTCCAGGATCTTGGAAATTAAATATATTAAACGATACTTCGATCACCTCACATTGAACGGACTGGTGCTCATCGGAGTTTATGTTATAAGCTCCGTTATCTTTGGAGGCTGGGAATGGTAAAAGCAGGGAAGAATATATTGAAAGGTACGGCTGTCTTCGCATTCGGCGCCCTTTGCTTTGCGACCTCGTCCTTTGCAGGCAACTGCTTTTCGGGTCCTGGCGCGGCAAGCGGCTCGCAGATGGGCGCCTTTAACGCGACGCCGGCAAGCATTCTCACGGGCAATCCGTCCGACAGCGTGCTCACTGGCTCGGTTCGCGATCTTGCAGCAACCGAAACGAACGTCACGGCAACGCTGCTGACGCTGGCAGCCAACCCAGCAACAACGGATGCTCAAAGAGCAGCTATCGGCGCCGGCCTTGGGCGCGCCGTCAACGTTTGCCGTCCGCAGCACTCTGATCTCGCCGACGAGATTGCGGCAGCTGTCGCAGCAGCAATCGTCAGCAACCCGGCGCTCGGTAGCTTCCGCACAGCATTTGAAGCTTCGCTGACCAGCCAGACCGCTGTTGCAGCACTCGGCGGCGCGGGCGCAGGCCCTGCAGGTGGCGGTGATATCAGCGGTCCTGGTGCATCAGGTTTGGGCGGACCGGCTGGTGGCGCAGATGACGGCGGCGCCACTCAGGGCGGAGGTTCGCTCCAGACGAATGCTTCAGGCGTGGGTTCGCTCCAGACGGGCGCTTCAGGCGGCGGTAATTTTACGATTATAATCAACAATTCTGTCAGCGGCAGCATCTAGTCCGCTTCCAAAATTCACGTAATGCTATCAGAGAGGCCGTTCGGCCTCTCCTTTCCTTTCAACATTTAAAGAAAAGCTCCTATCTCGCGCGAGTCGTTGCCGGCAGTGGAGCCGATCGTTCCTGCAGTAGGTCGGACCGGTAGGACATGTCTCAGCGCGCCAAGGCAAGCGGACAAACGCGGCGAAGGGCCACGGCCCCGGTTGCGCTGTCACTTCCCTCTCCCCTATCTGTCCTTTTTATTCTGACGGGCATTGCATTGCTGGCCTTTGCAGTTGCCGATATCAGGCAGTCAGCGCGCTTTGCTGATATCTTTCTCGTTGCGGAGAGACTTGAACAATCCGGACAGATCAGCTCTGAAACGGTCGCCAGGACGGCAGCCAACACCGACACGATCGTCTCCGGCAACTATTGCCGCTCAGATATCGTCATGGCAGGCACCACACTCGTGCTGAACAGGCTGGACACGGCAAACGAGATCACGGGCTACGAGGCCTGGGCCAAGGCTGCAGACGACGCCGAGCGATACATGCGCCACGCCGTCTCCTGCATGCCAACCGACAGCAATCTCTGGCTCAGGCTTGCGATCGTTCGTGCCGTAATCGCGCAAGAGCCAAAATCAATTGCCCGGCTGATGACGATGTCAGCCCGGCTCGCCCCCGCCGACGAACTCGCCCTTCTCGCCCGCGTCTATTTCTGGAACCATCTGAACGTAGCAACGCTTGAAAATGCGCGAACCACGGTCCAAAGCGACGTCAGCCTTCTCCTGAAGCTTGGAGATTCACGGAAAGTCGCGCCGGCATTAACCAGAATCAGCGCTGCCCTGCTGCCCTATGTGAAGCAGGCCGCCACACAATTGCCAGCCAACAAGAAGGGCTCACTCACCTGGTTCGGCTTCAATCCTGACAAACTGCCCTGAGGCAACCCGCCACTTCAGTTCAGCAAGACCGCTTGACGGTTCACGATGCGCAGCACAGTCAACCTACCCGTGGCGAACGCGCCGGTGTCGATGGCGATGCGCCCATTACCAAAAAACGGTTGAGCAACAGGCGTATGACCATGCACCACAAGCAAAGGCAGCTCGGGGCCTCGCGTCAGAAAGGGTTCGCGAATCCAGAATAGATCACGGTCTCGTTGCTCAGGCAGAGCAATACCCGGCCGGATCCCGGCATGCACGAAAACGATATCTCCCACAGTGAGCATTGACGGCATTTCAGCCAATAATTTTCTGTGGTGAGCTGGTACGGCATCGTTGATTGCACGCTCGACCGCCCCATTGTCGCCATGCTTCAGCAAATAGGCGACGTCGATCCCGTATGATTTCAGCGTTTCCGAGCCAGCGAAGCGATACCAGCTCGGAAGCAGATCCGGCTCCTCAAGCAATCGCAGAAACGCGTCGTCGTGATTACCGCATAACGCGACTTGCTTAATATTGGCTGGGGTTGGCCTGCTAAGGTGCTCGATAACATCTTTAGAAGAGACGCCGCGGTCTACGTAATCTCCAAGCATTACTATTAGTGCGGTGCCCGTATATCTCGAAAAATCGTCGAATATCTTCTGTTTTGCTTCAAGAAGCTTGCTGTGGCAGCCATGCACGTCACCAATAGCGTAGATAACAGAGAAGTCAGCCGGATCGAAATGGAGCCTTTGCCGAGTTTGCTCGCGGACCGCCGGCAGGGCCCTGCCTTTACCAATGAGCTTCTGAAACACCCCAAATAAAGTCGGCTTTATAAAGCTTTGATGGCGCTTCACGTGGGAATTCGACATTCTATTTTGATCCTCGAGACCCCGTACCGTAGTTGGAGCTTACTGCGTGCATAAAACAGCCTCACAACTTCTGCAGATGGTAGATGCAGGTTAACGAATAGTTAAAATAGATTCGCAACCTTGGAAGAGAGATAACAACAATATGCGCCAGCCTAACACTATAGATATCCACCATTATCCTGCGCACGACCTCGACATATCTCCAGATTGGCTTAACAATGAGTACGGACTACAGGCTTCCACTGAGAACGGAATCGATCACCCATCCATCAATACATGCCTAGTCTACGTGCAGACAGTGAGAAAAAGCTAAATTCCTCTCATAAAATTCAGACAAGTTGGGGTGTCACAGCGGCGTTGCCGGATGCTAAGATAGTCACTAGAAATCACCGCCGCGCAAACACGTTGTCAATGCGGCCTGATGCGAATTGACGGCATTGAAGCCGGGGCGCTTTGTCTCGGCTTGAGCTTAAACATTGATTGACGCTACTCCTTCATGTAGCGTGCGCCCACTTTCGATTGGCTTCCTGGAAGCATTTGATAAAGCGCACCTACAGACCCTTTACCTGATATGACTCAACTTAATGGAGGTCTCGGATTGCTTTCGCCAGATAAGGTCCCGGCATACGCAAACGAAGAGTGGGAACACTCTGAGTCAAGAGACACTATCGACGTTGAAAAGCTGATCGCAATCGCCGCACGTCAATGGCGACCGGTTGCGATTGCAGCAGTTGCCTTCCTTGTATTAGGAATTGTTTATATTGTCACTGCAGTTCCGAAATATACTGCAGCAACGAGCGTGCTTATCGACCGCGGCAACAGCGAACTTCTGAGCCAACTTTCCAACGCCGGCGTTCCCGTAGAGGATGATGCATCGGTGTTGAGCGAAGTCGAGCTGTTCAAGTCTGACACGATCAGCTTGGCTGTCATAGATAAGCTAAAGTTGCTGGACAATCCGGCCTTTACCTCGCCGGACCGCTCGCCAATCGCCATGCTTCGTTCAATGCTCAATTTCCGTAAATGGTTTGCGAGCGCGGATGTCGATGCCGATGATATGGACGCTAAACGACGGGCGGCGTCTGACAAAATCGTTTCCAATATGGATGTCGAGCGCGTGGGACGCACATACGCTCTGTCCATAAGCTACACCTCAACTTCGCCGGATCTGGCAGCAAACATTGCAGGTGCAATTGCGGACGCCTACCTCGTGGATAAGCTGAACTCGAAATACGAGGCGACGCGCCGCGCGAGTGACTGGCTCCAGGAACGGATAGATGAACTGCGCCAAAAGGCACTTGATTCAGACCTTGCGGTCCAGAAGTTCCGTACGGCGAAAGGGCTCGTCAGCACTGGCGGACAATACCAGCTCCTCAGCGATCAGCAGCTCTCGGAATTGACGACACAGCTTATTACTGCGCAAGCCGAAACGGCAAAAGCACAGGCGAAATATGAGCGCGTCAAATCAATCATCGACAACAAGCGTACGGATGCGATCGTAACCGACGTTCTTGATAACTCGATTTCCAACGATCTGCGCAAAAAGTATCTTGAGGCTTCGAAGATCGAGGCCGATATATCGGCTCGCCTGGGACCGGATCACATTCAAGCCGTTCGACTGCGCGGCGAAATGGCCGAATATCAACGGCTGATGTTCGAAGAGCTAAATCGTATTGCCGAAAGCTATCAGAGTGAGCTTCAGGTCGCCCAGAGCCGGGAAAAATCCCTTCAGGACAGTGTTACGCAAGCCACGAGCGTAACGGCTGCCGCTGGAGAAACCCAGGTTCAACTGCGCGAGCTCGAGCGCACCGCTGATACCTATCGCAATCTTTACCAGACCTTCCTCGCCCGCTTCCAGGAAGCAACTCAGCAACAGACTTTCCCCATCACGGAAGCGCGCGTCATCACCCGATCGCAGGTACCGGTATCTGCCAGCTCGCCAAAGAAGCCGCTCGTTCTTGCTCTTGCAATTGCGCTTGGTGCAATCTTTGGCAGCGGCGTCGGTGCTTATCGAGAGTTCCGTGACCGCTTCTTCAGAACCGGTGATCAGGTTCGCGATGTGCTGTCGCTGGAATATATCGGCCATGTTCCGGCTGTCGACGCGAAGGAAGCCGCCAACGGTGCCAGCGAGCTGGAGTCGACCCGCGGGCTGCAAACCGGCAACGGGATCACCAATTACGTGGTCAATCATCCGCTGTCGGCCTTCGCCGAAACGATGCGCAGCGCGAAGATCGCGGTCGACATGGAAAATCCGAGCTCGCGCAGCAAGGTCATCGGCGTCATCTCCAGCCTCCCGGGCGAAGGCAAGTCGACCATCGCCATCAACCTTGCGCAGCTCCTTGCAATGCAGGGCTCACGCACACTGCTGATCGACGCCGACCTACGCAACCCGGGTGCGACACGCGCCATCGGCCGCCATGCGGAACAGGGCATTCTGGAAGCATTGCTGGAAGGCAGGCCGCTGAAGGACGTGCTGCTGCTCGACAGCAAGACCAAGCTCGCCTTCCTGCCAGCGGTCGTCAAGCGCCGTGTACCGCACTCCTCTGACCTGCTTTCCTCGTCCATCATGGTCAACATGCTGGATGAGCTGAAGGCACACTTCGACTATATCGTTCTCGACCTGCCTCCGCTTGGCCCGGTCGTCGATGCCCGCGCGATCAGCCCGATGCTCGATGCTTCGCTGGCCGTCATCGAGTGGGGCCGTACATCGCGGCGCGTCGTTCGCACGACCTTCGCGGTTCAGCCTGAACTCATGCAGAAGTGCATCGGCGTCGTGCTGAACAAGGTCGATACGGAAAAGCTGAAGCTTTATCGTTCCTATGGTTCCGGCGAGTATTACTACAACCGCTACTCCGCCTATTATCACGAATCGTAAGAACACTTTTCGAGCAGGATCTGAAATGAATTATGCGGCGAATTTCGCCGCATAATTTTTTTTGGTCACGCCAATTCCGAAAAGAACCTGCCGATGGCCTCGATCTCATTCGGCCGGATGTCATGCCCTCCCGAGTGCCATTCCGTCTGCACCTGCGCCTTCTGGCCCTCGAAATAGGCAGAAAGTGCTTCCGTCAACGCGGCCGGCGAGATCGGATCGCGCTGGCCTGCCGTAATCAATATCCTACGGCCGTTAAGATCGGGATTCGCGCGAGGCCGGAAAGGGATGAGTGGATGGAGCAGAGCTGCCGCGTCGAACAGACCCTTCTCGACAAGCACGTTCGCCAGAATGTTGGCGCCGTTCGAAAATCCTAGCCCGAGAATTCTGGACGAGCCATGTGCCGACGCCAGATCCTGGACATAGCCACTCATCTTGTCCGTCGCCCGAGCGAGATCGGCCATGTCATAGACCCCCTCACCGGTTCGCTTGAAAAAGCGCGCCGCCCCATATTCGGAAACATCGCCGCGCGGCGAAACGATCGTCGCTTCCGGCAGCAAGCGCCTGCCGAAATCGAAGAACTGATTCTCGTCACCACCCGTCCCGTGAAGCACGAAAAGAATGGGCTTTCCGGGTGCACCGGCATGCAGCCGGTGCACATAGCCATTGTTCGTCATCGTCCTACCTCCGCTTAGGCTTCGAGCGGCTGCAGATGCTGCTCGATAAGGGCACGCAGATGGGCATGTTGCTGCGGCAGCTTAAGTGCTTCGCCGAGGTGAGCCGTATCCTCATCGCGGTCGAAACCGGGCTCGTTGGTGGCAATCTCGAACAACACGCCGCCCGGCGTGCGGAAGTAGATCGCCCAGAAGTAATCTCGGTCGATAACCGGGGTGACCTGGTAGCCGGTGTCCATCAGTGCCTTGCGAACCTCGAGCTGTTTTTCGCGGTTTTCAACGGAGAAAGCGACATGGTGGACGGAACCGGCGCCTGGGAGCGCGCGGGCAATGTTGGGCATGGTTTCGAGATCGACGAGATGCGCGCCATTGCCGCCTGGAATAATGAGACGCTTGACGCCCTCATGTTCTTCTTGAACCTCATAACCCATGAACTTCAGAAGTTCGGCCGTGGCGCCGTCATCTCTCAGCCGCATGGCAACGGAGTGGAAGCCTCGGATGGCATGATCCTCGCTGACACCTCCATGCGTCCAGGGAGTGCGGGTATCATCCTTGACCTCGACGAGCGCAAAACCGTCGCCATCGGGACCGGCAAAATTCAGGCGCTTTTCACCAAACGATTCTTCCGTCTTCAGGCCAGTGACATTGAGCTTCGTCAGGCGATCACTCCAGAAGCCAAGCGAACCCTGCGGAACCGAATAGACCGTGGTGCCGACTTCGCCGGTGCCCGGACGCCCCTGCGCCATCTTCGGGAAAGGGAAGTAGGTCATGATCGTACCCGGGGAACCGGTTTCGTCACCGTAATAGAGGTGATAGACGTCAGGGGCGTCGAAATTCACGGTCTTCTTGACGCGGCGCAGGCCCAGCGCATTGGTGAAGAACTGGTTGTTGGTCCGGGCATCCTCCGCCATCGATGTGACGTGGTGCAGACCCTTGATTTGATCGAGCATTTGAGACCTCTTTCTGCCCGCAACAGGCGGGCTTTCGATGGGTCATAGATGAGCTTTTCGAGCCGGTTCTCATAGTCCGGCAAGCTGACACGCATTGTCTCCATTTTATGAACGACAATGCGACAACGTTCAAGGATTGACGGGAAGCTGCCAATCAATAGGTTCACGGCCGTGTGACTGCAGAAACGCATTCGCCTTGGAGAAATGCCGGGATCCGAAAAAACCGTTATGGGCCGAAAGCGGCGACGGATGTGGCGCCTTCAGCACCATATGCCGCCTTGCGTCGACAAAGGCCGCCTTCTTTTGAGCATAGGAGCCCCAGAGCATGAAAACGACAGCTTCGCATTCGTCGTTCACTTTGCGGATCACGGCATCGGTGAAGCGCTCCCAGCCCTTGCCCTGATGCGAGGCAGCCTGAGATTCCTCCACCGTCAGCACACTGTTGAGGAGAAGTACGCCCTGTTGTGCCCAATGTTCCAGGAAGCCGTGCCGCGCCGGCGAAATTCCAAGATCCGTCTCCATCTCCTTGTAGATGTTGACGAGCGACGGCGGAATACGCACACCGGGGCGAACGCTGAAGCAGAGCCCGTGAGCCTGGCCGATACCGTGATAGGGATCCTGCCCGAGAATCACGACTTTAACTTTCGCAAGCGGCGTCAGATCCAGCGCGCGAAAATACTCCCCGCCCTTCGGGAAAATCCGTCGGCCAAGCTGCTTCTGCTCCACGAGAAAGATCTTGAGTTGCTGCATGTAGGGACTTGCAAACTCGCCGGCGAGCGCCGCTTTCCAACTCTCTTCAAGAGTGACTGACGTGTCGTTCACGACGCAAACCTCCCGGACCGATGCAGCCTATGTACGAAAACCGTTCTAGCAAAATTACTCAGAGCCACAATACGCGACAGTTGCGACGCTATGCCTTGCCATCTCGCAGATGCGAAGAGTGCTCCAGCTGTCATAAATTGGAAATTCTCTACCATTACCAAAAGTGCTGGTAACGATACGCAAATGATGGCAATACTTTGCTATGCCGTCTGCCGTTTTAACTATGCCCTAATTTTGCTGTTTACCCAAGCAAATCAGCACAGTAGAAATCGGTTGTTCACAGCGCGAGGGTGTTTCGTATGAAGTTTGGGACAAGCGGCCTTCGTGGTCTCTCGGTGGATCTCACGGGACGCGCATCGGCGCTTTATGCCATGGCTTTCGGCAAATATTTGCTGCAGAGCAACAAAGCCGCAAAGGGCGATGTCATCCTGATTGGCCGTGATTTCCGGGAGTCCAGCCCGGAGATTGCCGGTAACTGCGCCGGCGCACTTGCAAGCCTCGGCTTCAAAGTTCTCGACTGCGGCACCGTCCCGACACCGGCGCTTGCGCTTTACGGCCTGGAAAGAAAGGCCGCTTGCCTGATGATAACGGGTTCGCATATCCCGGCGGACCGCAACGGCATCAAATTCTACCGTCCCGACGGCGAGATCGACAAAACGGACGAAGCAGCAATTACCCGATTTGCCGCCGAAATCGAAGCCTCCGGCGAAGCTGTGGTGAGCGCGCCGGCTGCAGTGGAAGATCACTCTGCGCCGTGTCTGCAGCTCTTCTTCGAGCGCAATGCGGCTCTCCTGCCGGCAAGCGCATTTCTAGGTATGAAGATTGGCATCTATCAGCACAGCACGGTCGCCCGTGACATGATGGTCGATATTCTTGCCCATTATGGCGCCGAAATCATCGCCCTTGGTCGGTCCGAAACCTTCATTCCCGTCGACACCGAAGCCGTTTCCGAAGAGACGATCGCCCTTCTGAAGAGCTGGGCCTCCACGCATAGCCTTGATGCGATTGTTTCCACCGACGGCGATGGCGACCGCCCGCTGGTTGCCGACGAAACCGGAACGCCATTGCGCGGAGACCTATTGGGATTGATATCTGCCAATTTCCTCGGCGCCGGTACCGTCGTCACGCCGGTCACCTCCAATTCCGGAATCGAAGCGGCAGGATCTTTCAGAGTCGTTCGCACCCGTGTCGGCTCTCCCTTCGTTATCGCCGGCATGGAAGAGGCCGTTGCCGCAGGCAAGGATCTCGTGATGGGCTTCGAGGCGAATGGTGGGCTCCTGACGGCAACACCCTTCGATATCAACGGCCACAGCGTGCGAGCATTGCCCACGCGCGATTGCTTCTTGCCGATGCTGGCAACGCTTTCGCTCGCCGCAATCCGCAAGGAACCGCTTTCGATCGTTGCGGCCTCATATAGACTGCCCTTTGCGGCGGCCGACCGACTTGAGAATTTCCCGGTCGAAACCAGCGCAGCCTTGATGACCTACCTGCGTGGATCCGACGCCAATCTCGCAGAATTCCTGCAGCCCATTGGCGAGGTCGGTTCGAAAAGTGATATTGATGGCTTGCGCGTGACATTGCGTGATGGCCGCATCATTCATTTTCGTCCGTCCGGCAACGCGCCAGAAATGCGTTGCTACGTGGAAGCCGAAGGAGAGGCAGCCGCCTTAGAACTTTTGAATGCGGGATTGACCCGAATTAAGCGCTGGGCAGAAGCCCGGTAAGCATGCGACAAACCTGGCCGTTCATTTCAAGGAAGAATATCCGATGACACAGAAAATCGTCCCCGTGATCATGGCTGGCGGCAAGGGCACGCGCCTTTGGCCCCTCTCGCGCGCAACCGCGCCGAAACAGTTCATCCAGTTTGTCGGGGACAAGACGCTGTTTCAGGAAACCCTGGTCCGCGTTTCCGATCCGGCGCTTTACGAAGCCCCTGTCGTCGTGACGAATGAGGACTTTCGCTTCCTCGTTGCGGAACAGGCCCGCGAACTCGATATTCCGCTTGCCGCGGTCTTGCTGGAGCCGGTTGCCCGCAACACTGCTGCGGCAGTGGCGGCGGCTGCAAGCTTGGCCTCCGAGCATTTCGGCAAGGAAGCTATCATCCAGATGCTGGCGTCCGATCATGAAATCCTGGCAGATGAAGCCTATTTCGACGCCATCCGCACCGCACGGGATGCGGCTCTCAAGGGCAAGCTCGTCACTTTCGGCATCACGCCCACGGAGCCGGCGACCGGTTATGGTTACATTGAGGTCGGCAAGCAGCTTCCCAGCGGCGCGCACGAGGTCAAGCGCTTCGTCGAAAAGCCGGCACGCGAGAAGGCCGAGCAAATGCTGGCCGCCGGTGGCTTTTACTGGAACTCTGGCATCTTCATGTTCCCGGTCGCCGAACTGCTTTCCGAAATGCAGGAATATGCGCCTGATGTGCTGAAGGCAGCCGACAAGGCGCTTTCCAAAGCAACGCGTGATCTCGATTTCACGCGTCTCGATGCCGAACACTTCGCAAAGAGCCCCGACATCTCCATCGATTACGCAGTCATGGAAAAGACGTCCAAGGCGGTGGTCGTGCCCTCCGCCTTCAGGTGGTCGGACATGGGCAGCTGGGATGCGGTATGGAAAACCGGCGTTCAGGATGAAAACGGTAACATCGCGGCCGCCAACACGACTGTTGTCAACACCCGCAACTCGCTCGTCATGACCCATGGCGTTCACCTCGCCGTCCAGGGCATGGACGATGTCGCCGTCATCGCCAGCGAAGATGCTGTTTATGTCGGACCGTTGAAGGAGAGCCAGGAAGTCGGCAAGCTCGTCAAGCTGCTTGCCGGCCAGAAGAAGACGTCGAAGCTGACCGAGACGCATCCCACATCCTATCGTCCATGGGGCGGCTACACCTCGATCTTCAATGGCGATCGGTTCCAGGTGAAGCGTATCTTCGTGACGCCTGGCAAGAAACTGTCGCTGCAGAAGCACCATCATCGCTCCGAGCACTGGATCGTGGTGAAGGGAACAGCCGAAGTTACGATCGGGGACAATGTGCAGATGCTGCGCGAAAACGAGTCGGTCTATATCCCGCTCGGTGAGGTCCATCGCCTTGCAAATCCCGGCAAGATTCTGCTGGAGCTCATCGAAGTTCAGACAGGCTCCTATCTTGGCGAAGACGATATCATCCGTATCGTCGACGAGTTCGGCAGAACCTGAACCTAAGCTTTTTGGCGGTCTTGAACTTGGTTCTCCGCCCCTGTAACGGATAGTGGTCCGCCTTGATGGTCGGGCCACTTTTTGTTGAACGAAGGTTACGCCATGCGCATTGTGATGATTGGTTCGGGTTATGTTGGCCTCGTCTCGGGTGCCTGCTTTGCAGATTTCGGCCACCATGTAACCTGCGTCGACAAATCTGAAGCCAAGATCAACGCTCTTGAAGCGGGCGAAGTGCCGATCTACGAGCCCGGTCTCGAAGCCATTATCCAGCAGAATCGCAGCGCCGGCCGCCTCGATTTCTCGAAGAATCTCGCCCCTTCCGTTGGCGAAGCCGACGTAGTCTTCATTGCGGTCGGCACGCCGTCCCGCCGCGGAGACGGCCATGCAGACCTGAGCTATGTCTATGCAGCGGCGCGAGAGATCGCTGCCGCCGTCAGGGGCTTCACGGTGGTCGTGACAAAATCCACCGTGCCGGTCGGTACCGGGGACGAAATCGAACGGATCTTCCGAGATGAGTTTCCGGAAAAGGATATTTCCGTCGTCTCCAATCCTGAATTCCTGCGCGAGGGCGCAGCTATTACCGATTTCAAGCGCCCCGATCGTATCGTGATCGGCACTGAGGATGCGCGTGCCATCGAGGTCATGCGCGAGGTCTACCGCCCGCTTTACCTCAATGAAGCGCCGCTTTATTTCTGCGAACGCCGCACTTCCGAACTCATCAAATACGCCGCCAACGCCTTCCTGGCGATGAAGATCACCTTCATCAATGAGATTGCCGACCTCTCCGAGAAGATCGGCGCCGACATCCAGAAGGTTGCCAAAGGCATCGGCATGGACAAGCGTATCGGCGACAAGTTTCTGCATGCAGGCCCCGGTTACGGCGGCTCATGCTTCCCCAAGGATACGCTCGCTCTCGTCAAGACCGCGCAGGACTTCGACAGTCCGGTTCGCCTGATCGAGACGACCGTTGCGATCAACGACAATCGCAAGCGCGCGATGGGCCGCAAGGTCATCGCCGCCTGCGATGGCGACGTGCGTGGCAAGAAGATTGCGGTCCTCGGTCTCACCTTCAAACCGAACACTGACGACATGCGCGATGCGCCGTCGCTCACGATCATCCAGGCTTTGCTCGATGGTGGTGCAACGGTGCATGCCTACGATCCGGAGGGCATGGACGCGGCAAAGGATATGCTCGGCCCGGTCGTCTATGGCAACGACCCATACGAGATTGCCGCGGATGCCGATGCAATCGTCATTGTCACCGAATGGGACGAATTCCGCGCGCTCGACCTCAAGCGCCTCAAGACCATCATGAAAAAGCCGGTTATCGTTGACCTCCGAAACATTTATCCGGTCAACGAAGTGACCAAATATGGCTTCGGCTATTTTGCCGTCGGCAAGAAACCCGAAAAAGTTTAAGGCTGCTCCAGTTCACCACAGAATGGCAGGGCTCGTCAGTTCTATTCGGTGAAGGCGAGCATGATTAGCGGGCTTAAACGGCCTTCTACGCTGTATTGCAATCCGCAGAAGATGCCTCATTCGGCGTTGGGACATGCGCCCTGCCCTCGCTCACGTCTTTGCCGGGCGGCGAGTCAGAGGCACGCTGCCGTTTAAAGCCAGCGGCCACGATATCGAAAATCCGCCGGGCTGCTGAAGCAAGCAAGTCGTATGGAGTTGGCTCTCTTCGACCTGCCGACCCGACCGCCGACAGAGCAACGGCTGGCGCGTTTCACAGATTCCAGGCAGGACGGGGATCGGTACTTTTGCGGATGATGATTGGAGAGAATTTTGCGACCAGTGTGTCTGCAGAATCCTTGTTCCAGTGAAGGCGGATCGGCCGCAGCGAGCTTCGAATATAATCTGCCGGAGCTGCGACATCATCCGATCCAAGCAATCTAAAGCGCGGGATGGTTGCTCTCCCGGACAACGGCGCTGTCAATCGTGGTCCATTTTGCGTGGCGTTGAGGCGCACAATCATGCCGCCGACTGCAGCATAACGGCATATTGCCGGCCGGCTGTTCGCCTCGAGACTAAATTCGAGCCCGAGCCAGTCATTGCTCTCCGACAATTCGTAGTCGAACCCCGCTTCAACCCAATCGCCCACAGAGAGACCGAGTTTCTCCAGGTCCATGTCGGGCCAGGACAGCGTTAACGTGCACACCCGGGAGTCGTTTGCGTTGTCCGCAGGATCGATCGTAAAGATCTGCCTTTCCAGGCCATCGGATACGATCTCCTTTGATCCGGCAATTTTATCCGTCTGTCCCCCGCCGCGTGTTGCCACAAGGCCATCGGCGAGAACGCCGTCAACACCGAATCGCTTGCCTCTCCCTCCCAAGAAGCCGCCAAGCGGCGAAAGGTTGGCCAACGTCACATCTCTGCTATAGAAATCGCCTTCCGTCACCATTTTGCGCAGTATCGGCAAAAGTACCGAATAGCGTAGCCATTGGCCCACCGTGTTCAAGTGAACATCGTCCTCTGTGATTGCGATGCCCTCGGCGATCGCCTTCGAGAGAACCTCCCGGTCATCAACAACTTTGACGCCGTCCCGGCCGTCGATGGAGACGATGTGGTCAGCAAGGCCGTTGCTGAGGGCATGCCGCGGATCACTCGCAGGCCAGGCCCCAACTGAGTGACCGATACGGTCGACGGGCAACATGGAAACGACCCAGATCCCGGCATCTCGCAAAGGCTTCAAAAGCGCTTCGTACCGCGCTATCGCATCCTCAAGGGTGATCTTATCACTGGCAACGTCGTTCGTGCCAATATCGAGGATAACGATGTCGGGTGCCCGCTCAATGTACCACGGCAATCGCGCGAGCGTCTGCGGTATGTGCTCGCCGCCGCGTCCTGCAATCGCCCCCGCCATTCGGCCCGTCACCGCTGCTTTGGTCGGCACGGTCGGATCATACCAGCAGTCGAGATTAAAACGATTATCGACGTTTCGTAGCGGCCCGATGGTCCCAAGCCAATTTGCTGTCACAGTATCGATACGGGGCGTCGGATTCCCTGGATAGATTACCGTATAACCACTGTTGGCTACGAAGCTGTGCCCCAGTCCCATAACCTTTGCTCCAACTTTGAGCGGGAGGCTGGGCAAATCCCGCCTGATCGACGGCATCGCGGCAGAAAACGCCTGAGAGCTTTGGACAAAAAAGGAACCGAATTGTGATAAAAAGCCGGCGAGAAATGTACGACGATAAAGCTGTAAATCCATGACATTCCATCTCGATCTTAGCGCTACACCGTCGTTCAGTCATGACTGAAAACTCGACATTTGCATGACAACGAAACGCTTTGAACGGTATTGGGGACAGCAGTGTCCGAGACCCGAAAATGACCTGCGGCCTTTGATGTTCCGAGCAATTTTTTCATCGCGAACCATCAGTCGTATTTTCGCCAGGCGCCACAGTCGCCTATAACTGCAAAAATCTTAAGACTATATCCGGCCCACCAGTCCATGAGACGGATGACGGCACCAAGGGGAATGTCTTGGCTGGGGAATGCCGCAACAAATAGTGCTGCGCACAATTGTTGCGCTTCCTTTCGCTAATGCAGCATGCTATCGATTCCTGCAGCGTAACCTTAATTGCGGGTGAAGGACTATGCCTGTTCGTCAGCATTATTTGACGCTCGATGGCCTTCGCGGCCTTGTCGCGATCTCGGTGCTTTTCTTTCACATCGTTTGGCAAAACGGCCTTGGCTCTTTATCGCTGCATGGTTACCTCGGAGTAGATTTCTTTTTTGCCTTGAGCGGCTTCGTTATTGCAATCGCCTATGATGCCAGATTGCAACAAGGAATGGGGTTCAAGCAATTTATGATAGTTCGACTACGTCGACTATATCCTCTGTTTGCACTTGGCATGGCGTTGAGCGCCGCAGTTTTTGCTTTGAGAATGCTGCCAAAGGGTGAATTTAATACTTCGGAATTTGTGTTTGCATCGCTGAACGCTTTTTTGATATCACCCTTCGGACGAGTAGAAGGCAACGATTATCTCTTCCCGTTCAATTCACCAGCCTGGTCGCTGTTTTTCGAAATTGCTATCAACGCAGTTTATGCGCTGGCCGCGACCTACCTCACCCTGCCGAGATTATTAGGTGTTTTGGCCGCCTCGGCCGTTGCCGCTGTTGTAATGGTGACCTATCACGGCAGTTTCGATGTAGGAGACAGCTCCAGCGAACTCTTCGAGGGTGCCATTCGTGTAACATTCTCTTTTTCAGGAGGTGTGTTGCTCGGGCGCTTGATGATGGCGGGTCGTTTGAGGAACATTCCGACCGTGTCACCGGCTTTGCTGAGCGTTGTCTTGCTCGCGATATTTTTGTTTCCTGTGTCTCGGTTTAACTTCATATTTGAGCTGGTGAGCGTGTTACTCGTCTTCCCGATCATTGTAATGCTGGGCGCCGTAAGGGAACCTTCATCTCGATTTGAAGCTTTAGCCAAGTTTTCCGGGCTTATTTCCTACCCCTTGTATATTACGCATATGCCGGTTGTACTTATCAGCACATACATATGCGTCCGGCTGAAGCTTGAAGGCATAGCTTTGTTCACTATGATTGGGATAACGATGGTTACAGCAATCATGTTGGCATACTTGGCTGCTGTGTGCTTTGACGAGCCTATTCGACGCTTCTTCCGCGCGACGTCTTCACCTCTTCCAACAAGCTGATGACCCGTTAAGATGCCCTTGCCTTGACTTGCCCTGAGGTTGGTTCATCCTAGGCCAAGTGCTCGAATACGGCATCACCTCGCAGCAAGCCGTAGAGCGCGGGTTGGAACGTCAAGCCTTACTGTCGCGGGGATTACATGCAATACACGAGGCGCCTGCGGCAGGACCCAAAGCTCTTCAACAATCTATCGCGGGCTAGCTCGCCAACTTTGTCCAGAAATGCGCCGGGTAGAGAGTTCCGTGGAGCTCTCCCAACTCGCCGCCAGTGACAACGCCCAACCTGATCTCCTTGACCAGAATTGCGGCGTTGCAGGATCGTCGGTTTCCATCAGGTTCTGCAGACACTATTTCAGCTCAATCGACCGCTCGATGGCATCACGACTGCAGGCCCAGGTCGCTTTCCCGGACCTCATGCAACAGCCAACCCAATGTCGGGGCAATCTCGGCAATGCAGCCGCCTCCAGACTTTCGGCATCAACATATAGAGGCCAACCGCATGCAGGTCATGCGGCACCCAAGCGCTCAAGCCGCAAGAGCACTCAACAGGAAGACTGACTGGATCTCGAACCGTCGACCGGTTTGCCAAATGCAGACACTGAGCCTTACTGGACAGAGCAGTACCTAACCGAGTGCTTGCCGATAAATCGCCAGCCAGTCGTAGCTTCCTGTTATTCTCCTGGAGAAGCGGAAGCTTGATGCGGGACCTGCTGCATTATCGGTAATTCCTGTCTTTGACGCACCCTTCGAGGAACGGGCTTTTTATGCCCTGCAAGCAGCGCGAGGAAAATAAGCGGAAATTCCAGAGGCGAAGCAAGAGCATTATCTGAGTTGGAGAGGAACAAGAAGCCAGAATAGGCCAGAATAGCAACCACGTTTGGACGGCCACCCCGAAAGCTGGCCTTGAGCACAGCAAGGGTTAGCAGCACATAGAACATGATCATGCCCGTGCTGCCGAGCTCGACCGAGAGCCGGATGAAGTCATTATGAGCTGAGGTAGAACCGACGATAATCTCGATTTCGTGCGGCGTGATATAGAATTGGTGACCGAAGCCGATGCCCGTGTAAGGATACTGGTCGATGACGGTACGCAGATAGTCCCACATGATGCCGCGGCCGCTGTCGCCACTCTGCAGAAAGCGCGTCGCAAAATTGTCCCAGAACACCGCCACGATCGCCAGACCGCCGATCAAGCCCATCACCACCAGCGAAATCTTGGTCGTGATGGTTACGCCGCGTTGAACGAGCACCGAAGCACCTGTCACCACAACACAAACCGCCAGGGTCGCTCTGCCTCCAGCAGCAACGAGAACCAGCAGACTGATGAGCACGAGCGCTGCGTATTTCTTTTGACCGCCAAGCACCAGCTGCACACCGGCAAATACGCCGCACATTCCCAACGCTGATGTGAATGYCGCCGCCGACAACGAGCCCAGATAGCGCGGGACACCGGTTGCAAACTCCGTGGCGATCATGGGTTTGATGCCCACGGCCTGATAGGCAAAGCCGAGGACCACGCATACCAACGGCAGGAACGCGGTTACTTTCCAGATGAGCTGCTGATCTCGGTAGCTGGTTTTTCCGGCCAGCAACGCAAAGAGAACAATGATCTGATTCAAAGAAACAAATAAAACGGACCAACTGAAGCCGTTATAGGGCGTCGAGGCGCCCAGAATAATTACAAGCAACAATTCCGCAAAAAGAAGCGCCAATATCGTTCTGTCGGGGCGACCGCGAAACAAAATCGCGAAAGAAGCAAGTATAAAAAAAGACTTCTCAATAGCGTTACTACCGGAAAGATGCAGCGCCGCGCCGATATTAAATACCAGCAACACAAGAGAAAAGACGAAGATCGCTCTAAACGCCATATATCGCTTCCAATTGACCTAACTTAACTAGAAGGACGTAATTGATATGCTCTTTCGTATCAACAAAACCGAATCGAGTATGGTCCTATGTCGAACTGGCGCATCGATTCAGCAATATGGCCTTCTACGACAAAGCGTGCTCGGCCTGTCACCGTCAACATTCAAGGACCTATATATCTTCAATCCTCATTTTTTCGCAATGCACCATAAAGCGTCGGATGACGGCGCGCGTATAATTAAGCAACCGGGCATGTCCCTTAATCCAGAATTTTCAGGTATCGTGCCGGCGGACTCGCCACAATCATCGTCCTGATTTTCCAGCAACCAATTTGGACAGATTATCCAGGCTATTTCGTGGCTGCGCACTCGAAATGCTGCCAGCATCAGCCACCGGGCAGGAGAATTGCCACCGGCGGAACGCTCGATTGCCCACAATTAAGGCGGCAATATCCATCGATACAGCCGCCTTGAACTCTCTAGTAAATCCCCAACCCGTCTGTCATGCCTTTTCGCACGCCAGATCGAATTGGTTATGACCTTCCGGCTCTCGATTATGCAAAGAGGAAATCGGAAGCGTGAAGATCCGCTACATTAACGTTCTGCAGTGTCACGATATGGTTCGCATCGAGCGTGATGACGGTATTGGCGCCGTCCTGAGCAGCATGCGAGATGATGTCGGCGAACTTATACTGGCTTACACCAGCAGCACCGAACTTCAGCTTGTCCTGACCGATGGTGAAGTCGGCAATGTAATCCGAACCGCTTTCAAAAACGAAAGTGTCCTTACCGGTGCCGCCTACCAGGTAATCATTGCCTGCGCCGCCATAAAGGAAGTCGTCGCCAGCGCCACCGTAGACATCGTCATCGCCGTCATCGCCAAAGACGAAATCGTTACCGTCGTCGCCGAGCACCTTGTCGTTGCCGACGCCGCCGTATACGCGGTCATTGCCCTCGTTGCCGTGAACGATGTCGTTGCCTTCGTCGCCGTAAACGCGGTCATCGCCAGCATCGCCAGTGATGAAATCAGCGCCGGTACCGCCGCGCACGATGTCGTTGCCAACACCACCGCCCAGAAAATCGTCGCCTGCGCCGCCGTAGATCGCGTCGTTGCCTTCGCCACCCCAAACATGGTCGCTACCGTCGCCGGAGGCAATGATGTCATTACCAGCACCACCGAAGACGAAGTCGTCGCCTTCACGCGAGTTGATTACGTCGTCGCCAGCATCACCGTAGATTGCATCTTTTCCGGTGCCGCTGCCGATCAGATCGTTGCCGTTACCACCGAGTATTTTGTCGTCACCGTTACCAGAATAGATTGTGTCGTTACCGTCGCGCCCACGAATCTCATCATTTCCAGCCGTACCCTTGAGAGTGTCGTCTGAATTGGTACCCAGAACGTTAGCCATTTCGATTCTCCCTTTGAAACACAAGTAAGATATTTATAGTGAAGCGCTGTCGGCTTTCGTTCCCTTGACTATTAAAGAATTAATATATTGTAAACCCTGAAGTTGAGAACAAAATTGGGCTGATAAAAATATACTTAACTCGAGATCACCCGCTTAAAGTGTACTCGCGCTCAACAGCGGAACATCGCAACTATTGCACGTTAAAATATCCAACGGAGAGAATTACAAGAATAGCGATATTGAGGGGTGCCAATTAGGTGAGGTAGCGTAGCCGAGAAACCGACGCCGCCTGCAGACTTTCAATGTCACGGGGCCTTCCGCAGACTCGTTTCATTCTATCTATCGCGGATAATGGCGACCGAGCGCCCAATCGACTTCATTTATTCGGCTTGAGCCGCCGATATTCTAGCTGGAACGACCAGTGTTAAAACCAGAAACAAGCCAGGAGCGCTGGCGCTGGGATGTGACGGGCCTCGAGCGAAAATCCATCAACTTTGACGAGGGCCCCCACCACGCAAAGAGCGTAGGCAACCGCTCATAGGCTCTGGTACTGGCTCTCAGCTCGACTAAACCTTGCGGACCTGACACCGGAAAGCCATTGCCGAGCTGCGGCGAGCAAGCCGGGCCGCTAGACGAGGTGCGATGACCGGCGGCATGGCGCAAATCCGGTGGCCGAACCGTGTGAGCGCGAGGATTTCCTAATATCCCAAGCGCCTCCAACTTCGGTGAATGCCACAAGATCGCGCTGAATAGCGCGTTCTATGGTGGCCCGCATCCGTGGATCCGGGAACGGCCCCGGTCGCAAACTTTTCACACGTCGTCGCGCGATAAACTGGCACGACCATATTTCAAGATGTGATCGCGAGCCTCCATGGACTGCCCTTCGAGACATTGGCGCACATTATAATACTCAGGTCATGAGGCACCCTGCTGTCAGGCCCTACGGCTCAATTCCGAAGATATCGATTGATCGTCGCCTGTGGAAACCACCGGTGAGCCGCATTCAGGCAGTGCCTCTCAGGGCCAATTTGCACGCATTCATTCACTTATAAATAAGGCGCCAGCGTGCATCACGTGAAGCCTTAGCCATTTGTTTTCACTGCGCTAATCGACCCTATGCCGGCCCTGGGGATCCAGTTGGACCGCCATTATTTCTTTATGAAGGTCAAAGTCAGGCCGCAATGTCGCCAATTTCCACAGAGATTTAGGCGTTGCAATCGCCAGGGAATATTAATATCCATTCTAGGCCTGAACGGGGCGTAGGGATTCATTCGCGAGGAATTCTAATGGCTTACGCTGTATCAGCAGTAATACCTGTTAAGAATCGGCCTACCGAGATCATCCGAGCCGTAAACAGTATTTTAGCTCAAACGGTAGTTCCACAAGAGATAGTCATCGTTGATGACGGCTCGACAGATTCTACTCCGGCGGCAATCAGCCAGCTTGCCGAAGCGCATTCAATTATTAAGCCAATTTTCCTGAGCAAAAGCCGAGGCGCCTCTGGCGCAAGAAATGAAGGCTGCCGCGCGGCGTCGGGCGACATGCTTGCTCTGCTTGATTCCGACGATGAGTGGCTTCCCGAAAAAATGGAGCTGCAGTTGAAGCTCCTGTCGGACGACGAAAAATGCCCTGCAGCCGGCTGCGGGATGAAATACGACTACATCGATAGGCCAAGCGTTTCGCGTGTGCCGCCAAGGGTAATCACGCTCGAACATCTCAGCCAGGGAAATATCTTCGGCTCGGCTTCTGTTGCGCTTATCCGCAAAAGCAGCTTCATGGATATTGGCGGATTTGACGAAAGCCTGCCGAATTGCGAAGACTGGGATCTGTGGTTCCGTCTGTCACAGATTTCTTCGCTCCTGAGCACCAGCGAAATAATGGTGCGTTATAGCTATGACGGAAACGACAAGCTTTCCCGCAATATCGACAAGCTCATTCTTGGCCACAACATGATGCGCGACAAAATATTGGCGAGCGTCAGCAATCAGCGGCAGAGAAATATCATCATCGCCGCCCATGAGATGAAGATGGCTGAAATCGCAGTTCGCACGATCGGCTCTCCTAGCATGGGCTTTAAGCATGCATGGAAGAGCCTGTCGGCGAACGCAGGCCCGCAAAACGTCACCCGCGCTCTGAAGCTGCTGGCCGCTGGCGCTTTCTATTCAAATCGCTACTAGAGAATTCCAGCGTTCAGATGGCATCACCCCAGGTGGCGTCCTCTGAACGCAGGTATTCCGCGTCTGAATTTGATGACGCCATCGGCGTTCAGACCCTGCAAACATAGGTTTGGCGCCCCAGGGAACAGCCAGTTCAGATCATTTGACCACCCTTTGAAGGAAGGGTGGGCTTGTCGTTTTTGAATCACAGCTGGCACTAAATTTCTCAAATTCATGGATCAATCGCGACCTTTCGAGCCCCCAAATACAACGTGAATGCTGCATTGCACAATTTTTCGTTGACTGATCGCCGTTGCTGCAGCGACCAGCCAAGAAATGTGCCGTCATGCCCGACGAGCATAAAGGGAGCAAAGAGAAAACCGAAAAAATCGTTTAAAAACAATTCGATGCCGCCAGCAGTCGAAGCTTCGCCTGCCCCTTTTCGAAAAAATCCCCAGAATGGCTATTTCGAAAATGTCATATGCACTATACAAATGTGATCGAAATTGATCATCGGCGAAACGTTCATTTTTTGCGGTTGCGTAATCGATGTAAATTTTCGACTATCTCCGCACAGTCACAAACCCCAGGAGCGTGCGAATGAAAATTGCAATCTTTGGCCTTGGCTATGTCGGTCTCACAGGTGCCGGATGCCTGCTCAAAGAAGGTCATTCCATCGTCGGCGTGGAACCTCACGAAGACAAGGTAAAACTCATTCTCTCCGGGCATTCGCCAATCTATGAGCCCGGGCTCGACGACCTCCTGGCGGCAGGTCTGGCTGACAATCGCCTGACGGTCGTCTCGAAGGTCGGAACATTGCTTTCGGAATGTGATCTGGCCATTGTCTGCGTCGGTACGCCGAGTGCAGCTGACGGCTCGCACAATATGACATTCATTGCCGAAGTCTCGCGTCAGATTGCTCTGGGCGTGGACGCCGGTCGCGAGAAGCCGCTGACTGTCGTCTTCCGTAGCACGATCCGGCCGGGTTCGATCGACGGACTGATTGCACCGATCTTCAAGGCGCATCTTGGCAAGGATTTCGGCAAGTTGGTCGAAATCGTCTACAATCCTGAATTTCTCCGCGAATCCGTGGCCATTAAGGATTACTTCAATCCGCCGAAAATCGTCGTTGGCACTCAGAACGGTCAGCCGTCCGAGCGTATGACTGAACTTTATAAGAATATCAGTGCGCCAATGTTCGTAACCGGCTACCGCGAAGCCGAGTTCACCAAATTCGTCGATAATACCTGGCACGCGGTCAAGGTCGCATTCGCCAACGAAATCGGCCGCGTCTGCGTCCAGCTTGATATCGACCCCCAGACCGTACACAAGATCTTCGTCTCGGATACCAAGCTGAATATCTCGCCTTATTATATGCGCCCCGGTGGCCCCTTCGGCGGCTCCTGCCTTCCCAAGGATGTCAGGGCACTGGCCCATATCTCCGAGGAGGTCGGCGCTTTTAATCACTTGGTCGATTCATTGCTGCGTTCGAACGAGGCGCACAAACGCTTCATCTTCGACTACGTTACGCGCGACGTCGCGCCGAAGGCGAACATCCTCATGCTTGGACTCGCGTTCAAGGCAGAAAGCGACGACCTGCGCGAAAGCCCCCAGCTTAACCTAGCCCACAAGCTGATCACCTCCGGCTACAAGCTCAGCATCTACGATCCGGCCGTCAAGCCAACGCAGTTGCTGGGTCAGAATATGGGTTATGCCTTCTCGCACCTTCCATCCATCTCGGAAATCATGGTTTCCAAGCAAGAGGCCGAAAGCACCGAATACGATCTGGTGATCGACACAAACGGAAGTTTGGCAAAGATAGATGTGAAAGCTGCCAAGACAGTTGACACGAATACCTTGCACTAAGAAGCAAAAACACGCCGTCGGCCTCTCCGGGGGCCGATTCTTTGAGAATTATCGAGAGTAGGCAATCGATGGCAATTCAAGAAACAATCGATATGGCCCCGGATGATGCGACAGATCTGAGTGTCTTGCCCCTGAAGGGGCGAAAAGTGCTGATCGTCGTCGAGAACCTGCCGGTTCCCTTCGACCGTCGCGTCTGGCAGGAAGCCAGGACCTTGACCGCCGCCGGTGCGCAGGTTTGCGTCATCTGCCCGACTGGAAAGGGCTTCACCGAACGCTACGAATGCATCGAGGGAATCCATGTTTACCGGCATCCCCTGCCGCTCGATGCAAGCGGAGCATTAGGCTACCTGCTGGAATATGGTGTCGCGCTCTTTTGGGAAACTGTCCTTGCCTGGAAGATTTTCTTCCGTCACGGCTTCGATACAGTTCACGGCTGCAACCCGCCGGACCTGATTTTCCTGGTGGCCTGGCAATTCCGGCTCTTTGGTGTTCCGTATATCTTCGATCATCACGACATCAATCCCGAGCTCTACGAGGCCAAGTACGAAAAGCGTGGCTTCTTCTGGAGACTGATGTGCTGCTTCGAGTGGATCACCTTCAAGAGCGCTCGCGTCGTCATCTCGACAAACGAAAGCTATCGCGAAATCGCCCAGGTGCGCGGAGGCAAGAAAGCCGAGGATATCTACGTCGTCAGAAGCGGACCGGATCTTTCACGCTTCGTTGCCGTCGAACCCAATGAAGCGCTCAAGAAGAGCCGAAAGTACCTCGTTGGCTACGTAGGCGTGATGGGTGCTCAGGAAGGCGTTGATATCCTTCTTGATGCCGTGGCCTACATCAAGAACCAGATGGGTCGCGATGACATTCAGTTCGTCCTGGTCGGTGGCGGTCCGAGCGCCAAGGGCCTGGCTGCCGATGCGGAAAGAATGGGCCTTGCAGAGTGCGTAACCTTCACGGGACGCGTATCCGACCATGATCTTCTCGAAGTGCTGTCGACATCCGACGTCTGCGTCAATCCCGACCGCGTCAACCCGATGAACGACAAGTCGACGATGAACAAGATCATCGAATACATGGCGCTCGGCAAGCCGATCGTTCAGTTTGACGTTACCGAAGGCAGACGTAGCGCTGAGGAAGCCTCGCTTTATGCAAAGGCCAACGATGCGAAGGATTTCGCTGAGAAAATCGTGGCCCTCCTCGAAAATCCGGAAGAGCGTGCGCGGATGGGCGCCATTGGCCGCAAACGTGTCGCAAGCAGCCTTGCATGGCCGTACCAGATCCCCAATCTGATCGCTGCCTACAAGAAGGTGAAGCGGCAGAGCTGATTTTCGTTAGCAAAGCAAGCCCAAACAAAAAGCCGCATGAGTTTGCTCTCATGCGGCTTTATTTTTATTGCTCACCCATTGATGGCTTACCGGCAGCGAATCCCCAAGATGCAATGCCTTCGCAATTCACCATGGTCGCTCTGCCCGCGATCTCAGCAGTGCTTTTTTGAGGGGTCTCTAACGCAGTCCGGTATTCGATTATTCCTCGCGGAAGGTGTGCTTCATCTGGTCCGTTAGCGGCTTAGTCAGATAGGATATGACTGAGCGGTCGGCAACCTTGATAAAGATTTCAGCCGGCATGCCCGGGTAAAGCTTCATACCCTGCAGCTTTGCGAGACTTTCGGGTTCCGGTCTTATGCGCACCGGATAATATTTTGCGCCTGTCCGCTCTTCGGTGATGGCATCTGGAGATACCGACAAGACCTTGCCCTGAACTTCCGGCGTCGACCGTTGATCGAATGCAGTGAATCGAATGTCGACATCCTGATCGACATGCACTTGGTCGATGTTGCGCGTTGCGATCTTTGCCTCGACCGTGAGTGCACGATTGTCTGGCGCCAGCAGCATAAGCGTTTCGCCTGGAGTGACGACGCCGCCGACCGTGTGGACTGAGAGTTGGTAAATACGGCCGCTCAGCGGAGCCTTCAAATCCAGCCGCTGAAGCTGATCGAGAGCAGCGATACGACGCTCCTCCATCTCAGCAATATTGCCCTCGACATCCGTCAAGTCCTTGGAATTTTCGGCACTTTGGTCCGCATCAAGCTGAAGAACCTGCAGTTTGATCTCGGCAATTTTGCCCTCCGCCTGCGCGCGGTATGCTACCCGGCTACCGCGACTGCCATCAAGATCGGCCTTCTGACGTTTCAGACTGTTGATCTTTTGCATGGTCACGAGCTTCTTTTCATAAAGCTCTTCTGTTGCGGCAAGCTCTTCGTTGACGAGAGAGGTGGCATCGTCGATCGCCTGCAGCTGTATGGTGTCGCCTTTGATCTCCTCATCAAGCTGCGCCATTTTCTCTTCAAGCTGCTTTTTGCGTCCAACCATTGAAGATTGACGCGTCTTGAAGAGCTGCATTTCGCCGTCAATCAGCAGCTTATTTCCTTCGAGATCAACACCCTTTGCCTCCAGTTCGTCCATTGAAAAACTGGGCTGCCCAAGTCGTTCCGCCTCGAGACGACTTCTACGCACGTAGAGCTGCGCGAGGTTACTGTTGATGATACCGAGATTGGCCTTAACGGAAGTCCCGTCGAGCCTTAGCAGCACATCACCTGCGTTGACATGGCTGCCTTCGCTAACCGAAATTTCGGAAACAATACCACCAACAAGGTGCTGTATCTTCTTGACGTTGTCGTCGATAACAACAGTCGCCTCGCCGACAACGGCATTTGAAAGTGTTGTTGTCGCTGCCCACCCCCCGATGTTGCCGACAAGCAAGATTGCCATTGCAACGACCATCACCGAATGGCGCCGTAGCGAACGCTGAGATTCAGATACCGTCACGATGTTACTGCTCCTGGGAGTCGCCAACGATTTTCAGGGTCGATCGTTCTGCTGGAATTGGCTTGATTTCCCGCCGCAGAACGCGCGCAAGCACCTCATCCTTGGGCCCGAATGCCGCAAGTTTACCGTCCTTCATCATCAACACGAAGTCACAACCGGCAAGCGCGTTAGGTCTATGCGCAATAATAACCACGATACCGCCGCGCCGGCGCACGGCAAGAATTGCTTCTGCAAGTGCAGCTTCTCCGTCAGCATCCAAGTTGGAATTGGGTTCGTCCAAGACAACAAGAAAAGGATCCTTGTAAAGCGCGCGCGCCAGCGCGACGCGTTGCCTTTGACCGGCAGACAGCATCGAGCCACTTGGACCAATCTGGGTTTCATAGCCGTTCGGCAACCGCAGGATCATCTCGTGCACTCCGGCGATTTCAGCAGCAGCAATAACCGCTTCAGCCTCAGCATTTGGCTGAAATCGCGAGATGTTCTCGGCAACAGTGCCCGAGAAAAGCTCGATATCTTGTGGCAGGTAGCCGATATGTGCACCGAGGGCGGTGTCGTCCCATTGATCGAGCGCGGCGCCGTCAAGCCGGACCGAACCGCGATAGGCAGGCCAGATCCCCGTAATCGCGCGGGCGAGCGACGATTTACCGGACGCACTCGGACCGATCACGCCGACAGCACTACCTGCATCGACCGAAAAGCTGATTCCCATGATGGTGAAGTCTTGCCTGCCGGGGGGACCGCTCACGAGCTGTTCCACAGTCAGCTGGCGATAAGGTGCGCGTAGCCTGAGCGGGGTCGTATTCTCCGGCAATTCACGGAAGGTAGTCTTGAGACGTTTCCATGCTTGCTGGGCTGAAACAAACCCCCGCCAGTTGGCAATCGCCTGTTCGACTGGCGCCAGTGATCGCGACGTAAGAATAGACGATGCGATAATGATCCCGCCGGTCGCCTGGTTTTCGATTACCAGAACGGCGCCAGTTGCAAGCACTCCGGACTGCAAGACCGCCCGGAAAATTTTGGAGATCGTGGAATAGACGTTGCCGGTGTCGGAACCTGCGCGCGACATCATCCGGTATGCATCATTCTGTTCGAGCCACCTGTCGGCCAGATCGCCCCTCATTCCCATGGCCTGAACGACTTCGGCGTTCCTCTGGGCGGCCTGCAGATAAGCATTGCGCCGATTGCCGAGTTCGGTCGCCTGTTTTGTGGACACCTGCGCTGCTCGATGGGTTAGGAATGTCAGCGCGACCAAAACCAATGCGCCTCCGATGGCAATCGCTCCGATGATCGGATGAAACATAAAGCATATCGCGATGTAGATGGGCATCCAGGGCAAGTCCAGAAACGCCGCCGGGCCAGAGCTCGAAAGAAAGCTGCGGATCTGGTCAAAATCGCGAAGGGTTTGCAGCCCGTCGCCGTCAACCTTTGTTTTGACTGGTCCCATCATGACCGAGTTGAAAATACGCCCGCTCAGCACCTCATCGAAGACGCCGGAAATACGGACGAGCATACGGCCGCGCAAAACATCGAAAACGCCCTGGAAAACGTAGAGAAGAAGTGCGAGCAGCGATAACGCGATGAGAGAAGGGATGCTTCGACTGGGAATGACGCGGTCGTAAACCTGCAGCATAAAAAACGAACCGGTCAGATAGAGAATATTGACCAGAGCGCTTGCCAGTGCGACGACCACGAACGCGCTCTTRCAGCGCGAGAAAGCCTCGGCACCCGTGTTCTTGTTCCGTGGCAGCACAAAGCCAGCTATCAAATTATTCAAATCTTCGACACCTTCTGAACAGCGCTCAAAGGTAATTCCCCCTCCGGCGATCTACTCTGTAACATCACAGAAACGTCTTAAAAGATATGCGACACTGTGACGGCAAGGTCGCGCCTCCGATCTCGAACCTAAAATAAAATAAATTTTGGGTAAAATAGAATCTCTCAACAAAATTAATGTCAACATGCGCCTCGAGAGAGCATAACAACACAGCAGGAAAGCCGAGAGATAAAACAACTTAGCGCTTGTTGAGATATCTACATCAAATCAGCCCAAATTTGGACGACAACTCGCGTCTATGGGGTCCATCCGTGGCAGTACTAAAGATCGATTGCCCCTTTTACCGGGGTCAATAGGTCAATATCACGTCGTCATAACCGAAGAACGCTTTGTTCGCGCCGATAAAAGCGATGTCCTGCGCCGCCTTCCCGCCAGATCCGTCCGCGTCGTAGGAGACTACGCCGCTTGCCGAATTGTAGATCACTTGCGGTCCGCTGCTCGTCGCAAATGCTCCTACCTTGGTCAGGATCGTGAACGCCGCCTCATCAAGAATATGATCGCCGTTTGAATCGAGCCCCGCAAATACCGACTCCGATAGCATGATCTTATCGTCGTCACTGAAGTCCCAGATGGTATCTTTGTTTGCCGCCCCCATCTCGGCAAAGTAGAACGTGTCCGCTCCACCACCCCCATAAAGAGAATCAATGCCGCCGGCGCCAGCGATTGTATTGCTCTGGACATTGCCGCTAATCATGTTGGCGAGAGCATTGCCGATACCGCTGATTTCGGCGGCCCCGGTAAGCCGCAAATTCTCGACGAATGACTCACCGCGGAGATCGACGCCGACGGAAGACCATATCGTATCCTTGCCGCCGTCGGCCAATTCACCGGTGACGTGATCACGGGTATCGTTGAAGACATAACTGTCATCACCGGCGGAACCGTAATAGAGATCGGCACCTTTGCCGGCGGCGAAACTATCGGCCTTGTCCGTGCCTGTATGTGGTGTGGGGGGCGTCGAAGGAGACGTAGGTGTGTCGTCTGCCCATTGCATGGTCGCAGAGAGCGACGTCTGGAGATTGTGCGTATCGAAGTTCGCGGTAACCGTATTTTGCAACATGGCGAGCATCGACCAGCCCTGGCCGTCATTGGCCTGAACCACAGTTGATGTTCCGCTCTGGATGACCCGGATATGGCCATCTGCGATCAGGTCACTACCGCTTCCCCATCCCAAGCGCGCGGCAAGAACCGAGACATCGATAACGTCGCCATTCGCGCCGACTTGAAAATCCGTGATTGTATCTCCGCCTTCGCCCAGCGCATGATAAGCGAAGCGGTCGTGTCCGGCCCCACCGGTAAGCAAATCGGCTTTGTCACCGCCCCAGATATAGTCGTCACCGTCGCCACCCGAGAGGTTATCAGCGCCCAGACCGCCAAGAAGCTTGTCGGCAGCCGACGTGCCGACAAGGGTGTCATTCCCGGGCACGACGCCGGTGAGCAGCACCGTATTGATGAATTTGACCATCGACTCAGGGATGTTGTATCCCTGCAGAAGGCTCTCGAAGACGCTGTTCTTGACGATATTCGCCTCCGGCGAATTCGATATGATGAAGGCGTAGTTCTGTATTTCACGCAGGATTAGGTTGTCGACAAGCGAATTGCGGGCGTCGCCATCGCCATATTCATAGAACTGTATACCGTAGGCATCGCCGACACTGCCGCTGTTCGTGAAGGAATTTCCTATGCCGCGGAAATCGCCGAACATGCGCGAATAGAACGAAAGATCATCCGTATAGACTCCGTTCCGGCTCTCCGAATGAAAGTCATATGCCGAGTTCGATGCGTCGTAGACGACCGAATTCTTGGCAAGGAAATTGATTTCGGCGCCATAGGCAGATGCGCTTGCGGCGTTTGCGATCGTTCCGATGCCTTGAACCGCAATGGCCTGGCCGACGTGCTCGGCAAAGAGGCCGTCGATCAGCGTGTTCAACGATGCACCGGTGTGAATGGCAGCATACAGATTGGCGCCGATGATATCAGTCAGGTGGGCATTGACGTTGTTAACGATATTGATGCCACCGGAACCGTCCTTTATCGTAACGTTATCGACGACCGCATCGACCAGATTGCGCAGGTTGAGCAGATCGCCGCCGGTCGTGCTGTATTCGCCGCTCACGCCGTCGATCGTGCCATTTTTGATCGTAAACTGGCCTTCGGCATAGACGGTCGCACGGACATTGGTCGCGTAAAGGTTCTGCTCGACGAGCGAGCCCTCCAGAACGACCGTGTTACCATTGATGGCGATGACTTTGGCCGCCTGCCCAAGCTTCGTCGTCTGGCCCGCATCACCGGGATCGATGTGGTCTCCTGGCAGGCTGTCATCTGCAGTCACCTTTATCCAACTGCCGACCTGTATGTTCTGCGGCAGGGTTGCATAGGTAATGGTTGCATTGTTCGATGCGTCGGATCCAAGCGTGACGCTTTGTAGGGGCGATTCCGCTCCCCCAACGCCGAGAACTCTCTCAGTAGCCGTGACCTGATGCAGGGTGCCGCCGTTGAGATCTATGGTGACATCGCCTGATCCGATTGCGACATAGATGGCCTTGCTGACCGTAATATCGGCATCCTTTGCCAGGACAACCGTGCCGCCACCATTGGCGACGGTCGCAAGCGCTTTCCGCAATTCGGCTTCACCGGCTGTGGCATCGAGATAGATCGTGCTGGGCATCAAAATCTCCAGGAGCATCAGTGCTGCAGGAGTTATTTTGAGGGCCACAGTTTTAAGATCGGCATCAAACAACCGTTAAAGTTTTAATCAACTATCGCTTTTTTTAGAATAATCCGGACAGCCTACGACCGAAAGGCGAAAAACTCCCGCATAACGAGAACCTTATTCCATCTTGATTGCGACATCGGAAAGAAGTGAAATGTATCCCGATTGCGCCCTTTCATCGGTACGTTTGAGGGACAGGACGGAAATCGGCGCTTTGAAAAAGACGTGATCGTTGCTGATGCCGAGGGGGCCGAAAGAGACCGGCCAGGTGGCCGGCTCCGGATAGGCGTTGCTCAACCTATTGTTGCCAAGGAACCAGCGCATGTCTGGCACGATGACGGGCGCACTGAAATCTCCGGCCAGCAAAACAGGCTCGCGGGTCTCCCGTAGCGTGCGTGTAATGGTGAAGAGCTCGAAGTTATGGAATGTATCGAACCACATTTTGGAAAGACGAGTGGCAAAAACGCGGACGCGCGTTCCATCAATAGAAAGGGAAGCGGCGGCCAATTCACTGCCAATAGGGCTCAACTGCTGGAAACGAGGATCCGCAAGAGGCTGGCGCGACAGAAGCATGACGGTGCAGCGTGAACTGGCTGGATCGTCGCAGCCGACGCGAAATGGATAAGATTGGCGGGCGAGATCACGCCGGCTGGCAAGAGAGCTGGCACTTGTCACGACAAGAATGTCGGCATTGGCCTCGTCGATCGCCTGTCCTAGTGCCGCATCGTCCACCTTTTCATCGACAATCTTGATCGAGAGCAAGCGCAAAGCCGGCACCGCACTTGGCTCAGGCGCCTGAGCAAATTCCCTGAGCGCCAGAATCGGGTGAGCAATCAACACGACACAAGCCGTACCAAGCAGCAGGCTATACCAATGCCGCACGAAGAAAGCGGAAAGAAGGATGATGGCAAGGCACACGACACCGATCTGCATTTGCAGCGCACCGACGATCGCCGTGGGCCAAAGATCGGAGACGTATTGGACGGAAACGAGGAGGAGAAGGAGGGAAACGATGATGCAGACAACGCGAAAAACATTATGTCTCATTCATATCGGTCCTGCGATGCGAAAATGCCTCGGGTATCAGGCCCGTCAGGATGAGCCTAAAGGTTCCGCCCGCCCTGATGGCGTTGCGACGCTAACAGAAACTCGGGGAGGCGCCACCCAAAATGACAACGGACAATCCAAAGCTTTTTCTGGCACTGCACACAAAGCAGCTTCCACCGGCCTGTTGTCCATGCTTTATATGCCCCGCGTTCGGCACCGATAGAACTGAGATGTTCGCGCAACAAGGAGATGGTGTTTAATGGCACGCAGCTTGAACAAATTCCTCTGGCTGAGATCGCTTTTGGTAAAGGCTAAGTACCATTACTATACGAGGTTCTGGGGGATGAACATTCATCCGACGGCAACCTTCTCGCTGAGCGTTCGGCTGGACAAGACCTATCCCAAGGGCATCTATGTTGGCGAAAAGTCGTATGTCGCATTCGACGTGGCCATTCTTACTCATGACAGAACGCGTGGCCTTTATCGCAACACCAAGATCGGCAAGCACTGCTTCATCGGCGCCAGAAGCATAATCCTGCCGGGTGTCGAGATCGGCGACGAGTGCGTCATCGGTTCAGGAAGCGTCGTGACCAAGAACATACCGTCGCGCTGCATCGCCGCCGGCAATCCAGCAACCATCATTCGCGAAAACATCGAGGTCGGCCCCTACGGCCGCTTCCTTTTCGCTGACATCCCCGAAGCTGAGCGTGCTGCCGATCAGAGGAAGAGCGGCACGAATGTCCGAAAGGCATAGGCACTAGCCTCTTATTCGCGCCCCCCATTTTCGAAGAGGCGGGTGGCAGGCAAAGCGACGAAGGTATTGGTCATCGGCCGCAAGGGTCGCGCTATCCCGTCAAGCTTTTCGGCAAGCTCCGGATCGCGGCTCCTGAAATGCGGCAGTAGAACATCGATCCAGGTGACCATCCCGGGCTCGACCTCCTGAGGATATCCTATCTTTGCCTCCAATTGATCGGGGTGGAGATACATCGTCGCGGCAAATCCGGCGATTGCCCGCAACCTCTTTTCCTGGTCAGGAGTGAGCGTGACATTGTTGACATCGGCAAGCCGCACGAGGATCGCGATCGCATCCATGGCGAAATTCTGATACTTCAGCGAACGTCCGCCTCGGGAAAGCTCGCGCGGCAATCCGCCGTCATAGGGCGCTTCATCCAGCGCTGACTTCAAAATATCCATCGACCAGTCGAACCGCGTGCGATCCTGCAGGTGAACTGCCATCAGGCCAACCGCAGCAGCGGCCCAGTATCGATGGTTGCTGTTGCCGTCGAGCCAGACATATTTGGGCTCGCGCGGCGCCGGTGTGAATTCTGCAACGAGCATATCTGAAAGTTTGGTGAACCAGGCCCTGATGGGCGCGTCGGCAGAGCTTGGCGGCGGCGCGATTTCCTTTGCCACCGCATAGGCGTTCGAAAAGGAAATCGTTGTCCACCCCCCTGCGAGAACCGCCTGACGATGTCCGAGCGGATCATTGTCCTCGACCCCGCCGAGCAGCGCATTGGCATCCGCCCAGACCCGCGTCTGCCGCACGATGCAATTGGCAGCGTTTCTTCGCTGTCTTGGCACATCAAATGCCGCCTGCATCATTTCCAGCATACTCTTCGTCACGGCACCTGTCGGCCACAAGCGCTTTGCGAAGGCTTTCATCGCGACCGGATCGACCTCCGACTGCGTGTAGCTTGGCTTATAAAAGCTGAACAGCTTACTCATGTCGATCAATGGCGCGACTGGTACCGGGCATATGAAAGGACGAACTTTCTTGCCAGCACCGGCATCTTGAGCCTTGGCAGCTGGCAGCTCGAAAAGATATCGAAGCGGCTCTTCGGCGCTTGCCGGAACTCCGGATACGAGCAGGGCAAAAATCAGCCACAATACAACGCGATTGAAAGGCTCTGCCTTCCGGCGGGCCTTTGAAGCCATTGGCATATGTCTCTCCGATTCCGGTGATTGGCCGTGCTCTTCGTGGCAGATAACCATAAAGGGATGTTTGCGGCAAAGTTAACGTTTACCGGCCATTTTCTCCTTTTCAACCCAGACCGCAATGTCTATGTTGCACCGCAAGATCAGGGCCGCACGCCGTGCCGCACGCTGAAGGTTAAACAGCTCTACTGACATATTCTCGAACAATAGAGTAGTCATGCCGAAAATCACACTTTTCTCGACAAGTAATCTAAAGCAGGGTCGCTCCGAGCATCTCCAGAGGATGATTGATTCGATCGCAAGCGCCAAGGCCGCAGACCCTTCGATCGATGTCCACCTCTATCTTCTTCTGCAGAATGTTCCGGACGACGCCGCCGATGCCGACTTTCCGGAGTGGATCAGCACGCGACGTATCAATCATCAGATTTCGCTTTCCGCGGCTCGCAATCTCCTTCTTCAGGACGTTGTTAAGGCCGGTGTCGTGACCGCCGATAGCATCTATGCCTTCCCGGATGACGATTGCTGGTATCCGGAAAACTTTCTAACACTGGTTGCTAATCTGTTTTCAGAGAAGCCGGAGATTGATTTTTGGTTCTGCCGCTATAGCTCAACACCCGAAATCCGAAGTGTTCTGGCAACGGAAGCACCTGCATTGCAGAAAGTGATATCGAGAGCATCATCGAACACATTCTTCTTCCGCGGACGGCTGCTGCCGAACTTGGCGGCATTCGACGAAACATTGGGAGTCGGTGCCCGTCTCAATGGCGGCGAGGATACCGACTACGCGATACGCGCTTTCTATCTCGCCCGTGGCACCCTTTTTACGGATGCAGCGCTCGTCGGCCATCGGGACCACGACGCAAGCCTCAAGCCGAAATATTTCCCGGGGACGCTTTATGCCATCGCCGCTCACAAGAAGCGGAGCCTGCCCGGCGTAGTCGCCTTCATACGCAAACTTCTTGTCGGCGTATCCTTGGTCATGAGCGGAAAGCTGCCGCTTTCAAGCTATATTGCTGCGGTGCGGAATGCGTAATGGCGGTGAGAAGCTCTTGACGTCTTCGCTCAATGTCAAAACGAGGCGCGCATGAATCGTAGTTCCGTACTCTGGTCGGCTGTTCGCAACTGGGGACCGCGCTTTGGCACGATCCTCACCTTTTTCGTGCTCGCCCGTATTCTCGATAAAACCGAGATCGGGATGTTCGCTGCTGCCTACGCGCTTGTGTCACTGACGGAGTTGTTTGCCGATAACGGTTTCGGTGATGCAATCGTGCGTACTCAGGACGTCACGCGCGGCATGGCGACCAGCATCCTGATCCTGAACTTCGGCCTTGCCGTCCTTATTTATGGACTGCTGACACTTTTCTCCGCCGAAATCGGCGGCCTCCTTGGCGTCACAGGCATAGAGCCGGTATTGCAGCTCGTCGGCCTCTCACTGGTTCTGAACAGCTTTGGCTATGTTCCGCAGGCCTTGCTGCGCAAAGAGTTCCAGTTCAAGCGTCTTGCGTTCCGTTCGCTGGCGTCAACCGTGTTCGGCGCGCTGACCGGACTGGCTATGGCTTTCCTGGGTTTCGGTGTCTACAGCATGGTCGGCCAGTTGCTGGCGACCACGCTGATAAACGTTGCCTTTCTCTGGTACCCTCCCGTGTTGCGGCCTGCTGCTCCGCAAGTTACCGGAATGAAGCACGTTCTCCATTACGCCTTGGGTATCTTCGGCTCCCGCGTGCTCAATTACGCCTCGCTTCGAATGATCGAGATCGTCATTCCGATCTTTTTCGGGCCGGCGGCACTCGCACTCTATATCATGGGGTCGCGTGTTCCGGCGGTGGTCGCACAGATGCTGACCGCCGTAATGGTCGACGTCAATCTTCCGCACTTTTCCCGTCTGGTTGATCGGCCGCCGCTCCTCAGGGAGGCGTTCTATACGAGCCTGCGATCACTTTCGATGATTTCCGCGCCGGCCTTCATTTCCATCGCGGCGCTTTCGCCTGAGATCGCCCGCATTTGCTTTGGAAGCAACGGCATAGATTCCGATTACATCATGTTCCTGGCAGCTGTTCTCGGAGCCGCCCAATCCATCGGTTACTGCAACGAGGTCATGCTGAACGCATGGGGCCTGCCGCGTGTCGTTTTCCGCATGCAATGCTGCGCCGCACTTCTCGTTGCGGCTATGCTGACTATTCTTCAGCATAGCAGCGTGTTTACACTTGTAACAGCTTATGTTTGCTGCCATATAACAGTTATTGTCGGAGGTATACTTTACGGATCTCATAAAACTGAGGTCTCAGTAAAAACAATGATAAGTAAGTGCGGAGCTTTCTTCTTGTCGGCTCTCGCCGCTTTAGCCGCGGTTCATTTGACAAGGTCTTATGCCATCTCACCGGATTATCCCATATTGCTGAAAGCGATGATGCTGGGAATGCTGTTCGTCGCCACTTATGTTGTTGGTATCGGGCTGCTCGACCGGGACGCCCTGCGTGGATGGTGGAATAGAGCGCGAATGATAAGAGCCTGGAAAAAGGCGTAGTTTTCCAAGGAAACGAGTCGTCATGTTTAGAGAAATAGCTGGAGACTTCCGAAGTCATAAGAGAGCGCTGATCTCACAGGGCTTCTGGGCGCTTGCCTTTCACAGATACGGAAGCGCCGTACGTTCGATAAAATTCGCGCCCATCCGTCTGCCACTGAAAGTCATTCACCTCTTTCTTATTAAATTTTCCGAGATCTTTTTCGGAATATATATCGGAGCCAACGCGAAGATCGGCGAGCGATGTGTCATCGAGCATTTCGGATCGATTATCGTCCATTCGGAGGTGCGGATCGGCAATGACGTCCGTCTGCGTCAAGGTGTGACGATCGGCAACAAATCGGCCGACAAGCCAAACGAGGTGCCGATCCTACACAATGGAGTGGACGTCGGCGCGGGTGCGAAGATCCTCGGAGCCGTTGTCATCGGCGAACGTGCTGTCATCGGCGCGAACGCCGTCGTCGTCAAGGACGTGCCGGCTGGAGCTATCGCTGTCGGCGTGCCGGCGAAGATCAAATATAAAGAAGCGCCCGGCCCCGCCATCGTCCAGCCAAGATCAAACAACAATCGCTGACCGAACATCGCTGCCAACCGGCAATCGATTGTTGAAACTTAATTAAAGCGCCCAATGCATTCCGATGTCGTCGAGAACCTTCTTGCGGGCATGATAATCTTGCCTGAACCGACGTCAGTCGGAGCATGTCCCGCCAATCGCCTCGACGATTGTCGGGACCATGACACTTGCCGCAGCTGCAGCGGTCGGATGGACGCCATCCGGGATGCCCGTCGAGAGCTCGTCACTCGATAACTTCTCCCAGCCGGCGCTATGATCGATGACCGCAACGTTCCATTCTGCGGCAACGCTGCGGTGAGCCGAAATGTAGCTCGCTAGAAACGGCCTGATCGCCCCCCGCAATCCCGACATCGGGTTCATCACCATCATGAATATCCGTGCGTCGGGCAGTCCCATCCTCAGCCGTTCGAGGATGGTTGAAAAGTTCCGCCGGCTGACGCCGAGCCCCATCCAGCGGTTCAGAGCAGCATCGTTGGCGTAAAACTCGACGAGCACTATATCCGGGCGCTCGGCGATCACGCGGTCCACAGAAGATAAGGCCCATTCCGTCGTTGAGCCGCTCTTAGCCACAACGGCGATATCAACGGGACGGTGAAGGCACTGCTCGAGAGCATTCTCGAGACTTGCCTGCCACCCGCCCCGTGCCGTTAGCGATGTCCCGAATGTTACGATCTTCAGTCCTGCCGCGGCCACATCAGCCCCCTGCAGAAGAAAGAGAGCGATCAAACCGGCAGCAAGTTTCATCAGCCATTGGAACCGGCAGCAACGGTCGTGGGCGCCGCTCGCCGTTTCTTCATCTGCATGATCTTCTCTTCGAAGAAGACGAAGGAAGCAATCGATACGACCATCGTCAGAATGAAGGCGGTAACAATCTGCATGATCTGGAAGACCGTCCCGTCCCGCATCCCCGTTGCTATCGCGACAAGCCGTCCTGACGGACCAAGCAGCAGACCGTGAAACAGGTAGAAGCCATAGCTGACAACACCCACACCGCGGATCAGCGGAAGCTCAAGAAACTGGGTCGCGCTAGAGTTCTGGCAGACCGTCACCAGCAAGATCAGCAATCCGGAGAGAACCGGAGCAATGATCAGGGCCGCGTTCGGATGTCCGCCAAAAATGAAATAGAGGTGCTGCAGCACGAGAAGCACACCGAGCGCAAGGATCGCCAAACCGGAAAAACGTAAGTTGACCGTGCCAAGCTGTCTGGCGACGAGGCCGAAAACTCCGCCAACTGCGATAGCATAAAAGCCCGACAGTGAGTTGACGCGGAACATGAGTTCGTCGCCGAACACCCACAGGCTCGAAACCGCAAGCAGCAGAACCAGGAATATCAGAAGGCTGGACCGCCAGAATCGGGATGGCAGCCAGATGAACAGCRGCGGGAACAGCACGTAGAACTGCTGCTCCACCGAAAGCGTCCACAGGTGAGACAACGGCCCCAACCAATCATGCCTGACGAAGCCGATATAGATATTCGTCGTATAGGTCAGGAGCCAGCTGATACTGCCGTAAAATTTGTCGACATTGTCGCCGGCGACTACGGTGACGGTCGACAGGAAGATCAAAGCGAGCGTCAGATAATAGACCGGGAATATCCGCAAGGCACGATTGCGCATGAAAAGCACGATCTCGGTTGAAGCATCGGAGCTGCCCGCTTCGATGCGTTGCCGCGCCCGAAACAGGATTGGCACGATGAGAAAGCCGCTCAGGGCGAAGAATACCCAAACGGCAAGCGTGCCCGATTCCGACCTTTTGGTCAGGCCTGCATGATCGGTCAGAACGAAGAGAACACATATCGCGCGAAGGCCGTCGAGACCTTTGATGGCTTTGCCGACACCGAATACCTTCTGATAGATTTCGTGCATACTGGTTCCTTGGCAGGTATTGATATCAGACCGACGAGATGAAAGTGACGCCCGGCCAGCAATGCTGACCGCAACAGACGTCCTGGAGCTTCATCGGGCAGCTTTGACGGAATTCTGGAGCCTTTTGCAAGGGTTGGCGATGGAGCGCTCTCCAGCTTCTACACTTAAATCAGGCCTAAGACTATCAACGGAATGCAGCCGTGCCAAGCCATAAGCCCCTTCACGCCAGCATAGCAGCGAGCCATTTTCGATTGGCACCGTAGCACAACGGTGGGAAGCGCCAACGGCGCGACTGTGACAATTTCGCGAAATATTGTGATCTCGCTAGGACCCGTTCCGAATTTTGTTGCAATGCGGTATCATATCGGAATTCGTCGCCAATTTCTCCTATCCGAATTGAAGCTGGAGAGAAAATGCTTCTGGACGCGATGACTCTGGGGTCCTAAGAAAGCAGGGACAAAATCGTTCTCGGCTCTTCTCAGGTACCGACAGACATAACCGCTGCCAATAATGACACGCGGAAGCATAGACCGGCGTGCATGGGTGACAGCGGTAAAAATCTTGCTTGAATCATCGATGAAAATCGAGCGAACGAAAGGCTTTCAATGACGCTGCTAGCACCTGCTTCCCCGCCGCCGGCCGACAGCCCCGCCTATGGTTACATTCGAGGTCTTGACGGTTTGCGGCTTGCCGCGGTCTTGATCGTCGTCGTGGCTCATTTCCGCCTCTCTGCCGCGATCCCCGGCGGTTTCGGCGTCACGATTTTCTTCGCGATCAGCGGATTTCTGATCTCGAGGCTGCTGCTATCGGAAGAACGGCATTATGGGAAAATGTCCCTGCCGCGCTTTTTCGCCCGACGATTTCTACGGTTGATGCCGCCGCTTTTTCTGATGATCGCGATAACCCTGCCGATCTACCTGATTTTCGATCGCGAAAACGTGGTGCTCAGCCAGATTCTGCTTGCGATCTTCTATCTYGGCAACGTACCGGTCGTGATGAATGTCTTCACTCCGATGCCCGAAGGAATTCACAGCTACGGTCCCTTGTGGTCGCTGGCTGTCGAAGAGCATTTCTATATGTTCTTCCCGTTCCTGCTCCTGGCACTGCGCACATGGTCTTCTCGCGTTACGCTTCTTATCGGCGTCCTGATTTTCAGCCTTGCGCTGCGCATCCTGGCCGCCTACACCGTTACAGACCCGGAAAGCTTCAACTATTATTTTACGCTGACGCGCCTGGATTCGATCGCCTGGGGCTGCCTGCTGACATTCGGGCTCGCGAATGAAGCAACCAGAAACCATTTGGTCAAATTTCGTGGCTGGAAGACCTTCCTGTTTGCCATCATTCTTCTGCTTGGCGGCATTGCCTTCCGCAATGAGTTTTTTCAGGATACCTTCCGCTACACCGTTCACGGTCTCGGCATGTTTCTGCTGATCAACGCCTTTGTTTTCGGAACAGCAACGGAAAAACTCGTTCGCCTGGCAGAATGGCGGCCCATCCAGATGGGCGGGCGCATCAGCTACGAGATGTATCTTTGGCATCTGCACGTATGGTTTGTCGTCGGGCTTGTCCTTGCCGGAAACTACTGGCTCCAGTTCTCAACGAGCCTGATCCTGACAATCGTTGTGGCCTACGCGTTCTATAACCTGACGACGACGGCGACAAAGCGCTGGTCCAAGAAAGCCGGCAGCAAGAGCGTCGAAGACGAACGTCAGAAGGTTTACCGGACGGTACCGGCCGCTGATGAAACTGATGTTTCCGAAGCGAGAACACGCACCGCCAGCTGAAGCGGGACACGACCGAAACGGCTTTCCTTGTTGGGAAAGCCGTTTTCGATGGGCAACCTGTCAAGCACTTGCCGCCTGAAATTACCTGAAACAGAGATTGGAACTGCTCCGCTGGTTCAGCCTGAGCTGCACTGGATACGCGGCCCGTTCGGACCGCGCCTCTCTCCTCATTCCATGGCAGCCGCGATTGGACGCAGCGATCCGATGCGGCCGATCGCATACTTGACGATAATTGGCCCGACAACGCCTGCCGTTGTCGCAAGCACGAGAAGCAAAAGCGCCTGATCGCTGACCGAGAAGAACCGCCCGAAGACGGCCTTCACCGCGCCGACAAACATCGTGTTCAACAGATAGATGGCAAAGGCGTTCTGGCCAATGAATTCCAGGAGGCGATTCTGGTTGCAAAGCCGGGAGCGGATGAGGCCATGGAACACGACGAGCGATGCCATGCCAACGAGAAAATAGCGCCATTCGGAATCGAACGAGACATAGAGAAGCACGAGGAAGACAGCTATCGCAGGAATGAAATACCGCTCGACGAACGGTTCCCAATCGCCCCTGTGCAGGCAGGCAATGCAGCCGGCCATGAAGAAGGCATAGAACATGAAGATGCGGTTTATATAGATGTAGTCCAATATCGCGTCATTGTAGAACATCACGACATGCAGGCCGAACATGATGATCGACGCCGCAAACAATATGTTCAGGCTTACATTCATGCGCGAGAAGAGAAACGTCGTACCAATCGAAAAGTAGAAAAGTACGATCAGGTACCACACGAACATGGATGGGCTTTGCTCGGTGTGGATGAAGACATGCTGGACAGAAAGCAGTAGGTCATTGACGGGTTTGTCGACCGATACGAACTGGCCCGCGAAGAATTTTCCAAGAATGACGATCGCCGCCATAATGAAGAACGGAATAAGAAGCCGCTTTGCGCGCTTCGACGTGTAGGCGGACAACGAACCCTTCAATTTATGGGCGCCGACATAGACGAAGACATAACCGCTCAGGAACATGAAGAGCGGCATATGGAAAGCATAGATCGCCTTACGCAGACCGATAGCCCATACGGGGAAGGCAGCGTCATAGGTATGCCCCCAGACGACGAGGATGATAGCCAATCCTTTGAGGCGTTCGATATCACCCAGCCATTTGCGCTGAGGTCTTGCTACGGGCTGTGGGGCTGCATCCATCTGCGACGTGTTCGCCGCGTCTTCTTGCTGGGACATATGATCTCTATTTATCATTTGAGATTAAAGGCGGGCGTTGTCGGGAATATCACGCTGTCGGCGACCTGCAAAGCATAAAGCGCCCACGGCGCACGCTGCGGCCACTGGTAACGATATTGATAGGCTGGAGTCGACTTTCAGCAGAGGAACGTCATTGCGCGTACCGGAAAGCAACTTCATTCGTGCTAATCGACGAAATTCCGACCAGATCGCCCCTCACCGGCGCATTCGCTTCCGCCGGGATTGAAGCTCTCTTCCACTGCGCATAGCGGCTCGGGGATCCGCCACCACCTCCCTCTGTCACCAAAACTTCACGCAGCCTTCAAGAAGCTGTCGCGTCTGCGCGCTAATCGTCGGCCAAACGTAATGCAATTTTTTTTGCAGAGGAGAAATTTATGTCACCCAAATTGCAGAGTACGGTCGCGGCCAGCATTGTCGCCCTGATGTCCATGGTGGGTTCGGCCCATGCCGAAACGACCGTGAAGTTCTGGCACAGCTTCAGCAAATCCTCCGGCGAGGCGCTGAACAAGATCATCGCCAATTTCGAAGCTGCCAATCCCGACCTCCATATCGAAGGCGAATTCGTCGGTGACTACAATGATATCGTTGCCAAGCTGCAGGCGGCCATCCCCGCCAACCGTGCGCCTGATGCCGTCATCATGGAAGTCACCCGCTACGGTCTCTTCGCCGACCGCGGCGCGCTGATCGACCTCACGCCCTATTTCAACGCCGACCCGCTGAAGGACGACCTTTACGACTACGCGCGTGAGGTCGGCGTCTACAACGGCAAGAACTACATCGTGCCGTTCAACTCCTCCACGCCGGTCCTTTATTACAACAAGGACATCCTGGCGCGTGCCGGCTTTACGACGGAACCCTCGCTGAAGACTTTCGCAGATATTCTTGCCGTTTCGAAGACAATCACCGAGAAGCTCGGCGCGGAAGGCATCACCGGCATTGCGGCCCCCGGCCAGTTCGCTCGCTGGGGTCTCGTGATGTCCAACGACAGCGAGCTGATCAATTCCAAGACCAACGATATCCTGCTCGACTCGCCGAACACGATCGAAGCCTATCAATGGATGGCGTCGCTCGTTCACGACCAGAAGGTTGCCTCTCCCGATGGCGTCACTGATGAGGATGTCGGCCGCGACGCTTTCTTCGCCGGCAAGGTTGGCATTTCGCTCAACTCGACGGGTGATTACGGCGGCGCCAAAAAGGCGCTCGGTGACAAGCTCGAAGTCCGCCCGATGCCCTGCAACAAGGTCTGCTCCGTTCCGATCGGCGGTGCCGGTATCGGTATCCTGTCGACCTCGCCGAAGGACGTTCAGGACGCTGCCTACAAGTTCATCAGCTATGCCGCTTCGCCGGAAGCCAATGCCATCTGGTTTGCCGCGACCGGCTACCTGCCGATCAACAAGAAGAGCGCTGCCCAGCCGGCCGCCGCCGAAGCACTTGCCAAGAAGCAGGGTATCGACGTCGCCATCAAGCAGCTCGAATTCGCCCATGGCCGTGCTCGCCCGCCTGTCGTCACCTGGATGCGTACAACCGAGTACAAGATGTGGGAAGCCATGGCACTCGGCCAGCGCGATGTCACAGAGACGATGAAGGACTTCGCTGAACAGACCCGAGAAGAAGCCAAGCGTTCCAGCAACTAAGCCTCCCCCAAGTCAAGAGGGCGGGCCTTGAACGGCCCGTCGTCTCAACTGTTTCGGTCCCATGTTGCGCAAACTCACACCCTATCTCCTCGTTGCACCGCTGATGCTCTTCATCACGGTCTTCACCTATATTCCCGTCATTACCAGCGTGAACCTCAGCTTTCGGCACTGGGACTTCCTGTCGCCGACCATGCCTTTTGTCGGTTTTGACAATTACCGCCTACTGCTGAATTCCCGCGACTTCTGGAATTCGCTGCAAGTCACCGCCATCTTCGCGCTGATTTCAGTACCGATCAGACTGGCGCTGGCGCTGGCTGTCGCAAGCTATCTCGTCCGCGAGACATTGCCCTCGCGGCTCTTGCGAGGGGCGCTCTTCCTTCCCTCCGTCACATCGACCGTCTCGATTGCGGTCGTCTTTTCCTGGGTCTTCGCCACCGATTATGGCATGGTGAACGCCGCGCTGACCTCGCTCGGCCTCGGCAAGGTGCAATGGCTGCAGGATCCGCAGCTTGCTCTGTGGGTGCTGATCTTTGTCAATACGTGGAAACAGCTCGGCTACGATATCGTCATTTATATCGCCGGCCTGCAGGCCGTTCCGCAGGAGCTCTATGATGCCGCCGCCGTCGATGGCGGCCGGCGCTTCCATGTGTTCCGCCGGATCACCGTGCCGCTCGTCATGCCGACCACCTATTTCCTGTTGGTGATTTCCGTGATCGAGGCCTTCCAGGTCTTTACCATCGTCAACATCATGACCCATGGCGGCCCTGCAGGTGCTACCGACATGCTCGTCAACCTGCTCTATCGCGTGGGGTTTACCCTCTTCGACATCGGCAGGGGGTCGGCGCTCGCCGTCCTGCTTTTCATCTTCCTGATCGTGCTGGCGCTGATCAAATCCCTCGTCATCGGCCGGAGGGTCCACTATGAAGCTTGAGAACCCAATCATCACCGGCCTCGCGCTGCTTGCCGGGCTGATCTTCCTGTCGCCCGTGCTCTATTCGATCTGGATGTCCTTCGAGACGGTGCAATCCTATTACACGGGCAGGTACGAGTTCACGCTGGACAACTATGTTCGTGCCGTAACCGAGTACAATTTCGCTCGCTATCTTCTGAACAGCATCATCGTCTCCGGCCTGGTGACGCTGCTGGGCATCACGGTCGCGACCATGGCTGCCTTCGCCTTTGCACGCTACAGGTTTCGCGGCGGCAACCTGCTCTTCGGCGCCACCGTCGCCACGCTGATGATCCCGAGCCATATAAGCCTGATCCCTAATTATCTGACACTCGCCAAGGCCGGCCTGCTCGATACCTATGCCGGCCTCATCCTACCGGCGATCTCGAACGGCTTTGCCGCCTTCTTCCTGCGCCAGTATATCAAGGGCATTCCGAAGGCGCTGGACGAAGCCGCCTATATGGATGGCGCAACACCGCTGCAGGTGCTCTGGCGGGTGATCGTGCCGATCGCACGGCCGGCCATCTTCTCGATGGGCCTCTATATCTTCATCACCGAATGGAACAATTACATCTGGCCGCTCGTCGCCGTCGGCAAGGAGGATCTCTACACGCTGCAGATCGGCCTTGCCCGCCTTTATCGCATCAATCCCGGCGAAGGCCTGGTCGATTGGCCGCTCGTCATGGCCGCCTGCACCCTCAGCATGTTGCCCGTGCTGCTCGGCTTCCTACTGGTCGAGCGCCACCTCGTGCGCGGCATCACGCTCGGCGCGGTCAAATAATCATGAACAAGGACAAGCATAGAATGACACGCATCGCTTCGCATCGCGGCGGCACTCTGGAGTTCGGCGACAGCACGCCGCAAGGTTTCGTCGCAACGGCAAAAATGCCGCTGGAAGAGGTGGAATTCGACGTCCATCCTACTGCCGATGGCGCGATCATGATCCATCACGACGCAACGCTTGACGGCACGACGGATCGGAGCGGCGCGATCGCCGCCATGACCGAAGCGGAGGTTCGCGCCGCCGTCATCAATTACGGCGCCGGCGGACATCCGATCTCGCTGGAAGAACTCTGCGCAATCTATTCCGACAGCAAGGTGAATTTTCGATGCGAGGTCAAGCCTGGCGTCGATGGCCGCCCCTACGACAACTTCGTGCCCCGCGTTGTGGAAACGCTTGCACGCCATAACATGCTCGAAAGGACGATCTTCTCTTCCTTTCTGGTGGAATCGCAGGATGCGCTTTCGGCGACCACCAGCCGGCCGAAGCTCTGGCTCGTCAGCCCGCCAGTACTGCGTCAGCTTGGAGCCAGGGCCGTGATCGAAGTCGCGAAAGCGCATGACATCCCCGAAATCGGCGTTCATGTGGATACCGCCGATTCCGCTCTCAAGGCCGAAATCATGGCAGCCGGTCTCGATTTCGGCTGCTGGGCCGCCCATTCGGCACGGCAGATCGAAAAGGTGCTGGCGCTCGGCGTCAAGGTCTTCACGACGGACCGGCCGAACCTTGCGATTGCCATTCGCAACGGCTTCGGGGTGGAGGCGGCACAATGAGCGGCATCACCCTTCGCAACATCAGAAAGTCCTATCCCGGCGGGCCGGAAGTCCTGCACGGCGTGTCCATGGATATCAAGTCGGGCGAGTTCGTCGTCATCGTCGGCCCGTCGGGCTGCGGCAAGTCCACGCTCCTGCGCCTCATTGCCGGGCTGGAACGCTGCGAAGAGGGCGATATCGAAATCAGCGGACGGCGTGCGAATGACCTTGCGCCGCAGGATCGCGATATCGCCATGATTTTCCAGAATTACGCACTTTATCCGCACATGACCGTGCGCGAAAACATTGCCTTCGGCCTGGAACTGCGCGGCATGCCCAAGGCCGAGCGCAATGCGCGGGCTGAAAGTGTGGCCAAGACACTGCAGCTCGAACCCTACCTCGATCGCAAGCCGGGTGCGCTCTCCGGAGGCCAGCGTCAGCGTGTGGCGATGGGCCGGGCCATGGCGCGCAACAGTTCCATCTTCCTGATGGACGAGCCGCTGTCGAACCTGGACAACGCGCTGCGCGTCGCCATGCGCACCGAAATCAAGGAGCTGCACCGCCAGCTCGGCGCCACCATCGTCTATGTCACGCATGACCAGACCGAGGCACTCTCATTGGCCGACAGGATTGCGGTGATGAAGGACGGAGATCTCCTGCAGTTTGACACTCCTGAAGCGATCTATGACCAGCCGCAGAACCGCTTTGTCGCGGGCTTCCTCGGCGTTCCCGCGATGAATTTCCTGCCTGTCGAACATCTTCCCGGCTGGCAGGGCCGGCGGGGGCTGACCGCCGGATTAAGACCCGAATCCTTGGCGATCCGTGCCGAGGAACCTGCGGAACCCGCCCTACCCGTGCGGCTCATGCTGTCAGAGATGACAGGTTCTGATATCATCCTGCATTGTGACAGCCCGGCCGGGCGCATCACGCTCACCAGTTCGCGTAAAGATGTGCCCCGCCATGCCGACAACTTCTGGGTCATGTGCGACCTTGACCAGGCCGTGTTTTTCGATAACCAGAGCGGGAGCCGCGTCGATCTTTCAGCCGGAGATCGTCGAATTTAGACGCCGCTGACCGCTCCTGTCTCGGAAGCGGCACCGCAAGAAGTGATGCAATGGAAAGACAGAGCGAAATTCCGCAGCTTCTCGGCGATCTTATCAGCCGCAACTCGACAAAGCTTACCGAAGCCGACACGCGCCTTCTCGACGTGATGATGCAGGATCCCATTCGCGCGGCGATGGAAAACGGCAAGGCCGTCTCCTTCCGCGCCGGAGTGCATCCAGCTTCAGCGGTGCGGCTGGCACGCCGCCTCGGCTTCAAAGGTTATCCTGAATTCCGCACCTTCCTGCAGGCGAACCTTATCGAAGGAGGAGGCGATTTCGAAAGTCCGKCCGCCCGCATGGCCGCCCGTCTCGTCCGGGCGGAAGACGGCGGCGTGCTTTCCTCCGTTCTCGATAGCGAGATTGCAGCCCTCCAGCAGGTGCGCAACGCCGTCTCCGACGCCGATGTCAGAGGCTTTTCTGAAGTGCTGCGCGATTGCCGCCGGGTCTTCGTCTTCGGGCGTGGCCATTCTGCCGCCCTCGCCTCGCTCATCGCGCTGAGGCTCAATCGCTCGGGCTATCCGGCAGTCGATCTCGCCAGCCAGATGCATCTGATCGCCGAAGCGCTTGCGACATTGGGACCTGGCGACGTCGTCTGGCTGCTCGCTTTCCGCAAGGCCTCGCCGCTCATCCATCAGATCAGAAAGATTGCCGCGGAAAGAGGCGCTAAGGTCCTGGCGCTGACCGATCTGCTCAGCGCCCGCATCGATCCTGCACCCGACCGTCAAATCTCGGTTTCCCGCGGAGAAGCCGGCGAGTCCCAATCGCTCGTCGTTCCCATGACGATCGCCAACGCTGTCATTCTCGACCTCGCCGCCATCGACGACGGCCGCTCGCTGCGTGCGCTCAGTGGTTTCAAGGCGTTTCGCGCGGACTGCGGTCTATCGCCGGTGATCCTGTAGCAACAGAAATCTGCCGCGTGCCATCACGATGATTTATCCGGGAGACATTTCGATCTCCCGGATAAATCTGTTCGAACCTCATGCCGCACGGGCGGCTTTGGCGGGGATCTCGACGTCGATCTCGAGGATCGAGACGTTCTCGCCACGATCAATCCTTATCTGCAGGCGATCGCCCTCGATCTCGACGTGTTTGGCGATAACGGCAAGGATCTCCTCCCTGAGAAGAGAGACGAGATCCGAACCGGGAGACATACGCTCGTGTGCCAAAAGCAGTTGCAAGCGTTCGCGCGCAACCGGCGCGGTTTTCCTCTTCTGAAAGAAATCGAATACGCTCATGCTGCCCTCCGTCCGAAGATCTTACCGAACAGACCCCGCTTCTCGCCTGGTATCGTCACCGGGAGAACTTCACCGTTGAGGCGGCGGACTGCTTCGAAATAGGCCTTTGCCGGGGCGCTGTTCTGGTCTGCAAGCGTGACCGGAGCGCCGAGGTTGGAAGCACGCAGCACATCCATGCTTTCCGGGATGATGCCGAGCAGCGGGATCGACAGGATCTCGAGCACGTCATCCACCTTCAGCATGTCGCCGCGTTCGGCGCGGGTGACATCGTAGCGGGTCAGAAGCAGGTGCTTTTCGATCCGCTCGCCGCGCTCCGCCTTTTCCGTCTTGGCATCCAGAAGGCCGATGATGCGATCGGAATCACGCACCGAGGAAACTTCCGGATTGGTGACGACAACAGCAATATCGGCATGCCGCATCGCCAGCGTTGCGCCGCGTTCGATACCGGCCGGGCTATCGCAGATGACCCAGTCGAAATGCTTCTTCAACTCGCCGATGACGCGCTCGACACCTTCTTCGGTGAGGCAGTCCTTGTCGCGGGTCTGGGATGCCGGCAGCAGGAATAGTGTCTCCAGCCGCTTATCGCGGATCAGCGCCTGGGTGAGCTTCGCATCGCCCTGGATGACATTGATCATGTCATAGACGACCCGACGTTCGGCGCCCATGACGAGATCGAGGTTACGAAGACCGACGTCGAAGTCAACGACGACAACCTTCTCGTTCCTTTGCGCCAGCGCTGCCCCCAACGCTGCAGTCGAGGTTGTCTTGCCAACGCCACCTTTACCCGAGGTTACAACAATGACTTTTCCCATATCCCTCTCCTGTTTCAACCATTCACCCAGTTAAGTCAGTCGCGATGCCATGATCGCGTCGTTCTCAAGCCATAGCTGTGCAGCCTGACTGCGCAGCTCCGCCGGCAGATCGTCCGCCGTCTTGTAGATCCCGTCGATTGCCAGAAGCTCGGCCTCAAGCTTGCGGCAAAAGATTCGCGCCGCCGAATTGCCGATCGATCCGGCAAGTGCGCGTCCACGAAGCGCGCCATAAACGTGTATCGAGCCACCAGCGATAACTTCAGCCCCCGAAGCGATGGATCCAATGACCGTTACATCCCCTTCAGGGAAGACAATCGACTGGCCGGAGCGTACCGGTTCGTGCAATACCAGCGACGACAGCGTAGCGCGCACAACCGGCGCAACAACTTCCCGCACCTCGGCCGGCTGCGCCTTACCTGGCTTCTGCGCTTGCGCCTCGGCATCAGCAGCGGGCATCTCCACGTCAGCAGCCGGGCGTCCACCAACCATGCCCGGTGGCATGCTGGCGTCGAGCTGCGACGGCCGTGCACCTTCAATGCCCATCACCCTGACGCCACGCCCACCGAGAGCCGCAACCATTGCCTTGAGCGCGGCACGATCCAGTGAGAGCTCACTCACATCCAGAACCACCGGCCTGCCGAGGAAAAACCCAGCGGAGCGCGCAGCGAGGTCGTCGAGGCGCACGAGCCAGTCCTCGAATGGCAGATCAGGCGTCAGCACGACCGCAAGAAACGATCTGCCTTTGATACGAATGGAGCGCGCTTCGGTTAACACGTTAGTAAACTTGGTTAATTTCGATTTAAAAGCTTTAGCTGCTTCATGGTTAACAAATCGTTAACGCGGGGCCGGTGGGACCAAAAAATGGCTCCCCGAAGCGGCGGCGACCCACCCACAAATTTCGCGCCTCCAGCCGGTTACAATTCGGCCTTCTCACGAAAAATCAGGGCCTTCTTGATTTCAAACGCAACAGGAAATCGGAAAGCCTTGGTTCGAATGAAACGCCATGCTCTTGCTAAAATCGCACATTCGCTCGCAGAATGACGCTACCAGTATGATGGACTCACAATAAGAGCATACGGAAAAGGAATGACCAGCTTTTTGATCACAGGACCGGAAACGGCGAGCTTCACGATCCTCCTGGCTCATGGCGCAGGCGGAGCGATGGATTCCGCGTCGATGACGGATCTATCGAAAGCGCTCGCAGACGGAGGATTCAGAGTGGCGCGATTCGAGTTCGCCTATATGGCGCAGCGTCGCCTGACCGGAGCGGTCAAGCCTCCTCCGCGTGCCGACCATCTCCTGGATGAATATCGCGCGGCGATCGGCGAACTAAATGCCGGCAGACTCATCATCGGTGGCAAGTCGATGGGAGGCCGCGTTGCAAGCATGATAGCCGACGAGAGTTTTGCGGCGAAGAAAGTCCGGGGCCTGCTTTGCCTCGGATATCCGTTTCACCCGCCGGGAAAGCCGGACCAGCTCCGCACCGTGCATCTGGAAAGCCTGCGCACGCCGACACTGATCTGCCAGGGAACGCGTGACCCCTTCGGATCAAGGGAAGAGGTCGTATCCTATACGCTCTCAGACCGGATTGATCTGCTCTGGCTGGAAGATGGCGACCACGATCTCAAGCCGCGGAAGAAGATCTCCGGATATTCCGCTGGCGACCATATGCGGCGACTGTCCGAATATACGGCGGCCTGGGCAGAACGGTTGTAACGAACAAATCAACGCTCGCTCGACGCGATATTCCCACTAATATCAACCGTTTCCTCAATATTTAAGCTTGTTCAGTAAACATTTTTAAAAGGTTTGCTTGATCGAATGCGCCCTCGCGCATCCGCGCAGAAATCAGCTCCTGAACAAAGCGGCTTCCAGCTGAACATGCCCTTTGTCATCCGACGGGAAATCAGTCATGCGCGCGATCGAAGGCAGGAAGATTGACGGCAATCTTTCCATCTATCTTGATCTGCTGCGGCTCGGCGCAGCCGTTGTCGTATTTCTCTCCCATGCGCATGTTTTCCTGCTCCCCTCCATCAAGATCGGACCTCTTGGTTGGGGACGGGAAGCTGTCGCGGTTTTCTTTGTTCTCTCGGGATTTGTCATCAGCTACGTCGGGCAGGTGAGCGAAAGGGAATGGCGCGTATACCTCGTCGCCCGTCTCGCTCGAATAATGCCTGTTGCTTTGCTGGCGATCGCAGCGATCTTCGTGGCCGACACCATCGGGATGCACGCGAACGCCTTTTACTATGACTTCATCAATACCGGATTTTTCACTCCGGTATCAATCGAAGCCGCGCTCGCCTATGTGACCTTCACCAATCAATTGTGGTTTGCCCATGCCGTTTTTGGCAGCGGCGAACCATACTGGTCGTTGGGCTTCGAAGTTCAGTACTACTTGTTCTTCGGGCTATTTGCCTTTTCGCCGCGGCGCGCGAAAATCCCGTTGCTGTGTCTCTGGGCAGCGGTCGCCGGCCCGAAAATCCTGATGTATATGCCGCTGTGGCTCATGGGTTGGCTGACGATGAAGTGCGTCATCGAACGCCCGCCATTTCGACGCCCCATCTCCATTGCGATGATCGCCGCGTCGCTTTTGCTGTTCTTCAGCCTGAAATTTTTCGCCGATCGCGCTGCAACCAACATGTACGAGACCTGGTCACTGTCTCAGGAAGTGATCAATTTCGTATACTTCAATCTGATCGGCGTTGCCGTTGTACTGCACCTCATCGGTACGGCATCGTTGCTTTACCAGGCTCCAGTATTGTTCGAGAAGACAGGCCCGGCGATCAAATGGCTGGCTGGCGGCAGTTTTACGCTCTATCTTGTCCACCAGCCCCTTATCCTCATGTTTGCGGCCTTCCTGCATCCGGTGGAGGAGCACGTTCCGATGGCGGCTGCCCTGCTCGTCGCCTGTTTCATCCTTTGCTTCCTGTTGGCGGAAGTCGCAGAACGCCGAAAGAAGTTCTTCGCCTCACTCATCGTCAGCCTGCTACCGGTGCTATCGCGAACGGGCCAGAAAACGCCCGCCAATATCGCTTCCGGCACAGTCTCCTCAGGCGATAAGGCGCCGGCGACCTCGCAGCTCATTCGAGTTCTTGAGGAAATGCAAAACGCCCTCGATGGAGAAGAAAAAGTGAGCGACAGTCATGATGCACCGTCTCGCGACCGCGTGTCGCGCGCTTGAGTGATTGAATCTCCAGCGTCTCTCGGATCTGGCTGATCTGATGCACTCTCAACCATTCTCTGATCTTCCGCCTCAGTGAACGCTCGTGAGTTTCACCGCGGAGGCGAATTCTTCTGCCACCAGTTCGCTGATCGCGATCAATGTTTCCTCGATCGTAAAACCGGAGGCGACACTCGCATCGATCAGATCCTGCAGATCCGGGCCGATAGCCTCGCGGCAGTCGTCAAGCCGATCATCGGAAACCGTCAAACTACGCAACTCTTCCATGAATGTCCCTTTTCAGAATAGAGGGCCAGAATAGAGTGCCGCCGGCATATTGCGGCGGCGCTGCTGTCATCAGCGTGCGGACGCGCGGCGTCTTGCGGCCGGCAGAAGCCCTTCGCGCTGCATCTTCTTGCGGGCAGCCTTGCGTTGTCGGGCAATTGCCTGGGCTTTTTCGCGGACACGCCGCTCCGAGGGCTTCTCATAGGCCCGGCGTTCCTTCATTTCGCGAAATAGTCCTTCGCGTTGCATCTTCTTCTTCAGGGCGCGGAGAGCCTGTTCAACATTGTTGTCTCTGACAATAACCTGCATGTTTTCTCCTTGCGGATAGTGGTGTTGAGCCCGCTCGGCTGGCGATCTCTCGGCATTCGTTCTGCGCAAATGGCGCAATCGTGGGCAGCCTTGGCTGAAGGGATCAGAGGATCACGCCTTGCCGCCGCGCTGCGTCGACGCGGCCGCAATGTGTGATGAACCAGCCAGTGGTCGATATTTGCTAAGGTTTTGGCTGGAACGCGCACACCTCTTCTAGAAGAGCACGCGTCGTTCTCTGGGCCTTACCAAACCGATAGGGGTGATGGGGAGGTAAATAAGAACGGCCTGACGGTATTGCAAGGCAGCCTGATCCGCCCACCAGCGGCCTGACGGGAACCTTCTGAAGCCATGCACATTCCCTTTGCCGAGCGCGGGCCGTGTCAACCGGACGCGGCGGGGATGGCGAATATGGCGATTTTTCCGGTTTCCCGCCATGGCCGACGAATGGCAGACGATCGTCCAACCTGTCCGGCCCGCCTCACTCTTTGGAGGTCGATTGAAGATAGCTACCTACAACATTAACGGGATCATCGGCCGCCTTCCAATACTGCTGCGATGGCTGGAAGAAGATGCGCCTGATGTCGTCTGTCTTCAGGAGCTGAAAACCTCTGACGATAAATTCCCGCGACGGGAAATCGAAAGCGCCGGATATCGTGCCGTCTGGCATGGCCAAAAGAGCTGGAATGGTGTGGCGATCCTTGCGCGAAGCGTTTTGCCGGTGCTGACACGCCGTGGCCTGCCGGGCGATCCGGATGACAGCCACAGCCGATACATCGAGGCTGCCATAAACGGGATGTTGATCGGCTGCCTCTACCTTCCAAACGGCAACCCGGCGCCTGGCCCAAAATTCGACTACAAGCTGCGCTGGTTCCAGCGCCTGCATCACTATGCCGGGGAGCTCTTGGACCTCAAAGTCCCCACCCTGCTCATTGGCGATTTCAACGTCATACCGACAGACATGGATGTCTATTCCCCGGAACGATGGCGCGATGATGCCTTGTTCAGACCCGAGGTCAAAAAGGCCTATGCCAGGTTGGTTCAACAGGGATGGACGGATGCGCTTCGCCACCTTCACCCGAATGAGCGAATCTACACCTTCTGGAAATACTGGAGAAACTCATTCGAACGGGATGCAGGAATGCGGATCGACCACGTTCTTCTCAGTCCCGACCTCGCTGGGCATCTTCGCTCTGCTAGCGTGCGGCGCAATCCGCGAAGTTGGGACCATACAAGCGATCATGCGCCAGTCATGATTAAGCTCGACCTGCCTTACGCGACTGGCGCGAGCCGGTGAGTCCACAAGTATAGAGCGCCGGCGAAACCTCTTCGTCCGCACGATCCGGAAAGAGTTGACGGCGCATGCGATCGAGGGCATCTGCTTCCTTGCGTGTTCTTGCAAGCAAATCGGTGGTGACGTCGCCGTAGCGTGAGCCGTCCGCCGAAGCAACGCCGACAGTCCCGCCGCTCGACAGGAAGTCGCAGAAAGAACGCACCGATCGAAGACGCGTGGTGATCTCGATATAGTAGCTATCGTGTCCGGCCATGCTCATCTCCTTTCGCTTTCAAAGGTTAACGCGCACTGCGTCAATATGATGGCGCTATTTGCGCCTTTCAGCGGGACCACACCGAAGGCACCGCATCATGATCGGCGTCGTTGGTTATCAGGCCCGCATAGGAAGTTATTCTCTTTTCGCAGGAACATTCACCCGCCATCCGCTTTTGTTCCCTCAAGGAGTATCGCCATGGCCAACGCTCGCACCACCTTCCATGAAGTCGTCTCGGAGATCGAGGCACTCGCGACTTCAAATGCAGCAGACCATTCCGGTCGCTGGACGGTCGAATATCTGACCCGACGCGAGGTCTTCTATCAATTTTCGGGAAATCGCAGTCTCGCAGGCGAGGACGCAACCGGACATCGGTTTGACGGTACACGCGATACGCTGACGGCCCTGCCCGCAAATCTGCTCATTCCCGCCATCGCCGACTTCGATAACAATACGATTATGGCCTTCTATATCGGAGCAAGCACGTCGGTGACGACAATCGCTCGGGAAGCAGTCGATTGCTCCGTGCGGGCGCCGGAAGTGCTGCTGCTGGACATCACCATTGATGACGAAGATCTGCTGGCAGGCACAAGATCCCTGACAAGACTGGCCTTCGTCGGGCTCGATGCCAATGAAGGATGGTCGCCGCTTGTTCCATGTGCCGACATCCTGACCATCAGTGACATGATCCATCCGTTCTGGTGCCACGGCAGACAGGTAGCCAAAGGGGGCCTGTTGCAGATCAGGATCTGACGAGACGATGTCGTGCGAGATGAGGTCTCACTTCCTGTCACTTGTCTGTTATGAGCGACCGCTGGTCGTCACTCAGTCAAATAACTCGCCACGTCCAATCTGCCCTTGCCTCGCATCGACGTCGCTGATTGGCGGATCGTCGGCAGGGTCGGGGTCCCTGGTGTTTGCGTCTTTGAGAGACCGTACCGCCTCAACGAGTGCCACGGCCATTTCATCCGTGCTCCAACCCGCAGCGTTGGCATCGGCGATAAGCGCCTCCAGGGCAACGCGGGCAGCATCGGTCGCATCCTGAAACCGGCGCGTGGGATCATTGCTTGTCGGGGTTGGAAAACTCATCTGCGTTCCTTTCGAGGGTTCGAACAAGATCCGTCCTTGGAGTGAACGCAGAGGACCGCAAATAGATGCGTTCGATCATCTCTATGTAGGTCCGCCGAGCGAAAACTATATCGATCGCTGCTCTTCAATGAATGCTTATGTTCTTCGACAGGTGCCGGCGGAGTGAAGCCTTGAGTGAACAACGCCGCAAGCCGGCAGTGAACACCCGAAGGAAGGAGGGCTCGGAACCAATCGCCAGTACATCGGTTGATACACTGATCTCCATGCCCGAGAGAAGCGAAACCGGTGGAAAAGCCGAACGGAGGTTTCAATGCATCTGAACGAGGCAAAGGTGACGCATCGGCAGAAGGCCTGGCATGTCGATTTCTTCGGCGACGCCGGTGAGCAACTGACGGTGCGCCTTCCCGAGGCGGCGGCGCTGAGCGAAGAAGACGCAATCGATCGTGCGAGGGAAATGATGGTGCAGCTGACGCCCTTCGGCACCCGAGGCGGCGAGCCGAGCCTCAATCGCTACGACAGTTTGAGCAACGGCAATTTCGACGACAATCGACCGCCTTTCGGGGTGAACCATTAAGGGAGGCATTGGATGACCATACGATACGGGAGCAATTGCGGCCAGGTGCGCTACCAGGTGGAGGGCGAACCCAAGCGCGTCGGGCTTTGCCATTGCACCGACTGCCGCCAGGAGAGTGGCGCAGCCTTTACCTATTACGCGATCTGGCCGACGTCCGCCTTCAAGACCACCGGGAAAACCGTGGTGCATCAAGGCCGCCGCTTCTGCCCGGCCTGCGGTTCGCGGGTCTTTGCCTATGACGAGGACGAGGCCGAAATCAAACTCGGGACCCTGCAGGATGCGCCGACCAGGCTCAAGCCCACCTATGAGCTCTGGATCAAGCGGCGAGAACCCTGGCTGCAGCCGGTCGAGGGTGCGGAACAATTCGTGGAGGATCGGATCTGACAGGCGTCCGATGGTTCACGGCGGACAGCTGCGCACACCGAGCTTTGAGCTCAAAAGTCTGATCACATTCGGTTGAAGCGTGAAAGGGCGAGAGGGATCGTCGCCATTCTCGACGGAGGCAGCAACCGCAACCGCGTGGCCGCGAGGAATGTTATGGCAATGACCCCGGCGAGCTTCAGCCAGGGATAATTTCCAAGCTGCTCATGGGCACTCGCATCCGTCCATTGGGCGCGTGCCGAGATCGCGGTCTTCGCCTGCTCGCGGAGGAGAGCGAGGTGTCTGCGCAGCAACGTCAGATCCTCCTGCAATCTTGCGAGCTCGACGGTCTCCTGCTTCTCCACCGAATGGTCGACCGTAGGCATGACTTGTTCCGTTTCGGCCGCCTCCTCGATGTCGGCAAGATGTTCGTCAAGCTCAGCCTTCGTCTTGAATCCGCGCGTACGTATATCCGTCATAAGCACCTCCCATCCGCCGGGTCGATTATCGCAAGATGAGAACGCGCTCAGCCGTCATAAGTTCGAAGCTCGCCGATACATACCGCTTTATGCCTGGAACAGGAGCAACAGCCAGTCGAGTTGGGCGATCTCACCCGCCCATTTGAGAATGAAATAAATCGCCACAAGGATACAATTTTTTGGTGCATGGCGTTCGAGCATTGGCTAAGGAGACCAACGAAAGCTGGGTTTAACAGGCATCCGCATCCATGCCGCTATTGCGCACCCGTCACATGGTTCAGCTCCGCCATTAAGGCACGACCGCTGGACCATGCAATGACGACATAGGCGAGGCCTCCCACCGCAACTCCCATAAACAAGTCCACCAAAGGAAGATGCAGGCTGCCGCCTGTCATATGGAGAGCCAGGCCGACGGCGCCGACCATGACACAGGCGCCCAGCCCGGCGGGCAGGATCCGACGCAACAAGGAGGGCCAACGGAATCCGGTGCCGCGCTGCAGGAAGTAGAGAGACACTGAAGTTGTCAATGCCGCGGCCACGACCTGCGCGACCGCGATATTGACGAGGTCCGGTCGGATCCAGCCGGCGATTGCAAGGCAAGCGAGGCTTGTTGCCGTAAACAGCATGTTCAGCCGCGGCAGCAGGGCAACCCGGCCGATAATGCTGAGCACGGGCTCGTTGAGCATCTGGATGACGGCAATGCCGCGCGCAGCTGCCAGCAGAATGAGAACTGGGGCGGCCGCGAGCCACTGCGTCCCGAGCAGCACGCTGACGAGTTGTTCGGATATGACAGCAAGGCCCATGAAGACGGGAAGAGCGGCAAAAGCAGTGGCCGCCATGATCAATCCCATAAGCCGGCTGAGGCCTTCCGCCCCGCTGCCCGCCGCGTTCTGCTGGCGGGAGAAATAGCTCCATGCCAGCATCCGCACGGGTTCGGAAATCAGCTCTGTGACGGCGCCGACGATACGGCTTGCCATTCTATAGATGCCGACCTCCGTCGCGCCGATGAAGAACACGATCAGGAACTCCGCGCCATAACTTTGTGCAAATTGCATGAGGCGCGATGCCAGGAGCCGGGTGGAATAGGCAAGCGCCTCGCGGGCAGTCGTGAGCTGGAATTCGAACCGCGGAAGCCAGCGCGCAAAGCCGGTGGACATCAGGAGTGCGACAAGCACGACGCAACAGCGTCCTGCCGCAAGCGCGACGATGCCCCAGCCGAGCAATAGCCCTCCGGTCGTTACGAGAAGGCCCGAAAATTCCGAGGACGCCTGATAGAAGGCAAGTTCGCGCAGGCGTCGCCTCCTGACCAATACGCCGCTCTGACAGATGATGAAGGTGCCGGGCACGATGGTCGCCATCAGCAGCAGAAGAGTGAAGAAGATCGACCCGGTCGGCGCCAGCCAGACGAGGGAAACAGCAAGTCCAATCAAGCCGAGAATGGTGAAGGCGAGTCCGCTTGCAAGCGCGCAATAGAGAACCGTTCCGGGCAGTTCCCTATCATGCGGTGCAGCAATCAGATATTCGCTCCATCCGGCTTCAGCAATCTTCGATTGCAGCAAAACGGTCGAAGAGACCATGGCAAAGACGCCAACCTCGGCCGGTGAGAGGACGCGGGCTGCGACCAGCAATGTACCGATACCGCAGAGTTGGCTGACCAGACGAGCGCCCGAAACCCATAGCGCATCCCGTGATGTAGAGACACTACGCGGCTCCTGGTCTTCCCCTGCGCCGGGTAGTGATGCCGTACTAGATGTGCCCATGGTCACATGTTCTTTTGAGTTTATCTGAGTTTATATTGTCATTATTACGCGTACCGCATGTGTTACCAAAGTAACAACTTTGGTGTATATTCGATATTGACGATCTATACTCACTTCTGCATAGTCAAGATGAAATTACAATCCTGCATATGAAGATTGGTCGGCACATGCATGGATTTAATCCGCCCTTTGTGACGACACAAAATCGTTTGTTGGCCGATTGGGCCGGAGGGACATAATGATGATGATACTCGCACATCGTGGCTGGTGGCTTGCACCCCATGAGCGGAACACTTTAGGCGCATTCGACAAGGCATTTGCCGCCGGACACGGCGTTGAACTGGATGTTCGCGATCTGAATGGTGAACTGGTAATTTCACACGATCCTGCCACAACCGGGGCATTGTCCTTCGCGCGCGTTCTTGAGTGCTATGCAGCAAATGGCGCACCGGGACGACTGGCCATCAATATCAAGGCGGACGGCCTCTGCCCTGCCCTGCTGCCGATGCTGGAACAATATGAGGTGACGAAACGCTCCTTCGTTTTCGACGCGTCGGTTCCCGATCTCAGGCCCTATCTCGATAGCAATATCCCGGTTTTCACCCGCTACAGTGAGGTCGAGCTCTACCCGTCCTTCTACGAACGCTGTGAGGGCGTATGGGTGGATTCTTTCACCGAGAAGCCGGCCTCGATCGAACGCGCGATCGATGATCTAAGGCGCGGCAAATATGTCGCGATGGTCTCGCCGGAACTGCACAAGCGCCCGCATGAAGCGGTCTGGGCCGCCTGGTCTGGCGCATTGCGACAGGCTGCAAAGAGTGGTCTTCCGCTCGAGCGGCTGATGATCTGTACCGATCTGCCCGATGCAGCCGAGCAGAGCTTTGCCTGGATGGTTGAGGAGGAAGTCACATGATCCGTGCTGTTTTGTTCGATATGGATGGCGTGCTGATCGATGCCAAGGAATGGCATTATGAGGCGCTGAACCGGGCGCTCGATCTTTTCGGCATGCCGATCGACCGCCAGGCGCATCTGACCACGTTCGATGGCCTGCCAACCCGCCGCAAGCTGGAGATCCTCTCCCGTACCAATGGCCTGCCGAAGGGGCTCAACGAACTGATCCACGAGCTGAAGCAGGACTATACGATGGAGCTGATCTACACCCGCTGCAAGCCGGTGTTTGCCCATCAATACGCGCTCAGCCGTCTCAAGCACGATGGCTACAAGATCGCCGTCTGCTCGAACTCGATCCGTGTCACCATCGAGTCCATGATGCGGCGCGCCGGATTGATAGAATATATCGACCTCATCGTTTCCAATGAGGATGTCACCCGCGCCAAGCCGGATCCGGAAATGTATGTGACGACGATGGAGCGCTTCGGCCTCAGACCGGATGAGTGCCTGATTCTCGAGGACAATGAATACGGCCTGAAGGCCGCGCGCGACAGCGGCGCTTACGTCATGCAGATCGGAACACCGGCCGACGTTGTCTACGGCCGGATCGTGTCGGAGATCAAGCGTGTATCGGAGGTGATGGCATGATCGTCCTGTTCCCCACTACGGGCACAAGCCCGCATTTCAGCCCGGAAGACTATGCCTATCCGCGCCCGCTTATCGAAGTGGCCGGAAAGCCGATGATCCTATGGGCCATCGAAAACATGAAGTCGCTCGGCAGCGACGCGCATTTCCTCTTCCTCGTCGACCAGCAGGATGCCGTCAAATATTCCTACGAGCGGATCTTTGACCTCAGCACCAACGGCCGTTCCGAGGTGGTCATGCTGAAAGGCCCGACGGCCGGTGCGCTCTGCACCTGCCTGATGGCGGTCGACAAGATTGACCCCACCGAGCCGCTGGTGATTGCCAACAGCGACCAGATCATCGACACCCGGCTTGCATCCGTGATTGCGGAATTCGAGGCAGCCAAGGCGGATGCCGGCGTCATCACTTTCGAGACGATCCACCCGCGCTGGTCCTATGTGACGCTCGGCGACGACGGTTTCGTCAACCGCACGTCCGAGAAGGATGTGATCAGCAACAAGGCGATCGCTGGGTTCTATTATTTCCGCGAGGCCCAGATTTTCTTCAAGGCCGCGACTGCCGCCTTGAGGCACGGGGTGACGGTGGATGACCGCTACTATGTCAGCTCGTCGCTAAACGAGGTGATCCTGGATGGCGGCCGCGTCGTTTCCGCAAGCGTTCCCGCGGACCGCTACCACAGCTTCTACAACCCGAAAATGATCGAGAATTTCGAGGTCAACGGGGTCCGCCGCCTATCCTCAGCACAGGCCCAGCGACCCGTGCAACTGGTGGTGCCGGCCGCCGGCCGGGGCAGCCGCTTCGCCAAGGTCGGGTTCACCCGCCCGAAGCCCTTCATCGACGTGCTTGGCCGGCCGATGATCCAGCATGTGCTCGAAAACACGCTGCCGCCGGGTGGACAACCAACGGTCCTGCTGCTGCGCGAACATCTGGACAGCCAGGCGGATGCGGTGGCCGAACTTCGCTCGCAGGGCGTCGGGGTCGTTTCGGTCGATCAACTCACCGAAGGCACCGCCTGCACCGTTCTGCTGGCGCGTCAGCATCTCGATGAGGAAGCTCCCCTTCTCATCGCCAATTCCGACCAGGTGGTGGACATGCGTATCGTCGATTTCATCGATGACTGTATGTCGCGCGATCTCGACGGATCGATCCTCGTGTTTCGCGACCCGAAGCGCGACCCGAAATGGTCTTTCGCCGAAACCGATGCGGCAGGATTCGTGCTCAGGGTTGCCGAAAAGCAGCCGATCTCCGAACTGGCAACAGTCGGTATCTACTTCTTCCGCCGCGCCGGCGATTTCATGAAGGGCGCGCTCGACATGATGGTGCACAACGATCGCACCAACAACGAGTTCTATGTCTGCCCGGCCTATAATTACGCCATCCGTAACGGTGCACGCATCGGCGTTTACGAGATCGATGTCAGGAACATGCACGGGCTTGGTACGCCCGAGGATCTGGCCGAATATCTGCAGGGCCGTGAGCCTGCCTATGCATGACGTCGGAACCAGGCCGGACGCGATGGCGCCGCTGAACATCATCATTCCCATGGCCGGGAATGATTTTGAGCGGCCTGACGGCTCGGTGAAGGCGGAGATGCCGGTTGGAAAGACGACATTGCTCGGCGCCACGCTGGAGGCGCGTCCCTGGTGGAGCAGCGCGGCTGTGCCTGTTTTCGTGCTGCGGGACAGGCCTGCATCACGGCGCTACGCTCGGGAAACATTGCAGGCACGCTATCCGGCAGCGCGGATCGTCTGGCTGTCCGAAATGAGCGGTGGCGCTGCCTGGAGCGCTGCGGCCGGTGTGGCACTCGTCGCTTTTCCGGATGCGCCCGTTGTCGTCGACCTCTGCGATATCATGTTCGACTGCGATGCGGATATTGCTGCAATCTTTGCAACCGAACCCAATCTCGGCGGTCTGGCACTCACATTTGCCTCCCACCATCCGCAATACAGCTATATCAGGCTTGGAAATGATGGCCGGATGCTGGAAGCAAGGGAAAAGGTCGTCATCTCCGAGAATGCATCGGCAGGCGTCTATGCGTTCCGCAACGTCGCCGTTTTTCAGCTGGCTCTGGCCCACAGCCTGCAGAACCGGGCGCGCCTCTCGCATAACGGCCTGCTCTTTGTCTGCCCTATGCTGAACGGCGTGGTCGCACACGGTTTCGATGTCCGGACGCTGCCGGCGCGTGACGTGTTCGATGTCAAGATCGCAGACGTGACCCTTGCCAGCTAGTGGCTAGGATAGGGGAAAATACCGGTGCCGTTCCACTTCGACGGAGACGGGCGGAGCCTTGCTAACGATCCCCTCGACACTCGTTCGCGGGATCAGGGGACCTAGTAAACGGGAGTTCATCATGACAGCCGGGATATCGAGCAAATTACCCTCTCTCGCCATTATCATACCCTGCTACAACAATGTTGAGACACTTGCGGAGGCGCTGGACAGCGCTCTGGCACAGGATTATCCGAACTTCGAGGTCCATATCTGCGACAACGGCTCCACGGACGGCAGCCGGGAGATGATCGCATCCTACTCATCTCCATTGCTGAAGCCGGCCCTGCACCGAGACACCGTGCCGCGCACGGACAACTGGAATCGCGCCTATACCGCCGGCGCAAATGCCGATTACCTCGTCACCCTGCATGCCGACGACCGTCTCGCACCGGGGGCGTTGCGCGCGATCGGGCGCGCGGCAATGCGCCACCCTGCCCTGATCCACGGCCGTTTCCGGCAGATCACCTACGAGGGTGAGCCTATTCCCGGCCGCCGCTTCGGGTGGAGTTACAGCAACAGCGGTGAGGCATTTCGCGAACTGCTGCTGCTCAACAATATGGTCGCGATGCCGGGCGCAACGATCCGCACGGATGTCTTCTTCAAGGCCGGCCGCTGGGACCCCGCCTGGCAATATCTGCAGGATATGGAGCTCTGGTGGCGCTGCGGCGAGCTCGGAGAAGTGGCATTTGTCGCCGACATGCTTGGCGACCACAGGGCCTACAAGCATCCGCAGGCACTCCACCGGCATGCCGAGGAACATCTGCGCTGGGCGACGCGCAGACTTCGCAACGCTCCGACCCGCCGACTACGGCAAGCCGCTGCCGATGGTCTGAACGCCTACCTCACGCGCCTCGAGGCGGAAGTGGATGCCTTGCCGGATGTCGCCGGCAGCCTGGTGGAGCCCGTAAGGGCGGCCAGGGCGGCGCTCGCGAAGGCACCGGGAACGCGCGTCGATGCCCTTCGCCGGCAACGACTGTTGCGTATGCGGGCTGCCTCGCTCTCGGCCATCGCTAAGTTCTTTGGAAGACTTTCGCCATGGCAGGCCTTATCGCGTTGATGGTCGACAGCATCCGCCCGTTCCAGATTGGCGTAGGCTCTTTCAAATCGTCTTCATGGCACGGCTACCGACTGGCCTGGATACTGCCATTCGAGAACCATTTGACACAGGCGTGCGATAACTGTCATCGCGAGCATTCACATCCCGTTGGCCGCCGCGACGGTCATCACTATCCGCTATAGCAACGAGTGCGGCGATAATTCCCGCGATCGCAAACAGGATCGCGATGACAGGCACGGCAAAGCCGCTGGATCTTTCTCCGGACTCGCCGTTCCGACGCTCGGACTTTGGTCTGATGACGCGCGGACTGAAGTCCCAGATCCGGAACGCACTGCCTCCCCACCCGTTCGGCCCTCCATCGAAAGAGGAGTTCAGTCATGGGTGACAGGAACGAAATCCCGGAAATTTCCAGCGCGTGGAACGCATCCCTGCTGGCACTCGTCATCTTTCTTGCCGCCATGCTCTATGTCTTCGGCACGGCCATGTCGGGCGATACCGATCAGTTGACCGCCAGCGTTCCTGGCGCCGATGTCATCCAGGCCAGGTGAACTGGAAAAGTCCAGCCGATGCGATAGTTTGCATGGATCGTCGCAAATCAGGTTGGAAATGAACTGGCTCATACGGTGGAATGCCCGCTCCCTCGCTTCCCAATTCTTCATCATGGGAGGGTTTGTTTCCCTTGGCGCAATGTTCGTCATAGGGCTCATCGTCACCCATCTCATCGAGGATGCCGTCATCCACAATTCCGGGGCTGCAACAGCGCTCTATGTCGATAGCGTCGTCGCACCCTTGCTTCCCGACATGCAGACGGAATCGCTGCTCGACGAGGGAAGCGCCAGGGCGCTCGACGAAACGCTCGGACAGGGCGCGCTTGGCCGCCGTCTCGTGTCGTTCAAGCTGTGGCGCCGCGATGGCACGATCCTTTACTCCAATGAAAAGGAACTTGTGGGGAAGACATTTCCTGTCAATGACAAGCTCGCCCAGGCATTTGCGGGCTCGCTGGTCGCACGTTACGAAGTCGCAAGCGACCCCGAAAGCGCCGAGGAGCGCAGTCTCGGCAGGGCGCTCATGGAAATTTACAATCCTGTTTTGCAGCCTTGGTCGGGCGAGGCTGTGGCCGTGCTTGAATTCTATGAGACGGCCGAAGGGCTGGAAGACAGCCTCGCACGGGCACGGCTCTGGAGTTGGCTGGCCGTGGCCGGCCTGACCGCAATCTTCTTCCTCGTTCTCTCCATTCTCGTCTTTCGCGGCAGCCATACGATCGAGGTCCAGCGCGAAGCGCTAAAGGCCAGAGTAGACGAACTCTCCGCACTTCTCGCCGAAAATCGCGGTCTGCAACGCAGGCTTCAATTGTCCTCCCGACGCGCCGCCGCCTTGAACGAAACCTATCTGCGCAGCATCGGGGCCGATCTGCATGACGGCCCCGCCCAGCACATCGCCTATGCTTCGCTACGTCTCGACAGCAACCTGCTGGTCGATGCCGCTATCCAGCCGGAGACGCGCGAGAAGGAACTCGCCTGGATCCGTTCGAGCCTTGCCGAGGCGATGAAGGAGATCCGTGACATCTGCAAGGGGCTGGTCCTGCCGCAAATCGAGAAGGCTTCGACTACGGAGATCGTGAAACGCGTTGTCGAGGCCCACCAGCAGAAGACCAACACCACCGTCGATACGACAATTGACGAGGACGATCGGGAGCTTGCCCCCGCTCTCAAGATTTGTATCTACCGCTTCATTCAAGAGGCACTCAACAATGCCTATCGCCATGGCGGCGGCGTTGAGCAGGCCGTCAGGGCAACATCACACGGCGGCGGCGTCCGCATCGAAGTCAGTGACCGAGGCGAGGGTTTTGATCCGACGCAGGTGAGGTCGGCGAGCCTCGGCCTTGTGGGGCTCAAAGAGCGAATCGATAGCCTTGGCGGTGAATTCGACATAAAAACCGGTGAAGGCGGAACGACTGTCATTATGACCTTCGCGCCTATGGAAGTGGAGGAATAGAATGACGTCTATCAAAGTCGGCGTCGTAGACGACCATCCCCTTTTTCGCGAGGGGGTGACTCGTAGCCTCTCCGAGGTCAGCGATTTTGTCGTCGTGGGAGAAGGCGCCAACACATCTGATGCCGCAATGATCGCCGCCGATACCCGTCCGGACGTGCTGCTTCTCGATGTGTCGATGCCCGGGGACGGGCTCTCGGTGATCGACGAGATCCTCTCGATAAGCCCGGATACCAAAATCCTCATGCTCACGGCCTCAGAGGAAGTCGATACGCTCGTCGAAGCGCTGCAACGCGGGGCAAAGGGTTACATTCTCAAGGGTGTTGGTTCCCGCGGTCTGGCGGAAGCGATCCGGACTGTTTTCAAGGGAGCCCGCTACGTCTCACCGGCGATGTCGGCCAAAGTCATGGAATATTCATTGAGCGGGCAGGCATCGGACAGGGACGCGCTTACCCCTCGGGAACGCGAGGTGATGGATCTCGTTGCGCAGGGCCTTTCAAACAAGCACATCGGCCTGCGTCTCGATCTACAGGAGAAAACGGTAAAGCATCATATGACCCAGATCCTGACAAAGCTCGGCGTCACGAACAGGACGGAAGCTGCCTTGCGGTGGCGTGAAAAACGCTAGCGCAGAAGGCGCGTGAGCCGCGTATTGTCAGCCGATGTCGCCCGCCTGTTGATGATCGTGCGGCCTTTCGAGTCCTTCATGATGTAACGTCCAGCACGAAGGGTTTCGGTTATTCCATTCGTATGCCGGACATCGATCGAGCCGTCAGTATCTTCGGTTGCCCGTTCTCCAGATGTTGAGGGCGCATTGTTCGTGCTGCCGGCTCCGTTCGAGCTGGATCGGCCGTTCCCACCGCTGTTGCCGCTGCCGCCCGAATTACCGTTTCCATTCCCCCCGCCATTGCCGTTGCCATTCCCCCCGCCATTACCATTTCCCCCACCGTTGCCGCTTCCATTTCCCCCGCCGTTGCCGTTTCCACCCCCTCCGCCATTACCGCCGTTGCCGTTTCCATTCCCCCCGCCATTACCGTTTTCGTTCTTCGCGAAGGCTACCTGGCTGGCGAGCGAGGGAAACGAACCCGCCACATCGACCTTCAACGGCGCAACGGCAAGAATACTCGCGCCGCAGCCCTTCAGGAAATTGCGCTTAGAGATCGCCATCGTCACTTGCCTTGTCGTTCTTCCCTAGTGTCTGCTCAAAAGCAGGAAGCACGAGATTGACCGCTTGTTCCGAAATTGCAAGACGGTCGGACATAGGTGCCAGGCGGTCTGGGACTTTGGTCCGGGATCACAAGCAACGGTCGCGCCTCGGGGACGCAACCTTCTCACGGCAAGAAAAATGCCTTCGCTCAGATAATGGGAGAAACGCACGGACGTCTTGGCCCGCTGAACGGCTGATAGGTATTGTCCAAGGCGCGATAGGAATTATAGCGCGCGGCACACCATGATATATGAGGGTTGGGGCTTGTATCAGCCGCCGGCAGTCCCACGGAAAGCTCTCTGTCTTCGATTACGCAGGGCTTGCGGGGTCCGCCGTCAAAAGGCTGGTATGAATTGTCAGCCACATTATAGGACCGGTAGCGTTGCTGGCATAGGCTGAGATGATGACTGTCAGCCATCCATTCCTGCTTCGGCTGCTCAATCGCACCCGCCACGGCTGCATCAGGCGGCGCGATGGCTGCAATGCCGACGAGATTGGCAGGCTTTGAAAGCGAAGCGTCGTCCGCCATGGCCTGAAGGGGAGGAAGGCGCTCGTAATCTTGTGTTCGGGGATCAACGCGTGTCGGTGTCGTCGTCCAGAGCGGCGCATCGAGATTGGCGAAATGATGTGGTGCCGGTTCGCGGAACCCATAGGACGCAACTCCGAGACCGCCGGCCAGAACGGTCCCAACCACTGCCAGACAGATGGATGGTGCAGCAAGCGACTTCATGACGCGATCTCCCATTCCCGGTACGGATAGAAATTAGGAACGCCGGGCTTCGGTTCCGCGGACAGGTCGAAAATCGCGTCTTTTGATGCTTATTTTGCTGGTGCAATGGGGAGGACTCTCGGAGATAGGAATTTATTGCCATCGCCCCGATTTTGACGGATAGCTGTTCTATTGGGTGATCCGATCGATCGCAGCAGATTGCGGGCAGAAAGAGGAAGCATGTCGCAGAGAGCAGGCAGCGCCGACCTCCCCCTTCACGGAGGGCGCGTGCCGCCATGGCTGGGCAACCGCATGACCACGCTTGGTGCGCTGATTGCCGAGGCTATCGTCCACCACTACGGACGTGACGAGTTTCTGCGCCGGCTTGCCCATCCCTTCTGGTTCCAGTCCTTCGGCGCAGTCATGGGCATGGATTGGCATTCCTCCGGCATCACGACCAGCGTGCTCGGCGCGCTGAAACGTGGGCTGAAGCCGCTTTCGAAAGAACTCGGCCTGCATGTCTGCGGTGGACGCGGGGCGCAATCGCGCAAGACGCCGGACGAGCTGATGGCGATCGGCGACCGCACCGGGCTGGACGGCGCCGGGCTGGCCAAGACAAGCCGCCTGGTCGCCAAGGTGGACAGCGCAGCCGTGCAGGATGGTTTCGATCTCTATCTCCACGGCTTCATCGTCGCCGATGATGGTCACTGGGTGATCGTCCAGCAGGGCATGAACGGCGACAAACGTCAGGCGCGGCGCTACCACTGGTTCTCGGAAGGATTGGAAAGCTTCGTCAATTCTCCGCATGCGGCCATCGAAGGCCGCTCGCAAGGCGAGATCATCAATCTGGCCGACCGGCGCGCGGAAAAATCCCGCCACGATCAGCTCGATCTTCTCGCAGCGCTTGGGCCGGACGGCATTGTCCGCGAGGCGGCAGCCCTCGCCCTGGCCGCCGATCCTGCACCCGCTCCGGAGGCAGCCGAACAGCTGATGCTACCGCATCTCATAATGCCCGCCCATCACGATGTGCGCGAAAGCGATGTCAATATGCGGCGTCTGCACGGCAACCTTGCCGCAGCTGCCGATCGCGGGCCGGCCGATTTCGAGGATCTTCTTCTCGTGCCCGGCGTCGGCGCCCGCACAGTCAAGGCGCTGGCGCTGGTTGCCGAAGTCGTGCATGGCGCGCCCTGCCGCTTCTCCGATCCCGCCCGCTTTTCCATCGCTCATGGCGGCAAGGACAGGCACCCCTTCCCCGTGCCGCTCAAGGTCTACGACGAGACCATCAATGTGATGAAATCGGCGGTCTTGAAAGGTAAGCTTGGCCGGGAAGAGGAACTGCAGGCCCTACGCCGGCTCGACGATCAGTCCCGCAGCATGGAGCGCTATGTCACCGGCCCCAAACTCAAGGAGATCGCTGCCGACGAATTCCGGCAATCCTCGACCTTCGGCGGCCGCAGCGTCTTCGGCTGGGAGCCGCCGCCGCTCGCAAGAAAACGACCATCGAGCGCGGGCTAGAAGAGGGCCAGTCAGTTGCTGGTGGATGCGACAGGCGAAGACCTTACCGCCTGAGGAAGCAATCAGCCGATCAGCAGCTTAACCCAGGCCTCAACGTCATCGCCGCTGCTCATCTCAGGGCGCACCAGCCCGTCGATCATGAATGTCGGCGAGATATGAATACCGTTCTGACGGGCATATTTGCAGTGCCATTTGATCTCCCGGTCGAGATCGGGAATGGCGAAGGCTTCCTTCAGCGCAACACCGCTATAGCGCTCGAGGCGCTCGATGATCTGATTCGGCGTCACATCCATGTTCGGGCCGCCGGCGTGACGCTCGAACTCGAATTCCTCGCGATGGGCGGCAACGGCCGCCATGACCTTCTTCGCAGTCTCCTTGCCGCCTTCCAGCGTCGATGCCGCCAGGATAGAGCGTACGATCACGCCGGAGTAGAGATGCCATGGCTGCGACTGTAGCCGGATCTTCACTGTGATCTTTTCCGCACCGGCTTGCTCCAGAAGCGTATCCAGCTTCTTGAACGTCCTGACGGAATAAGGGCAGGTCGGCTCCAGAAAGGCCTCGAAAACCCGTGGTCCAGAACCCCAAACGAGCGGGTCTGCCTGCCAGGAAGTCGTCGTCATATTTATGTCCTCTTGTCCTGCGGAACGATATTACCGGCCACCATAATCAACGGTGCAGCCGGCGTCGTTGATGATCAGGCTGTTTCCCATTCTATTTATTCACGGTGTCATGAAAGGGATAAGACCGTTTGGCTTGTCATGCCTCTTTCACAAATGCATCGAGCCGCTATGCTGTCATCACGGATAAAATGATGGGTAAATCAGTGATGCAGGTACGGCAGGGCGAATTGCGGGAGCGAATGACAATCCTCGGCAATGTCAATTCTGCCTCGTTCATCCCGTGGATCCGCCGCCATGCTGACAAGCTTGGACTTTCCCAGGATTTCTTTCACACCGGCGCCGGTCGAATCGAACTTGAGGTGGCGGGGCCGGTAGAACTGATCGACATGCTGGAAATGGGATGTTCGCTTGGCCCGATCGACGTCTGGGTGGATGAGATTCAGCGCAGGATTGTAGATCCCGCCGACACACCGTAAACGCACACCGCATTGATCCCCTGCCCTTTATTTAATCATTGTTGCCAATGCGATTTTTTTATGCAAGCCTCTGGAAACTGAGGCCGCAAGCTCGGCAACAGTGCGCGGCCAACAGCGCTAAAGCATTGGTAAAATTGGGGAATTATAGGTTATGCCATCTGCTACGGCCGGCTCCTGGACGCCTGTCGCCCTTTCTGCTGATCTGCCGCCGGCGACCGTGATGCCGGCCTGGACACCGGCAGGATCGATCGCTCTCTGGCGCAGTCAGTCCGGACGCGCATCGGCATCGTCGGATCGCTGTCCCCATCGCGGGATGCGGTTGTCCCATGGCTTCGTGCGCGGCGAGGCGCTCTCCTGTATCTATCATGGCTGGAGTTATTCTCCGGCGGGAGGATGCATTCGCATCCCCGCCCATCCCGATCTCGTGCCGCCGGAAACGATCCGTGTCGCGGTCCACAAGGTCGAGGAATCGGATGGCGTCATCTGGGTGGCTGTTGGCGAGCCGGCGACCAAGCCGCCACGCTTTGACGATCTCGTGCCGTTGCGCTCGCTGACTGTGGAGTCGGATATTGGAGCACTCGAAGACGCCGCTGGCACGAAAGTCGATTCGGACGGGCTTATCCGCATCGCCGATCTTCCCTGGGTCCGGCTGCTGCCGGCTGAGCAGGTCGATCGCACGCTCATTCACATCTTGATCGAGAAGGATCGCGGCCCGGCAGACCGTGTTGCCGCGTCCCGTATCGCCGAAGCCGTGCGTCGCCAGGCGGAAGCGCGGCGGAAGGAGGTCGCATGATGAAGGCTGGCGCGATGATCGACGAGTGGTATCCGGTCGGCCTCTTCTCCCAACTGACCGAGACAGGGACCAAAACCGCTCTGATGGGCGAGCCCATCGAAGTGGCGCGCACGCCAGATGGCAATGCACGGGTGACATCGTCCGATGGGCGCAACCTCTCGGTCCGTGTCCGCTACGGCCATGTCTGGTCTTCCCTCGGCAATCCTGCCAAGGAGCTTTTTGCCATTCCCGAGGCGGATCAGCCTGGCCGCCGCTTCGTCGATGTCGGCGTGGTACGGGTGCGCTGCTCGCCGTTGCGGGCGGTGGAGAATTTTCTCGACATCGCCCATTTCCCTTTCGTCCACACCGATATTCTCGGCGCCGAGCCACATACGGAAGTCGAGAATTACAAGGTCGAGATCCGCGAAGACGAGGATGAGGTCTGGGCGACGCAGGTGAAATTCTACCAACCGCAGGCCGCCAAGTCGGCGAGCGGCGGCATTACCACCGAATATATGTACCGCGTGCCGGCACCGACCTGCTCAGTGCTCTACAAGACCTGCCCTCCCCGGCCGGGTGAATGGGATGTCATTACCCTGTTCGTGCAGCCGCTTGCGGAAGACCTTTGTGACGTGTGGCCGTGGATGGCCCTTTTTGATGACGAAACGCCCATGACAGACCTCATCCATTTTCAGCAGATGATCTTCCTGCAGGATCGCTCGATCCTCGAAAACCAGATCCCTGCCCTGCTGCCGCTCGATCCCGGCATGGAAATCCCGACCAGGGCCGATCTGACGTCGGTCGCCTATCGGCGCTGGCTCAAGCGCCATAACTATACCTACGGCGCACAGTTGGTCGCGCAATGAAGCTCTACGACTACATTCTCTCGCCGAGCTGCTACAAGATCCGCCTGATGGCCGCGATCCTCGGTATCAAGCTGGACATCCGGCCGGTCGATTTCCATCCTGGCGCCGAACATCGCGGACCCGAGCTCCTGGCGCTCAATCCGGCAGGTTCCATACCGATCCTCCAGGATGGCGATCTCGTCCTGACGGAATCCTCAGCCATCCTCGCTTACCTCGCCGCCAAAAGCGCGCCGGAATGGCTGGGCACCAGCACGCCTGAGGAGACGGCACGGGTTCAGCAGTGGCTCTCCTTCTCGCACCGGCTGACGGCGAACCTCGGCGGCGCGCGGCTGCACGAGATGCTGCTGCGCCCAGGCAATATCGAGACCCTGCAGACACAGGGGATCGCAGCATTGCGCGAGCTGGAGGCCGGTCTCTTCGAACAGCAGCTTCGTGGCATGCGCTTCCTGGCATCGAACCGTGCCACGATCGCCGACATCGCCTGCTTCCCCTATGTGGCGCTGGCACCAGATGGCGGCATCTCGCTCGATCCCTACCCAACGATCCGGTTGTGGCTGCGCGCCATCCGAAGCATCGGCGGCTTCATCGAAATGCCCGGCATCCACCGACTGCACGAGCTAAAGCCCGATCCCCATCCTGCGAAGGAGGAAAGCTGATATGGCCGGCTACCTTCTGAAAAACTGCGAAGCTCTCATCGTCAACGAGGGCAACGGACCAAGTGTGCGCCGGAACGTGGACGTGCTGACCAATGGTTCGGCGATCCAGGCAATTGGCGCGAACCTGTCGCAGGAGCCCCTGCCTTCCGGCACGATCACCCAGGATGCCACCGGCTGGTTCGTCTATCCGGGCCTCGTCAACACGCATCACCACTTCTTCCAGTGCTTCGTGCGCAACCGGGCCGATCTCGACTGGACGAAACTGTCGGTCATCGAATGGCTGGACCGGATCTACCCGATCTTTTCGCGGCTGACAGAGGATTGCTTCTACCATTCCTCCGTCACGGCCATGGCCGAGATGATCAAGCATGGCTGCACAACGGCCTTCGACCATCAATATTGCTTCCCCCGCCATGCCGGAAAACGTCTGATCGACCGCCAGTTCGAAGCGGCCGAGCTTCTCGGCATGCGTTTTCACGCAGGCCGTGGTGGCAATACGCTGCCGAAGTCCGAGGGATCGACGATCCCGGATGTCATGCTGGAAACGACGGATGAATTCATCGCCGATTGCGCCCGGCTGATCGACAGCTACCACGATGCCAGCCCCTTCAGCATGCGGCAGGTGGTTGTCGCCCCCTGCCAGCCGGTCAACTGCTACCGTGAGACCTTCGTCGAATCTGTAGCACTTGCCCGTGACCGTGGGGTGTTTCTGCACACGCATGTCGGCGAAGGCGAAAGCCCTGTCATCGAGGCGCGGCACGGCATGCGCACCGTCGATTACTGCGCGGAACTCGGCTTTGCCGGCCCCGACGCTTTCTACGCCCATTGCTGGGAACTGACGCATGATGAATTGCGCAAGATGGCGGCAAGCGGCACCGGCGTCTCCCATTGCCCCGAGCCGGTCTATCTCGTCGGCGCCGAGGTCACCGACATTCCCGCAATGTCAGCCCTTGGCATTCGCGTCGGGCTCGGCTGCGATGGCGCTGCCTCGAACGACAATTCGAACCTCATGCACTGCATCCATTCCGCCTATATGCTGCAATGCCTGGCGGCATCGACGCGCGGTCATCCGGTTCCGCCGCCGGTCGACTTCCTGAACTACGCAACGACAGGCGGCGCAAGCCTGCTCGGACGAAGCGATATCGGCCGCTTGGCGCCGGACATGGCCGCCGATCTCTTCGCGATCGATACGCGGCGGATGGATTATGTCGGCACGCGGCACGATCCGCTGAGCCTGATCGCCAAGGTCGGGATCGGCATGCCGACCGACCTCACCATGATCAATGGGCGCATCGTCTGGCAGGCAGGCGAATTCACCGGCCTCGACGAATTCAAGCTTTTTGCGGACGCCGAGGCGGCGCTCGCGACCGTCGAATTTTGAAGAACCAAAAGAGGGGAACTGACATGTCCAACAATCTGACCCGAAGAACGCTCATGAAGAGCGTGGCCGCTGCCGGCCTCGCCACCGCCTTTGCCGACCGCTCAGCACTTGCTGCCGACGAACCGCTCGGCATCGCCCTCGTCGTGCCCTCGCCGATCGGTGATGTCGGCTGGGGCCATGCGCTTGCGGCCGGCATCGATCCGATCAAGGCCGCCTATGGCGACAAGGTGAAGGTCACGATCCTCGAAAACATCGCCGAAGGCCCGGATGCCGACCGCATCATGAACAAGACGGTCGCCGACGGAAACCATTTCCTGATCGCCGGTTCTTTCGGCTATCAGAATGGTGCGCTGCAGATCGCTCGCCGCAATCCCAAGGTGACCGTGCTGCATGCTTCCGGCTTCCAGGTTGCGCCGAACTTCTCGCCCTTCGCCGCCAAATATTTCCAAGGCACCTACCTGCTCGGCATGGCGGCAGCCGCAGTTTCCAAAACCGGCAAGCTCGGCTCGGTTTCCGCCTTTGCCATTCCCGAACTGATCACCTCCATCAATGCCTTCACGCTCGGCGCGCAGTCCGTCAAGCCCGACATCGAAGTGTCCGTCGTCTGGGTCAATTCCTGGTTTGATCCGGCCAAGGAGCAGGAAGCCGCCAAGGCACTGATCTCGCAGGGTTGCGATGTGATCTTCTCCAATGCCCAGGATACGCCTTCGGTGATCTCCGCCTGCGAAGAAGCCGGCGTCTTTGCCTTTAACCTGAACTCCTCGATGAAGAAATATGCCGAAAAGACCTATCTCGGCTGCATCGCCACCGACTGGTCGCCCTTCTTCAAGGCGTCGGTCGATGCCCATCTCGCCGGCACCTTTAAGGGTGCCAACACCTTCCTCGGCGTTGCCGACAAGGTCGTCGAAGTCGTCGACTGGAACCCGGCAATCCCGGCCGATACGATGAGCAAGATCAAGGCGATCGAGGCCAAGATCGCCGACGGCAGCTTCTCGCCCTTCACCGGTCCTATCACCAAGGCCGACGGCAGCGAAGGGGCCGCCTCGGGCGCGACGCTGACGGACGCGCAGATCGTCGCGATGGACTGGCACGTCAAGGGTGTCACGACGCCGCTGCCGAAGTAAGCCATGGTGAACCCGCTCCTGTCGCTGCGCGGCATTTCCAAGAGCTACGGCCAGGTCCATGCCAACCAGCAGATCGACCTCGACGTCGCTCCCCGCTCGATCCATGCCATCCTCGGAGAGAACGGGGCCGGCAAATCGACCCTGATGAAGCTGATCTACGGCGTCGAGCAGCCGGACAGCGGAACCATCGCCTGGAACGGGCAGAACCTCAGCCTTGCCTCTCCCGCAGAGGCAAGGCGTGCCGGCATCGGCATGGTCTTTCAGCATTTCTCGCTATTCGAAAGCCTGACGGTGGTCGAGAACATCAGGCTTATCGTGGCGGGCAAGAAAGCCGAACTGGCTGAGCGCATCCGCAAGCTGGGGCACGAGTTCGGCCTCGAGGTCGATCCGCTCGCCCATGTGCATTCGCTTTCCGTCGGCGAGCGGCAGCGGGTGGAAATCATCCGCTGCCTGATGACCGACCCGAAACTGCTGATCCTCGACGAGCCGACGTCGGTCCTGCCGCCGCAGGCCGTGGAGAAGCTGTTCGAGACCTTGCGCCGGCTGCGTGATGGCGGCGTTTCCATCCTCTTCATCTCCCACAAGCTGGAAGAGATCCAGTCGCTTTGCGACCGGGCGACGATCCTGCGCGGTGGACGCGTGACCGGCCATGTCGACCCGCGCGAGCATGACGCTCATGACCTTGCCCGCATGATGATCGGCCGCGATATGCCGGAACCCATGCCGGCGCTGCCGCTTGCCGAAGGTGAAAAGCGGCTGGAACTGATCGGCCTTAATTACAGGCCGGACGATCCTTTCGCCGTGCCGCTCTCTCAGGTCAACCTAGCCGTGCGCGCCGGCGAGATCCTCGGCATTGCCGGCATTTCGGGCAACGGCCAGAGCGAGCTTGCCGCGCTGATCTCCGGCGAAACGATCCTGCCGCGGGAGCAGCGCGATCAGATCTTCATGATGGGCAAAGATGTCGGCACATTCGATTCGGCGGCCCGCCGGCAGCTCGGATTTGCGTTCGTGCCCGAGGATCGGCTCGGCCGCGGCGCAGTCCCCGAAATGTCGCTCGCCCTCAACAGCCTGCTCACTGCCCACCCCCTGCATCTCGTCAAACGCGGCCTGCTCGACAAGGCGCAGGCGACCGCCTTCACCAATGAGTGCATCCGGGACTACGACGTGCGCACGCGCGGCCCCGAGGCCGAAGCCGGCTCACTCTCCGGCGGTAATTTGCAGAAGTTCATCGTCGGGCGAGAAATCATGCTGGCACCGAAACTGCTCTTCCTTGCTCAGCCCACGTGGGGCGTCGATATCGGCGCAGCCTCGGCAATCCGCAAGCGGCTGATCACGCTGCGCAACGAAGGCATGGCGATCCTCGTCATCTCCGAGGAGCTGGAAGAACTGTTCGAACTTAGCGACTTCATCCAGGTCCTCCATCACGGCACGCTGAGCCCGCCGCTTGTCACGCGCGACACCAAACCCGAAGAGATCGGCCGATACATGATCGGCGCCCAGTCGCAGCGCGAGAAAGCGATCGCATGAGCAGACCTCTGTTTGCCGCCCTGCCAATCCTCGTCCGCCGGGAGCGCGCCTCGCTTGCCGCCACCCTGCTTGCCCCGCCCATCGCGCTTGTTATCACGATCATCCTCAATCTCGGCCTTTATGTCATCATGGGGCGTGATCCGGTGGCGGTCATCTATGCGATGCTGATCGAGCCCTTCTTTTCCTGGGCATCCTTCTCAGAAGTACTTTTGAAGACTGGACCGCTGCTGCTGATCGCGCAGGGGTTGGCGATCGGCTTCCGCGCCAAGGTGTTCAACATCGGCGCCGAAGGGCAATTCGTGCTCGGAGCAATCTTTGCCTCCGCCATTCCGATCTGGTGGCCGGATGCGACCGGCCAGTGGATCTGGCCGGCGATGCTGCTGCTCGGCCTGATTGGCGGCGCGCTCTGGGCATCGTTGACTGCCTTCTGGCGTGTCCGGCTGAACGCTAACGAAATCTTGGTCTCGCTGATGCTGAGCTTCGTTGCGGTACAGCTTCTCAATTATCTGCTGCTCGGCCCCTGGAAGGATCCAAATGGCTTCAACTTCCCGCAGTCGGTGATGTTTCAGTATGACGCGATGGTGCCGATCCTGATCGAGGGAACGCGCGTCAATGTCTCTCTGATCCTTGCCGTTCTGCTGTCGATCGCCGCATGGATCTTCATGCAGAAGAGCTTCATAGGCTATAAATTGCAGGTCGGCGGACTGGCGCCACGTGCCGCAAGTTATGCCGGCTTCAAAGAGGGCTGGGCAATCTGGCTGTCGCTCTTGATCGGTGGCGCAGCCGCAGGTCTTGCGGGTGCATCCGAAGTCGCCGGCCCGCTCGGCCAGCTGCAGCGCTCGATCTCGACCGGTTACGGCTATGCGGCGATCATCGTCGCCTATCTCGGCGGGCTACATCCGATCGGCATCGTCATATCATCGATCGTCATGGCGGCCCTCTATATTGGCGGCGACAACGCCATGGTCTCCGCCAATCTGCCGATCGCCGCCGTTCGTGTTTTCCAGGGCAGCCTGCTTCTCACCTATTTGATCGCCGTCGCCTTCGTCCGTTATCGCCTTGCCTGGCACCCCGTCGCCATCCGGAGTCCATCATGAATGCCATCGAGTTCATCCTGGCCGGCATGCTGGCGGCAGCGACACCCTTTCTGCTGGCGGCGCTCGGCGAACTGGTGGCCGAGCGTGCCGGCGTGCTCAATCTCGGTGTCGAAGGACTAATGGCGTTCGGCGCCGTCATCGCATTCATCGTCGTCTATCACGGCGGCGGCCACTTTCTCGCTTTTCTTGCAGCCGGCATCGGCGGCATCCTGCTCTCGCTTGTCTTTGCCGGGATCATCCTTGGCTTCAACGCAAACCAGGTCGCGACAGGGCTTGCCATCGGCATTCTCGGTCAGGGCCTGTCGGCACTGTTCGGCAAGAGCTATGAGAGCCTCACCGTCAAGGCATTGCCGAAGATTACCATTCCCGGCCTTTCCGATATTCCTCTCATTGGCGGGTTGTTCACCCAGGATATCGTCGTTTGGCTTTCGCTTTTGGTGACACTCGCGATCTGGGCGACATTTKCCTATAGCAAGGTGGGTCTCGTCATTCGCGCCGTCGGCGAAAACCCGAAAGCCGCTCATGCCATCGGCTATTCCGTCATCGCCGTACGCTTCGCCGCTGTCGCATTCGGCGGCATGATGGCCGGCTTTGCCGGCGCCTATGCGTCGACGATCTATACGCCGCTCTGGGCGGACGGCATGATCGCCGGCCGCGGCTGGATCGCCATTGCGCTCGTCGTCTTCGGAACCTGGCTGACGGGGCGGATCTTCCTCGGGGCTTGCCTCTTCGGTGCCGTATCGCTGATGGGGCTTGCCGCCCAGGCAACCGGGCTCGACGTGCCCTCGCAGCTTTTGGCTTGCCTGCCCTATCTCGTGACGATCATCGTGCTCGGCATCATCTCGGCAGACCGCCGCCTGCTGAAACTCAATGGCGTCGCCTCGCTCGGCGAGCCATTCGAGCGATAGCAGAATGCGGCCTGCACGACGGCGCAGGCCGCTGACTGCGATCAATCATGCCTGGTGAGAAAGGCTGAGACGATGTCGAGGCAAAGTTCGTTTTCCTCGACATGCGGCATGTGGCTGGAGTTCTCGAAGAGCACCCACTCGCAACCCTTCACACGATCGACATAGGGTTTGACGACGAGCGGGGTCGCCTCGTCATATTTGCCGGAGATCAAAAGCGTCGGCGCCTGAATGAGCGGCAGGCGATCCTCGATCGTCCAGTCCTTCATCGTGCCGATGACGTGGAATTCGGTCGGGCCATTCATGTTGCGGTAGACGGTGTTGTCTTCGTCCATAATCGCGAAAGTGCGCGCAACTTCCGGCGGCCAAGGGGAAACGCGGCAGACATGCCGGTCGTAAAAGACGCGCGAGGCTGCGACATAGTCAGGATCGGTAATGGTGCCAGCTTCCTCATGCTTCAGCAACGTGTCCTGCACCTCCTGCGGCAGTTCCTCGCGCAGGCGGTTTGCCTCTGCCACCCAGGTATGCATGTTGGCCGGCGAATTGGCGATGACGAGCGCCTTCAGACCCTTCGGCTGGCGTACCGCATGTTCGGCACCCAGCATGCCGCCCCAGGACTGACCGAGGAAGGCATAGCGATCCTGAATGCCGAGATGCTTCAGCAGCGCATCGAGTTCTTCGAGGAAGAGCGCAGGCGTCCAGAAATCCGGCCCCTTCTCGGGTAGCCGGGTTGAGTTGCCGTTGCCGAGCTGATCGTAATGGATGACGGCGCGGCCATCGAGCTCCGAGATGCCCTTGAAGGAATCGACATAATCATGCGTGCAGCCGGGACCACCATGGGCGACGACAAGCGGCAGTCTGCCGGAATCAAGCGAACCGGTGATGCGATACCATGTCCGGTATTCGCGAAACGGCAGAAAAGCTTCCTTCGTCGAAACTGCGGCCACTGACATCTCCATCCTCTAGCGCAATGATGGAAAAGCATAGCGTGGCCGAAAAGGCGAAGGCAGCTATCAGAAGTTATAGGATGGGCGATCTTCCAGTAGCCGGTAATGCGCGGCCCGAACCACGGCCTGCGTGCGGTTACGGGCCCCAAGCTTCTTGGCAGCCGCATTGAGATGCATGACGACCGTCGGCACCGAGCGGTCGATGATGCGCGAAATCTCCTTGGCCGAGAGGCCCTCTGCTGAATGGCGCAAACATTCGCGCTCCCGCTCCGTCAGGCGGATCTTGCCGACGCTCAACGCCTTGGCATCGAAAAGCGAATAGGCAGCCTCATGAAAGACATGGGCCAGCAGGTTGAAATCGGCGATGTAGCGCAGCGCATGCTGCTCGAAATCGCTGTTGGCACCGAAACGGATGCCGGTCACCGTCGCATAGTCGCCTCGGGGCATATGGACGGGAACGGTGACACCCGTCGACATGTCACGTTCGCTGAGATAGCGCGTCACCGGCGCGGTGTCGTCGCTCATGAAGCGATTGATAAGCGTGTCGGCATCCCGGTCATAATTCCAGAAAAAGGGAGCGGAGGTGCGCAGCGCCACCTGCTGAACGGGATCGATGCGGAAGTAGCCGCGGTCGAACCAGTATTCCCGCATGTCCTCGGAAATATTGCGCAGCTTCAATAGCGACGGGATCATGATCGCCCCGTCGATGTCATAAGGCACCGGCGTGTAGTCGTAGATCAGGGCCTCGAAGCCGATCTCTTTCATCGCCGCGAAAACCTGATCGATACGCCCGTCCAGCGTCTGATGGGCTGAGAATTGCCGTCTGATCGTTCCGATTTCGTCAAGCATGGCAGGCTCCAGTCGGTGGTTCCCCACCCTATCACTTCTTATAGCTGGCAAAGGCTATGGTTTAAGGTAAAAATTTAGCCATGCCCAATTATTGAGCAAGCAAAATCTTTGCCGGAGCGGCCAATGTGGCGTGAAATCGAGCCTGAGGCGCGACATGAGATCGAAGTCGACGGTTACAAGGTGGTCGCCTACAGCTTCGGAACCGGCAGCGAGACCGTCTTCTGCCTGAATGGCGGCCCGGGTCTGCCCTGCGATTATCTGCGCGAGGCCCATTCCTGTCTCATCGACAAAGGCTATCGCGTGGTGGCCTTTGATCAGCTCGGTACCGGCGCCTCCGACAGGCCGACCGACGCATCGCTCTGGACCATCGGCCGCTATGTCGAGGAGACCGAGATGGTGCGCAAGGCGCTCGGCCTCGGCAAGGTGCATATGCTCGGCCACTCCTGGGGCGGCTGGCTGGCGATCGACTATGCGCTCACCTATCCGGAAAACCTGCAGACGCTGATCCTGGAAGACACCGTCGCCGACATGCCGCATCTCATCCTGGAACTGGAACGCCTGCGCGCCGCCCTTGGTCCGGAAACGGTCGCGATGATGCAGAAGCATGAGGCACAGGGCACCTACAATCATCCGGAATATCAGGCGGCTGTGACGATCCTCAATTATCGCCATGTCTGCCGCCTGCCGGAATGGCCCGCCCCCGTGCGCCGCTCACTCGACGACTGGAACATGGGTCCCTATGAGACCATGCAGGGTCCGAACGAGTTCCTCTATATCGGCAATCTGAAGGACTGGAACCGCATTCCCGATCTGCCTGATGTGACGACGCCGGTGCTGATCACCACGGGCGAACATGACGAGCTGACGCCGGCCTGCGCGCTGCGCATGAAGCTCGCTTTGCCGAACGCCGAACTCAAGGTCTTCGCGAACGCCAGCCACATGCCGTTTTACGAAAATCCGCATGATTATTATCCCGCGCTGGTCGATTTCCTCTCGCGGCATAGGGTAAGCTGATGCAGGATCAGGTGATCGGAACCCGCCGAAGACAAGGGGGCGAGCGCCGCCATGCATCGTTATAAGTTCATACTGACTCGGCCGGTCCAGTTTCTGCCCGTTATCTTCGGTATCAGCGTCATCACCTTCATCCTGGTGCGATTGATCCCCGGCGATCCCGCCCGCAATATCCTCGGCACGCGCGCGACACCGACGGCTCTTGCCAATATCCGCGCCCAATACGGCCTCGATCAGCCGATGTGGCTGCAATATTTCTACTTCCTCAAGAACCTCGCAAATGGCGAAATGGGCAAGTCGATCCTCTACAAGATCGACGTATTTCCGCTGATCGCCACGCGCATCGAGCCGACGATCGCGCTGGTCCTGACAAGCGTCATCCTGTCGATCCTGATCGCCGTGCCGATGTCGGCGATCGCAGCTCGCAATTCGGGCCGCGCGCCAGATCATGCAGTGCGCATCGTCTCCACCTTCGGGATCGGTTTTCCACCGTTCTGGCTCGGCCTGATGCTGATCATCCTCTTCAGCGTCGAACTCGGTATCCTGCCTGTCTCGGGTTACGGCACGACGATCGGCGAAAAACTCGCCCATCTCATCCTGCCGGCGCTGACCGTCGCCCTGTCGCTCTCGACCGTGCTGACCCGCAGCCTGCGCGCCGCGATGATCGAATCCCTGAAATCCGATGTAGCGACAGCTGCCCGCGCACGTGGCATGCCTGAGAGTATCGTCTTCTGGCGCCATGTCCTGCCGAATTCGCTCGTGCCGACAATCAATCTTCTGGCCGTCAACATTGGCTGGCTGATCGGCGGCACCGTCGTCGTCGAAAGCGTTTTCGCCTTGCCGGGCATGGGACAATTGCTGGTGCGCGCCATCTTCTCGCGCGACTATATGGTCGTTCAGGGCGTGGCCATGACCTTTGCCTGCGCCACCGTGCTCATCAATTTCATTGCCGATATCGTCACCGTCGCCGTCGATCCGAGGGTTAAGCTATGAGCGTCGAAGCCCTTGCTCCCTCTCCCGTCGCCTGGCGCCGTTTCCTCGACCGCCGGCTGACGCTCGTCATCGGCGCCGGCATCCTACTGTTCTTTCTGCTTCTGGCGATCGCAGCGCCAGTAATCGCGCCCTATGATCCGATCCTGCAAAATGCCGATGTACGACTGCAGGCGCCGTCGCTGCTGCACCCCTTCGGCACGGACAATTTCGGCCGCGACATCCTCTCGCGCGTCATATGCGGCGCGCGCATTGATCTGCAGATCGCCGTCATCGGCGTTATCTTCCCGTTCCTGATCGGCACGACGGTCGGCACCATCGCGGGCTTCTTCGGCGGCATCGTCGATGCGGTTTTCATGCGCCTCGTCGATATCATTCTCGCCTTCCCGTTCCTCGTCCTGATGTTATCGATCATCGCCATTCTCGGGCCGGGCCTCGGCAGTTTCTACATCGCCATGGCGCTGGTCGGTTGGGTGTCCTATGCGCGCCTTATCCGTGCACAGATGCTGGTTCTGAAAAGCAGCGACTATGCGGTCGCCGCCATCAGCCTCGGCTTCAGTCGTTCCCGCATCATGTTCCGGCATCTGCTTCCCAATGCCATTGCCGGCTCCATCGTCTTTTCCATGTCTGATGCCACACTGGTGCTGCTGAGCGGTGCAGCCATCAGCTATCTCGGTCTTGGCGTACAGCCGCCACTCGCCGAATGGGGTGTCATGGTTGCCGAAGGCCAGAGTTTCATCACCACGGCCTGGTGGATCACGCTTTTCCCCGGCCTTTCGATTGTCTGCCTTGCCTTCGGTTTCAGCATGTTGGGTGATGCGCTCGGCGAACTTCTCGGAGTTCACGAATGAGCGCTTCGGTCCTTTCCGTCCGCGACTTGACGGTCAAGGTTCATCTCGATGGCGGCGTGCGCACGCTGATCGACCATGTTTCGCTGGATCTCGCCAAGGGCGAAATCCTTGGCCTCGTCGGCGAAAGCGGCTCGGGAAAGAGCCTGCTCTGCCGTTCACTTGTCCGGCTACTGCCCTCCTCGCTGATCAAGATCGAGGGCGGCACCGTCCTGCTCCAGGGACGCGATCTGACGACGGCAAGCGATGCCGAGATGCTCAATGTTCGCGGCGGCGAGATCGGCATGATCTTCCAGAACCCGACGAGCCATCTCGATCCAGTCATGCGCATCGGCGACCAGATTTCCGAGGGCATCCGCTACCACCAAGGGCTTGGCGCGAGGGAGGCGCGGGCAGCGGCGATCGAGATCCTGACGCAGGTTGGCTTTCCCGATCCCGCTCGCCAATATGACAGCTATCCGCACGAATTTTCCGGCGGCATGCGCCAGCGCGCCATGATTGGCGTGGCGCTCTCCTGCAACCCGAAGATCCTGATCGCCGACGAGCCGACGACAGCACTCGACGTGACGATCCAGGCGCAGATCCTGAAGCTCCTGCTGGAGATCCGCGACAAGCGCGGCCTGTCGATCATCCTCATCACCCACGATCTCGGCATCGTCGCGCAGACCTGCGACCGCATCGCCGTCATGCGTAACGGCAAGCTGCTTGAACAGGGGCCGAAACGGACGATCCTCTCCCGGCCGCAGGACGCCTACACGATCAATCTGATCAACAGCCATCCCTCCATGCCGGACGAGGCGCCAAAGCCGGAGCCGCAGGTCGTGTCTTCGGCCGCATCGACCAAGCCGCTTCTTGAAATCGACGACCTGCATGTGCGTTTCAAGGTTGGCGGCAGCCTGTTCAAGGGCAGTGCCAAGACGGTGAGCGCCGTTTCCGGCGTCAGCCTGCAGGTCATGCCGGGCGAAACCATCGGCATCGTCGGCGAATCCGGCAGCGGCAAGAGCACACTCGCACGCGCCGTGCTGGGGCTGACTCCGATCTCCTCAGGCCATGTGTCCTTCGAAGGGATCGATCTCGCGCAGCAGCGGGCTGCCGGACTCGCAAAGCTGCGGCGCGAGACGGCCATGGTCTTTCAGGATCCTTATAACGCACTCAATCCGCGCCTCACGATCGGGCAGATGCTTGCCGAGGTGCTGAAGGTGCAGGGTAAGGTGCCGGCAGCAGCCATTCCAGAGAGGATTGGCGAATTGCTCGATCTTGTCGGGCTGGACCGGGAGTTTGCCAATCGCAAACCCCGCAGCATGAGCGGCGGCCAGTGCCAGCGCGCCGGCATTGCCCGCGCGCTTGCCGTCAATCCGAAGCTCATCATCGCCGATGAATGTGTTGCGGCCCTCGACGTCACGATCCAGGCACAGATCATCGCGCTTTTCCGCGAGCTCACCGCCAAGATGAACCTGACGCTAATGTTCATCGCCCATGACCTCGCGATCGTGCGCAATCTCTGCGAACGCGTCGTCGTCATGTATCGCGGCGAGATCGTAGAGGAAGGCCTCTCGGAAGAGGTCTTCGCGCGACCGAAACATCCTTATACCGCAGCACTCATTGCCGCGATTCCCGACATCGATCCGGACAAGCCGCTTCTGAGCAACACCAGTTTGGAAGACGAGCTGCAATCGGTGCCAGCACTACCCGTCAAACGCATGCCATAACAACGAAGGGAACGAACGCATGATCACCAGATGGAAATCAATCGGGCTTGCAGCGCTTCTTGCAGGCCTGACGCTCAGCGCATCCTACGCCGAAGCCGCCGGCGTGCTTACCATCGGTCGTCGAGAAGATTCGACGACATTCGATCCGATCAAGACGGCGCAGAACATCGACAACTGGGTCTTCTCCAACGTCTACGACGTGCTGATCCGCGTCGACAAGACCGGCACCAAGCTGGAGCCCGGCCTTGCCGAAAGCTGGACCGTCTCCGACGACGGCCTGACCTATGCCTTCAAGATCCGCGACGCAAAATTCTCTGACGGTTCGCCGCTGACGGCGGAAGACGCGGCGTTCAGCCTGCTGCGTATCCGCGATGACGCAGGCTCGCTCTGGAGCGACTCCTACAAGGTGATCGACACCGCCGTCGCGACCGATCCACACACGCTGACGATCAAGCTCAAGAATCCGTCGGCACCCTTCCTTTCGACGCTGGCGCTGCCGAATGCCTCTGTCATCTCCAAGGCCGGCATCGAATCCATGGGCGCGGACGCTTACGCCGAAAAGCCGATTGCATCCGGCGCCTTCGTTGTCGACGAATGGCGGCGCGGCGACCGCGTCATCCTGAAGAAGAACCCGAACTTCTGGCAGGCAGACCGCGTGAAGCTCGACGGCGTCGAATGGATCTCCGTGCCTGATGACAATACCCGCATGCTGAACGTGCAGGCAGGCCAGCTCGATGCAGCCATCTTCGTGCCCTTCTCGCGCGTCGAGGAGTTGAAGAAGGATGCCGGCCTCGACGTGCTGATCGACCCGTCGACGCGTGAAGATCATCTGCTGATCAACCATGCGCATGGCGATCTCGGCAAGAAGGAAGTGCGCCAGGCGCTCGATCTCGCAATCGACAAGAAGGCGATCGTCGATGCCGTCACCTTCGGTCAGGGCACGGTCGCCAATTCCTACATTCCGAAGGGCGCCCTCTATTACTACGCCGACAACCTGCAGCGCCCCTATGATCCGGAAAAGGCCAAGAAGCTACTGGCCGATGCCGGTGTCTCCAACCTGACGCTGAACTACCTGATCCGCGCCGGCGACGAGGTGGATGAACAGACTGCCGTGCTGTTGCAGCAGCAGCTCGCCAAGGCCGGCATTACAGCCAACCTGCAGAAGGTCGATCCCAGCCAGGAATGGGACATGACGGTTGCCGGCGACTACGACATCTCGGTCAACTACTGGACCAACGACATTCTCGACCCGGACCAGAAGACGACCTTCGTGCTCGGCCACGATTCCAACAACAACTACTCGACCAACTACAAGAACGAAGCGGTGAAGGAGCTGGTCGCCAAGGCCCGCCTGGAACTCGACCCGGAGAAGCGCGAGCAGATGTATATCGACCTGCAGAAGACGGCGAAGGACGACGTCAACTGGATCGATCTCTACTACAGCCCCTACATCAACGTGGCACGCAAGAACATCGACAACTTCTACCAGAACCCGCTCGGCCGCTTCTTCCTGGAAGACACGGTCAAGAACTGAGTATGTTATCGTTGTGACATGGTCCGCCGCGCCAAACGCGGCGGACCATTCTGTCGACGGGAAATCATGATGACGGCGGACGAAATCGCATTCACTGGTGTGGCCGAGCTTGGACGCTCCTACCGAAACGGCTCGCTGTCGCCGGTCGATGTGGTGCGCGCCAGCCTTCAACGGCTCGAGAGCCTGGAACCCGCCCTCAATGCCGCCGCTCAGAGACTGGATGCGACGGCACTTGCCGAAGCGGAACAAGCGACCGCAGAGCTGCGATCCGGCAAGGACCGCGGGCCGCTGCACGGCATTCCCGTCGCCATCAAGGATCTGATCGAAGTGGAGGGCGCACCAACCGGCTATGGCAGTAAGGTGCGACCACCGGCAATGGCGAGCGAAGATGCACCGCTGGTGCAGCGCCTGCGGGAAGCGGGCGCGATCATTCTCTGCAAGACCAACCTGCTGGAATATGCCTATGGCATCGCCCATCCGGATATCGGCCAGACCAACAATCCCCACGACGTCGGCCGCACCTCCGGCGGCTCGAGCGGTGGTTCTGCCGCCTTGGTCGCCGCCGGTATCCTGCCGCTGGCGATCGGCACCGATACGGGCGGCTCGATCCGTATTCCCGCCTCCTATTGCGGTATCGTCGGGCTGAAACCGTCTTTCGGTCTGGTATCCCTCGACGGCGTCTTTCCGCTGTCCTGGAGCCTCGATCATGCCGGACCGCTTGCACGGAGCGTTGCGGATACGGCCCTGCTGCTCGAAGCAATCGCCGGCAAAACCTTCCCGCTTTCACCGCCATCACTTGCGGGCGTCGGGATCGGTGCTGTCAGCTTTCATTGCGAGAGTCCCGAATTGACGCCGGCGGTTGCCGCCAATCTTGCCGAAGCGCTAAAGCGGCTGGAAGCGGCTGGTGCGATCATCAAGCGCATGGACATTCCGGAGCTAAAGCTCGCCAATTCGGAACTTCGCCGCATCATCCTGCCGGAAGCCTCGGTCATCCATGCGGGCCTCTATGCTGAAAACCCTGCGGGTTACGCGCTGCGCACACGATCGCAGGTGGAAGCGGGCTTCGAGGCAAAGGCCGTCGACTACATCAAGGCACAGGACTTCCGCGTGAAGCTGCGCGACGCGATCGAGGTGGCCTTCTCTGAAGTGGATATTCTGATCGGGCCAAGCGTGCCCTTTCCCGCCCCGATCGAGGATCCGGAATTCACCGAGGATGGCGAGGAAGGCGAAATGCTCTCCAGCGGCTTCGCCAACATGACCGGCCAGCCATCCCTCAGCCTGCCCTCTGGTGTGGATGGGCATCTGCCGCTTGGGCTGCAATTGACCGGCCCTGTCGGCGGCGACGGAAAGCTCCTGCAGATCGCCCTCGGCGTCGAGGCAGTGCTCGATGCCTGGCGCCGACCGTCTCTTCCGGCAGTCCTCTAGGTCGGGTCGCTCTCTCAGACCGACGGAAAGTCACTGCCTGCAGCCAGCCGGCGATAGGCCTCGACTGCATAGAGCACGGTTCGCGTCTGCGCCTCGTGGCAATCGACGAAGACCTGCTCGTAAACCGTCTCGTCAGTCGCTTCGGTGATGATGGTCAGCGGCGCCTGGTAAAGTGAGCCGACCTGCCTCAGGATCGGAATACCGTAGCGTACCTCGAACGGCGCGTTCGGCATGTGCAGGCGGACGCAATCAATCTGCTTGGCGTTGAATTCGACGAGATTCTTGTCTTCAGCCAGACGTTTGGCGACCTCATCGAGCAATGCTTCGCCGATCGCCTCCCAACCCGGATGCGTGCAGACGATCAGGAAAAAGCCCTTCGGAATGGTCCATAGCTCGAAGCCGCGCGGCAGGTAACCCGACATCGGCCGCGTCCACTCGTGCGAGGGATAGCCGTGCAGATTGAGATGCAGCTTGGCAGATGAGAGTTCGAGCGCCTTGCCTCGCACCTCACGCTCATACATCGGCGGCGGCACGGTGAAGGAGAGGTCGTCGCCGAAGGCCGTGTAGCGGGCGGCATGATGCATATGGAAGGGGTTTTCCACGATCAGCCGCTGGTGCAGTTCATATCCGTCAACATTTTCGACCGGTACGATGGCGAAATGCTGGTCGGGATCGGCGGCAAGCTGTTGCGCCGCGCGTAGCGCCCCAACCGGACCGCTGGTCTCATTGGCATGCTGGCCCGACGAGATCAGCACGGCCGGCCCCGGTCCATTGTGATAGCGACCAAGCACCTCACGGCCCTCGCACGATATTGCCTTGATCGGCACACCCTCGATCTTCGCCAGTTCGCGGCGGATCTGGCCGATCTTCAGCGGCCGCGTCGCGGTCGCCATGTCAATATCCTCGCCAGTCGCCTCTTCGTGCTCGCCGAATTCCTCCACACTCATGACGATACGCGGATTACCGTCCGTACTGCGGATATCAGGAACGACCTGGCCCGGTCGCGCGCCGCCGCGTCCAGCCATGGCGCCCATCTCCGCATCCAGGCATTCGCGCAGGCTGAAGAACAGCTCTTCATGCATGGCTTCGCGCAGACTGATGCTCTCGCTGCAAAAATCGAGGTCGAGATCATTGGCCGGCAGATCGACCGTGATGCGCAGACGGTCGAAATAGGGCTGCTTGCGCTCCCATGTCTGCTGTTTGACGGCATCGACGGCCGCGAGGAACAGGATCTCGAAATCGGTTTTCAGCCGTTCGCCCTTGTGCCAGCCGCAGCAGCGCAGCACCGGCGTTCCGACGTGGTCGTCCTCCACCACATTCGGTGCAAAGACCGTATAGGTCTTCGTTTCCCCCGCCTTTGTCGTCAGCTTGATGTCGTAGGTAAGATCAAGCGTGTTGGCGTGAAATGCGACTTCTGCATCGCCCACAAGAGCTGCCAGCGGATAGGCTTCGATCAGGAAGCGCTGCGGATCTGCGGCCGGGTGGACCGGGTAGCCAATTTCCACCTTGGCAAGCGAGGGAATATGCAGTTCTTCGAGGAAGAGATAGACCAGCGGCTTGTAGGAGCTGCGGATCCGCGCGGTGATGCCGGCGGCGGCGAGTTTCTCTTCGGCGGCCTGCCGTGACGGCGCATCGTCGAAGACCCAGGCCTCAACAGGCGTGCCCGGAGGATTGGCGGTCAGTTCGGAAACCAGCACGTCGAGCGTGCGCGGAACTTCGAGATTGAGGATGGTGCTCATTTTTCCCTCGTCGGATCGAGATAGTCGCGGAGCCAGTCACCGAGCAGGTTGAGCCCGAGGACGGTGAACATGATGGCAAAGCCCGGAAAGACGCTGACCCACCAGGCGGATTGCACATAGGTGCGCCCGTCGGCGAGCATGCCGCCCCAGCTTGGAATGGAGGCATCGACGCCGAGACCGACAAAGGTCAGGCTGCTTTCCAGCAAGATGTTGTTGGCGACGTTCAGCGTCATCAGCACGATGATCGGGCCGACGATATTCGGCAGGATATGCACGAGGATGATCCGCATGCGCCCGACCCCGATCGCCCGTGCCGACTGGATGAACTCGCGGTCGCGCAAGGAGAGGACGAGACCACGCACCAGTCGCGCATATTGCACCCATTGGGCGATGATCATCAGCGAAATCAGGATCGGCAGGCCAGGTCCGACGATGGCGATGAAGGTCAGCGCCATCAGCATGAAGGGCATGGCGAGCTGCACATCGGCGATGCGCATGAGGATCATGTCGGCGACCCCGCGGAAATAGCCGGCGATCAGACCGGCGATCGTGCCAACGGCGGTGGCACCCGCGACCGATAGCACTCCAACGATCAGCGAGATCTTGCCGCCGGCGGCAATGCGCGCCAGTACGTCTCGGCCGAGGGGATCGGTGCCGAATATATGGTTGAGGCTGACGAACGGCGGCAGCAGACGGGCGCGAAGATCCATCATGTCGGCCTTGTTCCCGAAGATTACGTCGGAGAAGACGACAAGCAGAACCATTCCGCCGGTGAACAGGATGCCAAAGAGAAGTTCCAGCGGCGTGTGACGGAAGAAGGACGATTTAGCCGAGGAGGATGCCATGGCTCACTTCCTCCCAATACGCGGATCGATGATGCCATAGGCAATATCGATCGCAAGGTTGATCAGGACGATCAGCAGCGCCAGCACAGTAATCGTGCCCTGCAATACGGGATAGTCGCGCGATGAAATGGCATCGAAGGCAAGGCTGCCCATGCCCGGCCAGTTGAAGACGCGCTCGACGATAACGACGCCGCCGAGCAGGTCGCCGAACTGCAGGCCGACGAAGGTCAGCAGCGGAATGAGGCAGTTGCGCAGGGCGTGCTTGTAGAGCACCACCCTGTCCTTCAGCCCCTTGGCGCGGGAGACGAGAATGAATTGCGCCGACAAGGTCTCCAGCATGGCCGAGCGCACGATGCGCACGTTCACCGCCGAGAGTATCAGCGCCAGCGTCAGGCAGGGCAGCACAAGGCCCGAATAGGCAAGGAAGCCGCTCGACGGCAGCCATTCCAGCTTGATCGAGAAGATCAGCACCAACATGATCGCCAGCCAGAAATTCGGGAAGGACAGGCCGACGAGCGACAGGATGCGGACGACCTGATCTGCCCACGAGCCTGACTTCACAGCCGCATGGATGCCGAGCGGGATGGAAATCACGAAGGACAGGATGAGCGACAGGAAGGACAATAGCAGCGTCGCCGGCAAGGCCTGCGCGATCAGGCTCCAGACTGGCGTACCGCCGAAGAAGCTCTTGCCGAAATCGCCTGTGACGACGCCCGACATGAAATTCAGATATTGGATGTGGAACGGCTGGTCGAGACCGAGGCCGGCACGGATATTCTGCAGATCCTGCTCGGTGACGGCAGAACCGCCGCTGACGAGCATGGCCGTCGGATCGCCGGACAGCCTGATCGCATAGGAAACGAGCAGCGTGACGACGATCACGACAAAGAGAGCCTGCAAGAGGCGTTTGGCAATATAGGCTGGCATGGCATGACCCTGCGGAGGATGTGACTGCCTGCCCACAGGCAGGCAGTCGAGCGGGGTTCGGTTACTCGACCGATACGTCTACGAAGCGGAAACGCACGTCCGGGGTCGGCGCCAGGTTCTTCACCCGCTTGTTGATCGCATAGAGCGTATTGCCGTTGTAGAGCGGCATCTCGAAGGCCTGGTCGGCGGCATAGGCCGCAACTTCGCCCAGGATCTTCTTTCGCTCATCGACATTATAGGTCGAGCGCTGCGCTTCCAGCAGCTGGTCGAGCTTGGCATCCTTGATGTAGGGATTCCAGAACTGGCCGCTGTGATAGAGCAGATAGGCCGTGTTGTCGAAGTCGAAGGTCCAACCACCCCATTGGAACTGATAGAGCGAGCCGGTTTTGCCGTGCGCGATGATATCAGTGTAGTAGACGTTGGTTTCGTAGGACTTCAGCGAAGCATTGATGCCGACCGCCTGAAGATAGGCGGCGACCGTCTGCGACACTTCGCGGAAGGTCGCATCCGTACCGACGAAGGAAAGCTCGAGATTGGTGCCGGGCTTCACACCCGCCTTGTCGAGCGCAGCTTTCGCGGCAGCGGGATCGAAAGGCAACGGCTTCAGGTCGGGATTGTAGCCAAGCGACAGCGAGCTCTGGAGGCTCGCAATCGGCTTGCCATTGCCCTGCAGGATCTGCTCGATGATGGCGTCGCGGTCGACGGCCTGGATGAGCGCCTTGCGGACCGCCGGATCCTTGGTGATGCCGTCGGTATTATTAAAGCGCAGCATGGAGACATCAGGACCGGTGATGCTCTCCACTTCCAGCTTGGGGTCGCCCTTGATCGTATCGATCAGGCTGATCGGCACGAGCGTGGCGATATCGATACCGCCCGACTGCAGCTCGGAAACCTGGGTCGCGGCTTCGGAAATGAACCGATAGACGAGGCCAGAGAGCTTCGGTGCGCCACCCCAGTAATCCGGATTGGCCTCCAGTGTCAGGCTGATCTTCGGCTTGTAGTCGACGAACTTGAACGGACCAGTACCGACCGGATGCAGGTTGAAATATTCGTCGCCCTTTTCCTTGATATATGCCGGCGGCACGATCATGCCGCCGTAGCCGGCAAGCTTGGTGATCAGCACCGGATCCGGGCTCTTGAGGATGAAGTCGACCGTATAGTCATCGACGATCTTCACTTCGCCGATCGAGGTATAGTTTGCCTGCTGCGGCCCCTTGGCGCCTTCCGGCCCGAGCAGCCGGTCGAAGGTGAACTTGACGGCAGCCGCATTGAAATCTTCGCCATCATGGAATTTGACGCCCTTGCGCAGCGTGAAGCGGATGCGCTTGTTGTCGTCGAGGAATTCCCAAGCCGTGGCGAGGCCGGGCAGCAGCTTCAGGTCAGGGCTGCGCTGGACGAGACCGTCGAAGATGTTGCTGCCGATACGGCCCCAGGTCAGTGTGAAGGTGTCGATCGGATCCCAGCTGCCATCATCGCGTTCGAGCGCGACGGTCAGCGTGCCGGCGGCGTGTGCGGCGTCGATGGTTGCGGTAAGCGGCAGGAACGACAGCGCGGCTGCCAGGAAGAGCTTTCGGTATCCCATTATTTTAGTTCCCCATTTTTATTGTGCGGTGACTGTTTTGTAGCGGTCTGTCCTATGGGAGGGTTTCGGACAGCTTCTGCGGCTCGGCCGCAACGAAGTGCGAGGGCGAAAAACGGCGATATTGCAGAAGCGCCGGTTCATCGCCGATCTTGCGGACCGGGCTCGGTATCGCGCCGGTCAAAAGCGTGGTGTCGATGCTGCGATCGGGATCGGGCACAGGGATCGCGGCCAGCAGCTTGCGCGTATAGGGATGCTGCGGGTTCTCGAATATTTCCTGTCGGGTGCCTATCTCGACGATCTGTCCGAGATACATGACCGCGACACGATGGCTGATCTTCTCGACCACAGCCATGTCATGGGTGATGAAAAGGTAGGAAAGGCCGCGCTCCCGCTGCAGTTCCAGAAGCAGGTCAAGGATCTGCGCCTGGATCGAAACATCGAGCGCCGACACGGATTCATCCGCGATAATCAGTTCCGGATCGCTGGCAAGCGCCCGGGCGATGCAGACACGCTGGCGCTGGCCGCCGGAAAGCTCGTGTGGAAACCGCGTTCTGTAGTCGTGCGGAAGGCCGACGCGATCAAGCAAAGCGAGCGTTCGCGCCTCGATCGCCGCCTTGTCCGGCTGCAGCTTGTGAACGATCATAGGCTCGGCAATGCTGGCGCCGGCCCGTTGGCGCGGATCAAGCGCTGCATAGGGATCCTGGAAAATATACTGGACCTTCTGCAGCAGGGAGCGCTTCTCGCGCGGATCCATTTCAGAGATATCGCGACCACGGAAACGGATCTTGCCGCCAGTCGGCTCCATGATCTGCTGCAGCATTCGCCCGGTCGTCGATTTGCCGCTGCCGGATTCCCCGACCAGCGCCAGCGTTTCGCCCGCGGCGATCTCGAAGGAAATGCCTTCGACCGCATGAATGCGATGTGTCAGCCTGCCAAACAGGCTTCTGCGCGCCGCAAAACGCGCCGTGAGACCATCGACCTGCAGAAGCGGTGGCTTGCTATCGGAACGAACGGCTTCCAGCGCCTCGCTGTTCGGGGACGCCTTGCCCGACATGCTGCCGAGACGCGGCACGGCGGCAAGCAGGGTCTGCGTATAGGGATGCTGCGGATTGGAAAACAGCGCCCGAACCGGCGCCTCATCTTGCTTCTCGCCGTGACGCAGCACGATCACATCATCGGCCATTTCGGCGACGACACCCATATCATGGGTGATGAAGATCACCGCCATGCCGAGTTCGCGCTGCAGCTCGCGGATCGTATTGAGGATCTGCGCCTGGATCGTCACGTCGAGCGCGGTCGTCGGCTCGTCGGCAATCAACAGCTTCGGACGGCAGGAGAGCGCCATGGCGATCATCCCGCGCTGACGCATGCCGCCGGAGAGCTGATGCGGATAGCGCTGCATCATTGCATCAGCGTCGGGAATGCGAACCTTTTCGAGCATATTCCGCGCAATACGATTGGCTTCCGCGCGCGTGGTTTTCTGATGCAGGAGGATGGCTTCGACAATCTGATCGCCGATCGAAAAGACCGGATCGAGCGAGGTCATCGGCTCCTGGAAGATCATCGCGATCTCCCCGCCCCTTATCTGCCGGATGCGATCGGGATTGGCGGTGACGAGATCGAGAGGTCCATTGCGGCTCTGGAAGATAATTTCGCCGCCGCTGATGCGGCCGCCCGAAAAATCGGTGAGGCGCATGATCGCCCTCGAGGTTACCGATTTACCCGAGCCGGATTCTCCGACGATGGCGAGCGTCTTGCCCGGCTTGACGTCGAAACTCAGCGATTTGACGGCCTGAAACTGGCCGGACTTGAAGTCGACGGATAGTGAACGGACCGAGAGGACGACGGGGATGGCGGCGCTGTTGCTCTCGGTCGATCTACTCATAAAGTTGCCGCTGACCTCGCTGCCTGTTCGTAGTATCCCGACAAGGCCCTCAGATGGGAGGCAATGTCGGAAAGTTCATCCTGTGAAAGACCCGAGAGCTTGGTCGCCTCTACCAGCAACCGCTCGCGGATTTCCGAATAGCGGGTCAGCGCTTCCAGGCCCTGGTCGGTGACCTGGATCACCTTTTCCTTGCCGGATTTCCCGGTCTTCACCAGGCCGGCCGCATCGAGCTTCTTGACCGCATAATTGGCGACATGTGTGTCTTCGATATCGAGCACGAGGCAGAGATCGGAGAGCGTCTTCGGACGACCGCGATGACGCACGGAATGGATGATCAGGATCTCGACCGGCGACAGGCTCGGCACGCCGGCAGCCGCCATGCAGCGCACCATCCAGCGATTGAAAGCGTGAGAAAAGAGGATCGATCCGTATTCTAATTCGGAGAGGGCCGGTGAACTGCCGAGCGCCAGATGGGCGGACGACACGATCAATTCGCGGGGCGCTTTTCGTTCCTTCGGTTTATCCAATGAACTCTCTCATCTCAGAACTGAAGTACGTGTGGCAGGTTAGCTGGAAGCGATAATTTGTCAACAAATTATCGCTAAGATTCCTCTATTCCGCCGCCGTTTCCCGGATCTTGTTTTCCTGCACGTTCGACATGCAGGGACGAACATCTATTCCATTGATTTTAAACCGTTTTAGCCGAACCAATATCAGGCATTGCGTGGCCCATATCCGCCACCCGTCGGGGTCACAATCGTGAAGGCTTCGCCCGCTTCCAGCACCGTATGGGCAGCGCCGATCAGCTCATCGATCGTACCGTCATTGCGGCGAACATAATTGCGGCCGGTCTGGCCGTCTTCACCACCCTTCAGCCCGAACGGCGCGACGCGACGATGGCCGGAGAGGACGGCAAATTCCAGCTTCTCGAGCGTGCGGATCGTGCGTTGCGTGCCATTGCCGGCATGCCACTGACCGCGCCCGCCGGAATTCGGCCGGATATGGAAATCCTCGAGCACGACCGGGAAACGGCTCTCCAGAATTTCCGGATCGGTGAGGCGTGAATTGGTCATATGCGTGTGCACGGCATCTGCACCATTGAACCCCGGGCCTGCCGGCGCACCGGAGCAGATGGTTTCGTAATATTGGTATTTGTCATTGCCGAAAGTCAGATTGTTCATCGTGCCCTGAGCAGCAGCCATGGCGCCGACCGCGCCGATCAGGCAGTTGGTCACGGCCTGGCTGACTTCGACATTGCCGGCAACGACGGCGGCCGGGTATTCCGGCGTCAGCATGGTACCATCGGGAATGACGATACGGATCGGCCGCAGGCAGCCGGCATTCATCGGAATATCCGCCTCGACCAGCACGCGAAAGACATAGAGCACGGCCGCCCGCGTCACCGGCGCCGGCGCATTGAAATTGTCGGGGCGCTGCGCTGAGGTGCCGGTAAAATCGACTGTCGCTTCGCGCTTTTCCCTGTTGATGGAAATCTTGACGACGATCTTGCAGCCCTGATCCATCTCATAGGAAAATTCGCCGTCCGGCAGGCGGTCGAGCACACGCCGCACGCTTTCGGCGGCATTATCCTGCACATGGCCCATATAGGCGTCGACCACGTCCTCGCCGAAGAGCGCAATCATCTTCTTCAGCTCCGCCACGCCCTTTTCGTTCGCAGCAACCTGCGCCTTCAGGTCGTTGACGTTCTGCGCCAGCGTGCGAACTGGATAGCGCGCACCGGTGAGCAGATCGGCAAGCGCGTCCTCACGGAAACGGCCGCGATCGAGCAGCTTGAAATTGTCGATGTAGACGCCTTCTTCGTCGATATGCGTCGCAAGCGGCGACATCGAGCCCGGCGAGATACCGCCGATATCGGCATGGTGACCACGGCTTGCCACCCAGAAGCGGATGCGCGTACCGGCATCGTCGAAGACGGGCGTGCAGACGGTGAGGTCAGGCAGATGCGTGCCGCCATTATAGGGCGCATTGATCAGGAAGACGTCACCCGGATGAATGACCGGATTTTCGCGGATGGCGGTCGCCACCGACGCATCCATGGAGCCGAGATGCACAGGCATATGCGGCGCGTTGGCAACGAGATTGCCGTCCGCATCGAAAACGGCGCAGGAAAAATCGAGCCGTTCCTTGATGTTGACGGAATAGGCGGTGTTCTGCAGTGTCACCCCCATCTGCTCGGCAATCGACATGAAGAGATTGTTGAAAATCTCCAGCATGACCGGATCGGCCTTGGTGCCGATCGCCGTGCGCTCGGGCAGCGCCTTGATGCGGGTCAGCACGACATGATCGCGCGCCGTCAGCTTCGCCTGCCAGCCATCTTCCACGACGATGGTCTGGTTCGGTTCGATGATGATGGCCGGCCCGGTCACGGTCTGGCCGGGGAGGATACGATCACGCAGGACGACGGCCGCATCATGGCTTTCACCCTGCGAATGGAACAGGGTTCGCCGGATGGGCGAAGCCTCGCCCTCACCTGCTTCCCCGCGATCGACATCGATTTCGGCGGCGGCACCGCCGATGCATTCGACCTCGACGGCTTCCACGACCAGCGGCTTGTCCTCGGCAACGAAGCCGAAACGGCGCTTGTGCAGGATCTCGAACTCCTTGCGAAGGCGCGCCGCGTCATCAGTTTGCGGGAACAGTGCCTCGACGGCCAGTAGAGTATCGGTGCCGGCATAGCGGATATGAGCGCGCAACACCGTCTTGATCTTGCCGGCCTCGACGCCCTGCGCCACCAGCTCCGGCTGGCATTCACCCTGCAATTGCCTGCCAAGCGCGGTCATCTCTGCGGGTGCGGCCGCATCGAGCGTCACACCGAGCGCCTTTTGACGCGTGGAGCGGATATCGGCGAGACCCATGCCATAGGCCGACAGCAACCCCGACAACGGATGCAGCAGGATGCTCTTCATTCCGAGCGCGTCGGCGACCAGGCAGGCATGCTGGCCGCCAGCGCCACCGAAGCAATTGAGCGCATAACGCGTCACGTCATAACCGCGCTGCACGGAAATCTTCTTGATCGCCTCGACCATATTGGCGACAGCAATGCGGATGAAGCCGTCAGCCACTTCTTCGGGGCTGCGCCCGTCGCCGATCTCGGCTGCCAGCTCGGCGAACTTCTGCCGCACCGTCGCGACGTCGAGCGGCTTATCCTGGTTCGGGCCGAAGATTGCCGGGAAGAAATCCGGCAACAGCTTGCCGGCCATGACATTGGCATCGGTCACCGCAAGCGGGCCGCCATTGCGATAGCAGGCTGGACCTGGGAAAGCGCCGGCGGAATCAGGCCCGACGCGGAAACGGCCGCTTTCGAAATGCAGGATCGAACCGCCGCCGGCCGCCACCGTATGGATCAGCATCATTGGCGCGCGCACACGAACACCGGCGACTTCCGTCTCGAAGGCCCGCTCATACTCACCGTCGAAATGTGCGACGTCTGTCGAGGTGCCACCCATATCGAAGCCGATTACGTGGCCGAAACCCGCCTGCTCGCCGGTCTTGGCAAGACCGACCACACCGCCGGCCGGACCGGACAGGATCGCATCCTTGCCCTGAAACATGTTGGCTGCAGTCAGGCCGCCCGAAGACATCATGAACATGACGCGCGCGCCGGTACGCGCCACGTCAAGTTCGTCCGAGACCTGACTGACATAGCGGCCAAGCACCGGCGAAAGATAGGCGTCGACAACGGTCGTATCGCCACGGCCGACCAGCTTGATCAGCGGCGAGACCTCGTGACTGACGGAAACCTGTTCGAAGCCGATGGCGCGGGCTATGCGCGCAGCGACTGCCTCATGATCAGGATATTTATAGGCGTGCATGAAGACGATGGCGACGGCGCGATAACCCTTGGCGCGCAGATCGCGCAGGGCCGCTTCGGTCGCGGCCTCATCGAGCTTTGTCTCGACGGTACCGTCGGCCAATACGCGCTCTTCGAGCTCGACCACATCCTGATAGAGCGCTTCCGGCTTGATGATCTCGGTCGCAAAGATCTTCTTGCGCTCCTGATAACCGATGCGCAGAGCGTCACGGAAACCCTTTGTCGTTACCAGCGCCAGACGTTCGCCCTTGCGCTCCAGAAGCGCATTGGTGGCGACGGTGGTGCCCATGCGCACCTCGTCGATCAGCCCGGTCGGGATTGGTTCATCCGCGCTCAGGCCGAGATGCAGGCGAATGCCGTGGACGGCGGCATCGCGATAGGCTTCCGGATTTTCGGACAGCACTTTGCGGGCATGCAGGGCACCGGAGGGGTCGCGCCCGACAATATCGGTGAAGGTGCCTCCACGGTCGATCCAGAAGTCCCAGCTACCAGCCGCAATGCCCGACAAAATCGCCTCCGCCGTTCGTTTCCAATATCACTAAGAAATTATCGATAAATCGTCAACATTTTACAGAAGACAAAGTCGCCGCGGGTATCGATGGACGCAGGGCGTATCACAGGCTGGATATTCAGGCGCATAAAATCGAACGCCGCGGCCCGAGGACCGCGGCGACAGGATTGGTGGAAGTGACCGATCTTCGAGGGCCGCGCCGTTAGGCGCCAACGCTTCTATCCGATCAACGCGAGGTCAGATCGTCGGGCAGTTCTGCATTGTGGTACTTGCGATAGATATCGCGCAGCACCTTGTTGTCGAAATTGGTCTTCACCCACTGGTCGAGCCAAGTCTTGAGGCCGGCTTCGCCCTTCGGAATACCGATGCCGAGGTTGGTTTCCTTCTGGGTGAACTTCACCTGCAGCGGATGATCGGCCATCTTCTTGTTGATGCCGTTGATAACCGCCGACTGGCTGGAGAGAATATCGACCTGACCCGAGACGACCGAGGTGATCAGTGTTGCGTCATCCTCGAAACGGACGATATCCGCATCCTTTGCATTGGCCGTGATGTCCTGGTCATTTGTTGTGGCGCGGGTGACGCCGATGCGTTTGCCGCCGAGATCGGCATAGTTCTTGATCTCAACGCTCGGCTGAGCGGCAACGACGAGCGCAAGCGTCGCGTAGGGAACGGAATAATCGATCGCCTTCTTGCGCTCTTCGGTAATGCCGAGCGAAGAGACGACCATATCGGCCTTGCCCGTCTGCACGGAGGGAACACGAGCAGCATTGGTGATTTCCACCAGTTCCAGTTTGACACCGAGATCCTTGGCAATCAGCTTCGCGGTTTCGACGTCCGAGCCGGTCGGCTTAAGGTTTTCATCGACGAAGGAATATTCCGGAATGCCCATCGCAACCGCGATGCGAACCTTGCCGGCCTTCTTGATATTGTCGAGCACATCGGCGTGGGCAACGCTTGCCAACGCCAGCAGGCCCGCGCCCGCCAACAGTGCCAGTTTCGAAATCATTGTCTTCGGCATACTCCAAGTCTCCTCTACCTGATTGCCTCTGCCCGCTCTCTGTCGGGCCTCCTCTCAAACCTGTGCCGGCTCATCCGGGACAGGCAATTTCCTCCCGCGATGACGGGGTTGTAGCATCCCGTTTTCTGGAATGGCGGAATGCTCCATCTCTTTGTTTTCACGCAATTCCGGACGCAAAACCGCTACGCAGTTTTGCTGGAATTGCTCTATAGCTCTGCAGCCATGAACTCCTTGAGTTCGGGCGTCTGCGGTTTGCTCAGAATGTCGGCGCCACCGGTCTCCCAGACCTTGCCGGTGTGCATGTAGATGACGCGGTTGGCGGCGCGCTTGGCAAAACCCATCTCGTGGGTGACGACGATCATCGTCATGCCGCCGCGCGCAAGATCTTCCATGACGCGTAGAACTTCACCCGTCAGCTTCGGGTCGAGAGCCGAGGTCACCTCGTCGAACAGCATCACCTTGGGCTGCATGGCGAGCGAACGGGCGATTGCGACGCGCTGCTGCTGGCCACCTGACAGTTGCTCCGGATAGGCATCGATCTTTTCCGACAGGCCGACCTTTGCGAGTACCTGCTTGGCGATCTCGAAGGCCTGGTCCTTGCGCATGCCCTTCACGCGGCGCAGTGCCAGCATGATGTTTTCCGCGACCGTCATATGCGGGAAGAGATTGTAGCTCTGGAACACCATGCCGATATCACGACGCAATGTCCTGAGATCGAGCTTCGGGTCTTCGACGCGATGGCCACAGACCTCGATCGAGCCGTCCTGGATCGTCTCCAGCCGATTGATGCAGCGAAGCGCCGTACTCTTGCCGGAGCCGGACTGGCCGATCAGCGCCACCACTTCTCCGGCGTTGATTTCGAAGGAGACGCCCTTCAGCACCTCCAGCGCGCCGAAACGCTTGACGACATTGGTGAGTTTAACGGCGACCGACATTGAGCTTCCTCTCGAGAGAGCGGCTCCAGACCGACAACGGATAGCAGACAGCGAAGTAGAGAAGCGCTGCGATACCGAAGACCAGGAAGGGCTGGAACAGGGAGTTGTTGATCACCTGCGCTGCACGCGTCAGCTCCAGGAAGCCGACGACCGAGGCGAGCGAGGTGTTCTTGACGAGCTGGACGAGGAAACCCACCGTCGGAGGCGTGGCGATCCTCAGCGCCTGCGGCAGGATCACATCCCGCAGCGCCTGCCAGCGTGTCAGGCCGAGGCATTCGGCCGCCTCGAACTGCGTGCGCGAAATGGATTCCACCGAGCCGCGCCATATCTCTCCGAGATAGGAGCTCGAATAGATCATCATGCCGAGGCCGGCTGCGACCAGCGGCGGCACGGAGATATTGATGACCCCAAGGCCGAAATAGAGGATGAACATCTGGATCAGGAGCGGCGTGCCCTGAACGATCTGGATGTAGATGAGGGCTGCGCGCCGCAGCCACAGGAAGCGCGAGATGCGGCACAGCATCACGAAGAAGCCGGCAATGCCACCCAGCAGGAAGGCGAGCGCAGACAGCACCACCGTCCAGACGAGACCATCCAGCAGATAGATCAGGTGATTGAAGGAAAACCCACCGAGCATGGCGACCTCTAGAGCGACGTGCCGAGCCGGCGACGGCGCGGGAAGGCGATGAGACCGAGGCCGTAGAAGCCTGCCCGCATCAGATAGGTGATGGCGATGTATAGAACGGCGACGACCATGTAGGTTTCCAGCGAGCGGAACGTGTTCGACTGGATGTTGTTGGCGACACCCGTCAACTCCTCGGCCGATATCTGCGAGGCAATCGAGGTCGACAGCATCATCAGGATGAACTGGCTGGAAAGTGCCGGGTAAACGCGCTCGATTGCCGGTAGAAGGATGATGTCGCGATAGATCTGCAGCTTTGACAGGCCAAGCGCTTCAGCCGCCTCGATCTGGCTCGGATGGATGGAATCCATGCCGGCGCGTACGATCTCGGCGGTATAGGCCCCGACATTGATGACCATGGCGAAAACGGCTGCCGCGATGATCGGTAGACGGATGCCGACCGAGGACAGACCAAAGAAGATAAAGAAGATCTGCACGATGAAGGGCGTGTTGCGTACCGTCTCGACATAGATACTGACGAGGGCACGCAACGGCCCGATAGTCGAGCGGCGGGCGATCGCGCAGGCAACGCCGATTACCAGACCGATGATCACCGAAAAGACGGTGATCTCGATCGTGACGAGCGCGCCTGACAGGAAATCGCTCCAATAGGGCAGCAAGGCCGAAAAATCGAACTGGTACTGCATGTCCTCCTCCATTCCGGCCACGCCAACTCCACTGACGCGACCTTGCCTTCCCGCAGGAAAACGTCATGTCTCCTCGCGGCTGTCGCGTCAGCGCGCCAGCCAGCCTCCGTCGACCGGCAGCACCGTGCCATGCACATAATCGGATGCCGCCGATGCCAGGAACACGGCGGCACCGCCGATATCGCCGGGCTCGCCCCATCGGCCGGCCGGTATGCGGGCCAGGATGCTGGCATTGCGATCGGCATCTTCGCGCAGCGCCGTCGTGTTATTGGTCACGAAATAGCCGGGGGCGATGGCATTGACGTTCACACCTTTGCCCGCCCATTCGCAGGCGAGCAGCCGGGTCAGACCTGCAAGGCCGCTTTTCGAGGCCGTGTAGGACGGGATGCGGATGCCGCCCTGAAAGGAGAGCAGCGAGGCGATGTTTATGATCTTGCCGCGCCTTTTTTCGAGCATGTGACGGGCAGCCGCCTGAGACAGGAAAAATGCCGTCTTCAGGTTGACGTTCATCACCGCGTCCCAGTCTTCCTCGGTAAAGTCGATCGCGTCGGCACGGCGGATGATGCCCGCATTGTTGACGAGGATATCGAGCGCTCCGAAGCGTTCCAGCGCCTCCGCAACGATCGGCTTGACCGGCTCGATCGTACCGAGATCGGCCTTGATGACATGGAATGTCGCTCCCGCCTTCGCGACCAAGGCTTCGGTCTCATCCATCGGCGAACGGCCGACGGCGACGATCGAAGCACCTGCCTCAGCCAGCGCGACGGCGATGCCCTGCCCGATGCCGGTATTGGCGCCAGTGACGACGGCAGTTTTTCCCGAGAGGTCGAAAAGAACCTGCATCGCCATCACCTGAGATCGCCGATGGCGATATGATCCATATCGGTGAAGCTCTTGTTGTCGCCAGCCATCGCCCAGATGAAGCTATAATTCTTGGTGCCGGCGCCGGAATGGATCGACCAAGGCGGCGAGATGATCGCCTGCTCGTTGGCGACGAGCATGTGACGCGTTTCCTGCGGCTCGCCCATGAAATGGAAGACGCGCTGATCGGCATCGAGGTCGAAATAGAGATAGGCTTCCGTGCGCCGGTCGTGCGTGTGGCTCGGCATGGTGTTCCAGATGCTGCCGGTCTCCAGGCTGGTGAAGCCCATGGTGAGCTGGCAGGACTGGCAAACCTCTGGATGGATATACTGGTAGATCGAACGCTTGTTGGCGGTTGCCGCCTCGCCCGGCGTCAGATGCCGCGCCTTGTCGCGCGTCAGTAGCACGGTCGGGTGGCTGGCATGGGCCGGCGTCGAGACCAGATAGAATTTTGCCGGATTGGCAGCCTCGGCACTTTCGAAACTGATATCGACGGCGCCCCTGCCGACATAGAGGCAGTCATACTTTGCCAAAGTGTAGGTCGTGCCGTCGACGATCACGCTGCCGGAACTGCCGACATTCAGAACGCCAAGTTCACGCTCTGCCAGAAACGTGTCCTGGCCGATCGCCTTTGGCGCCGTGAGTACCAGAGCCGTGCCGAGCGGCGCAGCGCCGCCGATGACCATGCGGTCATAATGCGAATAGGTCAGGCTGATCTCGCCAGGCGTAAAAACCGTCTCGACCAGGAAGTGGCGCCGCAGCGTTTCCGTATCGAAGTCCCTGACAGCTTCAGGATGGGAGGCGTGTCGTACGTCAATCTGCATTGGAATTGTCCTTCTCTCCTCCGGATGCCGCCGCGTACGGGGCATCCTCAATGAAATAGGCTGGGTCGAGCATCTCTGCCTCTTCGACTTCGTGCAGCAGCTTGCCGAGATGGAACTCCATCGCCGCCTTCGCGCCGTCCTTGTCGCCGGCTCGCATGCAATCGATGACCGCGGCATGTTCCTCGATGACGCGCGTCAGACGGCCCTGCTGCGGCAGCGTCAGCAGGCGGTAACGATCGCTATGAACCTTGACTTGCTGGATGATCGCCCAGATGCCGGGAAAGCCGGCGATATTGCTGATCAGTTGGTGGAAATCATTGTCGATGACGTGGAAGGTCGCGACATCGCCTTCGCGGTGGCAGGCATCAAGATCAGCGAGATTGCGCTCCAGCGCACGCAGGCCCGCCGGCGTCATCTTCTCGACCGCGATCGAAACCGTCGTGTCCTCCAGCGCCTTGCGCACCAGGATCGCTTCGTAAAGCGCGCGGCGCGGAATACGGGAGACGAAAGTGCCGGATTGCGGGAAGACATCAACAAGGCCGTCATCAGCAAGTCGGATAATCGCCTCGCGGATCGGCGTGCGGCTGACGCCGAACTGCGCTTCGAGCTCCTTCTCGTTCAGCAGTTCCATCGGCTTGCGACGCAGCGAGACGATGTCATCGAGAAGTGCATTGTAGACCAGCGTCGCTGCCCGCGGGGCAGCCGCCCGCTGATGAGAAAGCACCGTGACTCCTTGCAGGGAGCGCTTCTTGCGCGCGATTCCGGAGGGCGAATTCATCGCATTCCTTCCAAGCAACAGATCAGCAATCGAGTGTTTGAAATCATCGAGGACCGCCTCCAGCCGGTCTGATGTAAAAGTAATATATTAGTATCCAACTTCTGGCAAGCGCGTCGATGAGCCGTAGTTTTACGGTTGTGGAAAACGAAGCAGCGGTGGAAAATCTGCCAGGCGCACAGAGGACGAGAGTGTTGACGCGTCTGTCTGAAGCGATTCTCGCGGACCATCCGTCGCAATCGAATGGTGGTCTGAACTCTTGGCCGATAGCCCCTTAGAACGAAACGCGCAACCAAGGCGCGACTAGGCCCCACCATCGTTCCGTCAGCGACGCCGTATTTAAGACAGCCTTGAAAGAAGGCTCTAATACGCCATTTTCTGACGCAACCAGAATGGCCGTTGCGGTCCTAAAGCAGGCTCAATGCAAGGGTCGGCGCACGCGGTGCCGCCGGCGCCCGGGTTAAGATGCATCGCGACCAGAGGGAACAAAAAAATGAAAGTACTTTTGGCATCCACCATCTTCGCAGCCGGCACGATGCTCGCGAGCGGCAGCGTTTTTGCAGCCGATTGCGGCAATGTCACGATCGCGAGCATGAACTGGCAGTCCGCGGAAGTCGCCGCAAGCCTCGACAAGATCATTCTTGAGGAAGGGTACGGCTGCACGGCCGAAATCGTCACTGGCGATACCGTCCCTACCCTGACCTCCATGGCAGAAAAAGGCGAACCGGATATCGCCCCGGAAGCCTGGGTCAGCCTTCAGCCGGAGTTGGTGAAGCGTGGCCTTGAAGGCGGCAAGGTCGTCGCAGGCGCCAAGATCCTCTCCGATGGCGCAATCCAGGGCTGGTGGATCCCCAAATACATCGCCGACGCCCACCCCGACGTTAAGACCATCCCCGACCTTCTCAAGCATCCCGAACTCTTCCCGGCACCGGAAGACAAGAGCAAGGGCGCGGTCTTCAACGGCCCTCAGGGCTGGGGCGGCACTGTCGTCACCGCGCAGCTCTTCAAGGCCTATGATGGCGAGAAAGCAGGCTTTACGCTCGTTGATACCGGGTCTGCCGCAGGACTCGATGGCTCGATCGCCAAGGCCTATGAAGGCAAGCAGCCCTGGGTCGGCTATTATTGGGCGCCGACCTCGCTGCTCGGCAAATATGAGATGGTCAAACTCGGATACGGCACGGAATATGACGCGGCCGAATGGAAGCGTTGCACCTCGATTGCCGATTGTGCCGATCCCAAGCCGAATGCCTGGCCGGCCGATGACGTGCAGACGCTGATCAGCAAGAGTTTTGCCGATCGCGGCGGCCCTGCCATCGATTACCTGAAGAAGCGCGCCTGGACCAATGACACCGTCAACAAGCTGATCGCCTGGATGACCGACAATCAGGCAACCGGCGAAGACGGTGCCAAATACTTCCTGAAGAATAATGAGCCTCTCTGGAAGGACTGGGTCTCCCCGGAAGCCGCCGAAAAGATCAAGGCTTCGCTCTAATCACTCAGACATGACATGGGCAGCGTTGCCGCTGCCCAGACAATCCTTCGGCGCGACGGCCAAAACAACAATCGGCCGCCGCCGCTATCTATTTTGGGAACGGCTATGGATTGGCTCTGGAAATTTCCGACAATGAATGACGACGTGCTGCGCGAGCTGAAGAAGAGCGTCGATGAAGGATTTCGTGCTTTCACACGCGCCTATGGCGACAGCATCGAGGCAGCCTTCAGCCCGCTGCAGAGTTTTCTTATCTGGGCCGAACGGCTGCTGACCGGCACACCCTGGCCAATCATTCTGATTGTTTTTGCCGCCATTGCCTGGTTTGCCAGCCGCAGCTGGAAGGTCGTTGTCGGCTGCGTTCTGACGCTTCTCGTCATCGGCTATTTCGACATGTGGCAGGATACGATGAAGACCGTGTCGATGATCTTCGTCTGTACCGTGCTTTCGATCGTGATCGGCCTGCCGCTCGGCATCCTGATGGCGCGGTCGAATGCGATGCAGAGGATCGTCAATCCGATCCTCGACGTCATGCAGACCATGCCGAGCTTCGTCTACCTGATCCCCGTCGTCATGCTTCTCGGCATCGGTCGCGTGCCTGGTGTCATTGCCGTCGTCATCTACGCCCTGCCGCCGATGATCCGCCTCACCAATCTCGGCATTCGCATGGTGGACGAGAATGTGCTGGAGGCAGCCGATGCCTTCGGTTCGTCGAGCTGGCAGAAGCTTCGTAACGTCCAGCTGCCGCTGGCGCTGCCAACCATCATGGCCGGCATCAACCAGACGATCATGATGGCGCTCGCCATGGTGGTCATCGCCTCCATGATCGGCGTTCAAGGGCTTGGCCAGCCGGTTCTCAAGGCCATCTCCAACCAGTATTTCACCCTCGGCGTCTTCAACGGTCTCGCAATCGTCGGCATTGCCATCATTTTCGACCGGATCAGCCAGGCCTATGGCCTGCGACTCCAGAAGCACCGGGAGATCGTGCATGGCTAGTAATTCGATCGAGATCCGGAGCCTCTTCAAGATCTTCGGCCCGAACGGCCGCGACTATGTGGAAGCCGTCAGCAAGGGCATGTCGAAGACCGAGCTCAACAAAGTGCATGGTCATGTGCTGGGGCTGAAAGACATCAACATCACCATCCCCGGCGGCAAGATCACCGTCATCATGGGTCTTTCCGGCTCTGGCAAATCGACGCTGATCCGCCACATCAACCGGCTGATCGACCCGACTTCCGGCGAAGTCCTCTGTGGCGGCGAGGATGTCTGCCGCATGGATGCCTTGCAGCTTCGCGAATTCCGCCGGCGGAAGACCGCGATGGTCTTCCAGCGTTTCGGCCTGCTGCCGCATCGCAACGTGCTGCAAAACACCGTCTACGGTCTGGAGATCCAGGGCGTCGCGAAGGCGGAGCGTGAAGAGCGGGCCAATGCCTGGATCAAGCGCGTCGGCCTGGATGGCTTTGATGGGCACTATCCGAATCAGCTCTCCGGCGGCATGCAGCAGCGTGTCGGCCTGGCGCGTGCACTCACCAATGATGCCGAAATCCTGCTGATGGACGAGGCTTATTCGGCGCTCGATCCATTGATCCGCGTCGACATGCAGACCGTCCTCCTCGATCTGCAGAAGGACCTGAAGAAAACGGTGGTCTTCATCACCCACGATCTCGACGAAGCTCTCCGGCTCGGGGAGAAAATCGCCATCCTGCGCGACGGTGAAGTCATCCAGCAGGGTTCGGCGGCGGAAATCGTCCTCAATCCCGCCAATGATTACATTGCCGCCTTTGTGAAGGAGGTCAATCGCGGCCGGGTCATCAAGATCGGTGCCGTCGCGAAGCAAATCCCGGTCGAAAGCCAGCTGCAGCTTTCCGAAGAGATGGATATCGAAGGGGCATTGCGCGAAATGTCTCGCGCTGACGTCTCCTCTGCCGCTGTCATATCACAGGAGGGTCAGCCGCTGGGCGGCGTTTCGCTGCAGCAGTTGCTGGCGCTGCTTTTGCACCAGGCATGAAAATCTTAAGCAATCAGACGGCATGCAGCCAAACACATGCCGTTTGTTTAAACATGGTTAATTTTTTCATTATAATGATCTTGGAGAAGGAACCGAACGACACGTCCGGATTGATAGCACGCCGTGGAGGGCCTCAAAGATGTTCAAATTTTTCTCGATCAAGCCGTCGACTGAAGAATTCGACGCCGATACCGGCACCTATGCCGATGGCATGACCGACCGCTACTATCGTGATCTGACCGGCCGCACCGAACACCGCTTCCGCTCCGCCCACGAGCGCGATTATGGCGCCGCCCGCGAGATCGCCGAAAATGCGCCGCATGGCGTCACCGGCAACTGACCTGCATACTGCCTCTTTCCTGATTCAGGCGCGTAGCGTTTCCTGCGATCGCCTGCTCAAATTGCTTGCCAGAACAGTTTTATTGCGGCCCTTGGCCTTGGCGTCGAGAAGGGCCGCGTCGGCGCGACTGACCAGCGTATCGACTGCGCCTTCTGCAGGTGACACCGCCACGCCGATTGATACCGTCACTGCGCCAATGATCTGACCTGAGTATGAAAGTGCCGCGCCGCCGATCTGCGCGCGTAATTTTTCGGCGAATTCGAAACCATGCTCTTCGCTGCAGTCAGGCAGCAATATGGTAAACTCCTCCCCGCCAAAACGGAATGCGTTGCCGATATCGGCGACAGCGCTGCGCAGGACCTGCCCGACATATTGCATGACCATGTCGCCGGCATCGTGACCGAACTGGTCGTTGAAACGCTTGAAGTGATCGATGTCGATCATCAGGCAGACGAGTGGCTCTTGGCCATTGTCGCGCCCACGCCGATGCAGCATGTCGTCGAGGAAACGGCGGTTGAAGAGCGCGGTCAACGGATCGCGGATAGCAAGATCAGTCAGCTTTTCACGAAACTGCAGATTGGCGACCGCCAACCCGACATTCTCGGCGATCAGCTCCAGATAGAGGCGGACATTGTCCAGCACTGGCGTCTGCGCGTGACGCTCCTCGAGATAGAGGAGACCGATCATATCACCCTGTGCCGTCAACGGGAAACAGGAGGCCGCAACACCACTCCCCTCGACATGCTGGCAGGGCACATCGCCGTCGCCGATGCCGCTCCTATGCGGGCGGCCGCGTCGCAGTGCCCAGCAGGCATTGGCCGGAAAGGCCGCCTGCGCGTTGACAGGCTCCAGCCACGTGCCGGCTTGCGCGAGAGCGGACTTATCCTCGTCGAGGATATAAAGACTTCCGGCAATGCCTGGAAAGATCTGCGGCGCGAAGCGCGCAACGACATCGGCCAGCTCATGTTGATTTTCACAAGCCTGAAGGCGATGCATCATCTGCAGGATGAGATCCTTGGTATGCTGGTCAGCCCGCCGCTCCGCATCCAGGCGTTCACGTTCAAGCCCGTTTTCGCGAAAGATCTGGATGGCCTCGTTCATCTCGCCTATTTCATCGCGGCGGTGGTCGTCAGGGACCTCGACAGCGTAATCCTGCCTCGCGAGCCGTGTAACGATGCCGGTCATGCGCACCAGAGGCATGGCCACGCGGCGCCGCAGGATGAAGTAGAGTACGGCAAGGAAAAGCAGACCGGTCATCGCCAGCATGACTTTGGCGACAAGGCTCCATTGGTCGCTGCGCCGGCGTGCATCATCAAGTGCTGCTCCCGTGCGTGTCGCCGTGATATCGCGCAGATGCCCGGCCGACTCCAGGAGAGCCGTTTGCAACCGCTCATGTTCCGGCCCGAAAAGTGTTTGCTGCGCTGCCTGTCTGTCTCCCCTCTGGAAAGTATCGACAGCGGCGGCTTCTACCGTGTCAAGTGCCTCAGCCTGTTTGACTATGCCCTCGAGAATATTCCGCTCGACGACAGATATATCCCGTGCCGCAATCTGCTCAGCCGCCGTTTCGCGCCGCCGTTCGGTCTCCTCGTCCGCCTTGAAGGCATCGAGGTGGCGCTGTTCGCCGCGCATGACGTAGAGCCTTGCTTCATCACTGGAGACTTCGGCACCCATCTCAAGTTGTTCGGTCAGCGTATCGAGAGCGAGATGTTCTTCAACCGCACGCCGCTCGTCGTCGGCGCTACGCGACGACATGATGAAAGCAACAGCCGAAAGCGCCGTGAGGATCACGGTTATCCCGTAGGCCCAGTTGGTGATGGTGCTTATTCTCATATGGCCATGATAGCGAAATCGGATTGAAGGGGAATTAAAGAAACTTCTAACATAATACTGTTGCAGTATACGGTTTGCGAAAAAGCGCGAAAATCTGAATCGAGCAATAGCTGCAGAACGGCGTAGCGGCGGGCATGGCTCTTGGCAATCGCAGCGCGGTGCTGTCGATATCGAATGGTCTCAATCAATCAGTTTTGTGTAACTGATCCCGGCCTGTGGGCCGCCCTCTATCGGATTCGTTTCAAGAGGTGATTGTAATCGGTCTGGCTGGGCCAGCTGCAACGGACCATCGAGTGCGCAACAAGCGAACAGCGATGTTCACCTGTATTTGACGCCTGGACGCGGCGGAGACGCCGCGTCCAGACAGGTTTTTTCAATCAGACGAGATCAAAACGATCGGCGTTCATGACCTTGTTCCATGCGGCAACGAAGTCCTTCACGAACTTCGCCTTGGCATCGGACTGGCCGTAGACTTCCGCAAGCGCGCGAAGCTGCGAATGCGAACCGAAGATCAGGTCAATGCGAGTACCGGTCCACTTGGCCGCATTGGTCTTGCGGTCGCGGCCTTCATAAACACCGTTCTTGCCGGCGACCGGAGCCCAGACCGTGCCCATGTCGAGCAGGTTGACGAAGAAGTCGTTCGTCAGCACTTCCGGATGCGCGGTGAAGACGCCATGTTCGGGCTTGCCGGCCGTGAGCACGCGCAGGCCACCGACGAGAACCGTCATTTCAGGCGCGGTCAGCGTCAGCAGCTGGGCGCGATCAACGAGGGCTTCTTCCGGCTTCAGGAACTGCAGGCGGTTGCTGTTCACGTAGTTGCGGAACCCGTCAGCACGCGGCTCAAGCGCTGCGAAGGAAGCAACATCCGTCTGCTCCTGCGATGCATCCATGCGGCCCGGCGTGAACGGCACGACGATGCCCTGGCCACCGGCCTTGGCCGCCTTTTCGACACCAGCTGCACCCGCAAGCACGATCAAGTCGGCGAGCGACACCTTCTTGCCGCCGATCTGGGCTGCATTGAAGTCCTTCTGGATGCCTTCGAGAGTGCCGAGAACCTTGGCGAGCTGTGCCGGTTCGTTGACTTCCCAATCCTTCTGCGGCGCAAGGCGAATGCGCGCGCCATTGGCACCGCCGCGCTTGTCGGAGCCGCGGAAGCTCGAAGCGGACGCCCATGCGGTCGAGACGAGTTCCTGAACGGTGAGACCGGAGGCTAAGACCTTGACCTTGAGGTCGGCGATATCCTCATCGTCGATAAGGGGATGATCGACGGCCGGGATGACATCCTGCCAGATCAAGTCTTCTGCCGGAACTTCCTTGCCGAGATAGCGGACCTTCGGGCCCATGTCGCGATGGGTGAGCTTGAACCAGGCGCGAGCAAAGGCGTCTGCGAACTGATCCGGGTTTTCGAGGAAGCGGCGTGAGATCGCCTCGTAGACCGGATCGACGCGCAGTGCGAGGTCGGAGGTGAGCATTCGCGGCAGGTGCTTCTTCGAAGAATCGAACGCATCCGGAATGGTGGCACCAGCGCCCTTTGCGACCCACTGGTGGGCACCGCCCGGGCTCTTTTCCAGCTCCCATTCATAGCCGAACAGGTTCCAGAAGAAGTTATTGCTCCACCTGGTCGGGGTCGTCGTCCAGGTAACTTCCAGACCGCTGCCGATGGCATCGCGGCCGACACCGCTGTTGAACTTGCTCGTCCAACCGAGCCCCTGCGCCTCGATCTCTCCGCCTTCAGGATCGACGCCGACAAACGAGGGGTCGCCGGCACCATGGGTCTTGCCGAAGGTATGGCCGCCGGCGATCAGCGCCACGGTCTCTTCGTCATTCATCGCCATGCGGGCGAAGGTCTCGCGAATGTCGCGAGCGGATGCGAGCGGATCGGGCGTACCGTTCGGGCCTTCCGGGTTGACATAGATGAGGCCCATCTGCACAGCGCCGAGCGGTTCTGCCAGTTCGCGTTCTCCGCTATAGCGCTCGTCACCCAGCCAGGTGCCTTCCGGACCCCAGTAGAGCTCTTCCGGCTCCCAAACGTCGGCACGGCCGCCGGCAAAGCCGAAGGTCTTGAAGCCCATGGATTCGAGCGCGACGTTGCCGGTAAGGATCAAGAGGTCGGCCCAGGAAATGCTGTTGCCGTATTTCTGCTTGATCGGCCAGAGCAGGCGGCGGGCCTTGTCGAGGTTGACGTTGTCAGGCCAGCTGTTGAGCGGCGCAAAACGCTGCTGGCCCTGACCGGCGCCACCGCGGCCGTCAGTGATACGGTAGGTGCCGGCGCTGTGCCAAGCCATGCGGATGAAGAGACCACCGTAGTGACCGAAGTCGGCCGGCCACCAATCCTGCGAATCCGTCATCAACGCATGAAGATCCTTCTTCACTGCGTCGAGATCGAGCTTCTTGAACTCCTCGGCATAGTCGAAATCCTTGCCCAGCGGATCCGAAAGGCCGGAATGATGGTGAAGCATCTGCAGGTCGAGTTGGTTCGGCCACCAGTCGCGATTGCCTCTGCGACTTGCTCCCGAATGATCAACGGGACATTTACCCGCGCTGTCAGGTTTCTGGTCCATAGTTTTCTCCTGTTGCTCCAGGCGACCGTTCGACAGCCGCCTTGTCCGTTAAACTATTGGGCCTGATTGCGTGCCTGCACCTCACTCCGGTCAACCGGAGTCGGCACGCATCCTCCCTCTAATTTCTTTTTATCGGAAGCGTATGATAATTTTAAGTTGGATTTACTGATGAGCGCGATAAGTTTGCCTTATGACCAACGTTACACTGAAACAGCTTCGTTATTTTGAAGCCCTGGCACGTCACGGCCGGTTCCGGCATGCGGCCGATTCCTGCGCGATTTCGCAGCCCGCTTTGTCCATGCAGATCAAGGAGCTTGAAGAGGAGTTGGGCGGAAATCTTTTCGAACGCGGTGCGCGGGAGGTCAGGCTGACTGCCTTCGGACAACTCTTTGGGCTCAGGGTTCGCGATATTCTGCGTGCCGTTGACGAACTTGGAGACCTCGCCCGCGCGTCACAGGACAGGTTGCTGACGCGGCTGAGAATCGGGATCATTCCGACCATAGCCCCCTATTTGCTGCCGGCGATCATCAGCGATCTGAACAAGACCTTCGATAATATTGAGATCCAGGTGCGCGAGACGCTGACGGCGAGACTGGTGCATGAAGTGGCGCAGGGCGAATTGGACCTAGCGGTCGTCGCATTACCGGTATCGGAACCATCGCTAACCGAAATCAAGCTATTTGAAGAGGAGTTCCTGCTGGTCCGGCACCGCGAGGACGAAGGCAAGCCCGTGCCGGAACCTGAAGCCTTGCGCGAAATGCGCTTGCTTCTTTTGGAAGAGGGCCACTGCTTTCGTGATCAGGCCCTGTCCTTCTGCGGTATACAATCGACGCGCCCACGGGAAATCATGGAGGGCAGTTCGCTCTCGACGCTGGTGCAAATGGTCAGCGCCGGCATCGGTGTCACCCTGATCCCGGAAATGGCGGTGCCGGTGGAGACGCGCTCGGCCGATGTTTCCATCTCCCGGTTCCGCAGACCCCAGCCCCTAAGAACGATCGGCATCATCTGGCGCAATTCGACGCCTCTGGTTAAACAACTGCTGCAGATTTCGGAGGTTATCCGCCACTCGGCCGCAAGCCTGCATCAACACGTCGATCCCACACGACCCGGTATCGAAGGGTGATTTTAGCTGTCCCACTGGCCGGTCCGCCGGTCGCGCTCTAGCTTCCTGCACTAATAACAGGGGAACGGCTGAGTTGGATCTGATCGAACTGATGCCCATGACGCCGAACTGGACGGACATTGCGCTCCGTCTGGCAGCAACGGTCATCGCCGGCGCATTCATCGGCCTCGACAGGGAGCGAGGCGGACATCCCGCGGGATTGCGCACGACCATCCTCGTTGGGCTCGCCGCCTGCCTTTCGATGATCCAGGCGAATATCCTCCTGGCGACGAGCCAGAGCGTAAACGGCTCGATGGATATCCTGCGCTTCCCGCTCGGCATCCTTACCGGCGTGGGCTTCATCGGCGGAGGCGCGATCCTGCGGCGCGGCGACATTGCAACCGGCGTCACCACCGCTGCGACTTTATGGCTGATAACGGCAATCGGCCTGTGTTTTGGTGGCGGGCAGATCGCGGTCGGCGCCATCGTGACCCTTCTGGCAGTGCTGATCCTCTCTCCACTCAAGCATGTGGACCGCTGGATTTCAGGCGAGCAGAAGGGCACCATCGCAATCAAACTGGAAGGCGGCGCCGGGATTCCAGATGTGACGGCGGCAACGCCTGCACTCTCCGAAGCAAGCTTCACGGGGCTTAGGGATTTCGACGACGGACATCGCGAGCTAATCTACGATATCAGGTGGAAATCCGTTCGCGGCGTTCCAGGCTCGGATCACATTGCTGCATCGCTGGAACAGAATTTCCGCGTTACGCGCTTTGAGCATCGCACCACTCTAACATAGAGCATCGGCTTCACGTGGGGCACGTGAGGTGTTTGGAAGCACGATGACTAGCCAAACGATCGTTTGTGTTGACGAAACTGGGAGATGACGGAAGGCTGACGCCACCATAGAACGGAGAATGACCTTGCCGCTTCTTGTTCAGAACAACAGCCGGATGCAGCGCTATGAGCTGCCAATTAACACTGATGCAATGGCCATGGCCTACTATCGGATGGAAGGCGACAAGATCGTCCTTACCCACACCGAAGTTCCGTTCGAATATTCTGGCGCCGGAATCGGAACGAAGCTTGCCGATGGGGTTTTCGCGCTGATCAGAGAAAACGGCCAGAAGGTCATCCCACAATGCGAGTTCATGGCGCGCTACGCCGCAAAGCACCCGGAACACAATGATCTGATCACTGGCTGATAGACGCCGGCAGCAGTTACACGGGCTCAATTCCCTCGCGGCCGCATTCCCATACGACCGCGATATTGGCCGATCGCTTTATTCCAGCCCAGCCCTGTCCAGACCGTAAAGCTTATCGGCCGAGCCCGGCACGGCCTTGACCGCAACGCTGATCCGGTTCCATGCGTTGATGGCCATGACCTGGAAGGTCAGATCGGAAACTTCCTTCTCGGAAAGCTGGCCGCGGACCTTCTCATAGAGTTCGTCAGGAACCCCGGTGTCGGAGAGCTTGGTAACCGCTTCGGTCCAGGCAAGCGCTGCACGCTCGCGCGGGCTGAACAGCGTCGATTCACGCCAGGCGGCGACGTGATAGAGACGGAGCTCGCGTTCGCCGTGGATCTTTGCTTCCTTGGAATGCATGTCCACGCAGAAGCTGCAGCCATTGATCTGGGACGCGCGGATTTCGACCAAATCCTTTATCGTCTGCTCGATGGAGCTCTCTTTCAGCTCCATGGTAAAGGCGGTCAGCTTTTTAACGAGTTCCGGCGAAAGTTGGGCGTAATTCAGTCTTTGCGTCATGTCATCCTCGTCCTTCAAAATTACTGATTTGGGGAGCCGACCGCCAAGGCAAGCGCCTGCATGCGGTCACAAAATGAGTAGCAAGCGCACGGAAAAACGGTAGCTAACCATCGGTTGGGGGATGAGCTCAGGCGGCCTTGTCAGTCGCGGTGGCTGACCGAGATTTCGGGCGGGACTGCCGCACCTGTGGCGGTCTCGCGAGCTTGCTTACGGCGATGCATGCTTCCGTATCTCGGTCTCGATGAAATCCGAAAAGAGGCGCAGCCGGTAGGTCGGCATTCGACCGAAAGCGTGGACAGCCTGGAACGGCATCGTCTCCAGCTCGAGGTCGGGCAGAAGCTGGATGAGTTCCCCTCGATCCAGCTCCTCCTGAACGATGCATTTCATCAGATAAGCAACGCCTGCTCCACTCAATGCCGCAAATCGGATCGCCGTCGCCGTGTCGAGGTCCACCTGGCCCGTCGGTATCATCGTCGCGCCATTGGCAAAGTGAATGGGATATGTGTGGCCGTCGATCGCATACCGCGCGAAGGGAATTTCACGCAACCTCTCCACCGAGTTCACCCGTCCCCACGTTTCGACAAAGGCAGGAGACGCAACCAGCGCCATTTCCAGATGCACCAGCGTTCGCATCATCAGGTCGCTTCCCGCGACCTTGCCGACGCGAAAGGCGATATCGTAGTTTTCGCGAATCAGGTCGACGTGGCGATCCGTCGTCCCGAGATCGAGCGTTATGCCGGGATGCTGCGGCAGGAAACGCGTGAAGATGGGTGGCATCAGCAGCCTCGCAAGCTCGCTCGGCAGGCTTACGCGCAAATGGCCGGTCGCGCCGCGATCCGCCTGAAAGACATCCGATGATTCCTCGATCTGCCGGAGAAGTGGCGCAATATTTCCGAAGAAGGTTTCTCCGTCAGGCGTCAGCGTCAGGATACGTGTCGAACGACGAAAGAGCTTCCCCCCCAGCAGGCTCTCCAGCCGGGAAACGCTTTTAGATACGCCCGAGGGCGTTGTCTGCAGGCTGCGCGCCGCAGCACTGAAGGATCCCGTTTCCACGGTTCTGACAAAAGCTATCAGCCCCGCGGTTTCGCCCAGCAAATTGCCCATCTCGCCTCCACGAATTCGACCTGCAGATAAGCAGCCGCCCGGATATCGGCTGCGGCGCCGCAATGGTCACCCATGTGCATGGTTGCGGAATACGGATCGGATGGCTTGCAGCAGATAGGACCGACGGCGGTCATGCTGCATGGCATGATTGCCGATATTCTCGCTCAATGCCTCCCGATAGGCGAGATTTGCCGCAAGGTCTTCTGCGAGTTCGGGGCGCTCGTACAGGAGCGGTGCAAAAGCCTCCTTGCCGATTTCATAGACGGTCACCCGTGTTACCGCCTGAAGCGCATGGCTCTCTCCAATCCCGGCAAGAAAGCCCCCTTCGCCAAAAAAATCGCCAGGCGCCAGGCGCGCCGTCTCACTGCCGTCTCTTAGCATCGAAACGATGCCTGCCCGGATGATCATCAGGCTGGCAAGAGAGTCTCCTTCTTTCGCGATCTCGTCACCGGGAGCAAACGTGCGCTTGGCCGCAGATGCCGCAAGCGTCGTTATCTCGTCGGCTGTCAGTGCAGAGAAAACGGGGATCGCTTCGATGAGACTTTGCGCCGGGCCTGCACTGGAGACCAGTACATTCTGTGCGACGGGCTCGTCTGCGGTGATGACCTTGCTGAGCGGCATCGCAAGCTGAAGTCCGCTGGACTTGCAGTGGCGGTACACAAGATCGATGACTTCACTGCGGGCGAGGCCTCGCCGCAGCGGACTGGTGACTTGAAAATAGAGTTCGATATAAACCGCGCTGGCATCGATGCCGACAAGCGAAACCGCCGGGGGTGGGTCCTTGATGATGGAATTGCAGCTATCCAGCACCGTCTGCATGACGCCGAGGATGATGTGCGGCATGCGTGTCGGAACAATTCGGATCGACAGCGTAATCAGGTGGTTTTCATCCGGTTGGCTGATATTGGTCAGCCCAAGTTTGGCAAGCACGCTGTTCGGCAAGACGACGATATTGTGGGCGGCCGTCAGCAGATGCGTCGAGCGCCAGTTGCTGGCAACGATCCGTCCTTCCGTGCCATCGCTGAGCAAAATCCAATCGCCGATGACATAGGGACGTCCGAGCGTCAGAGCGATCCCCGAGAACACGTCTCCCAGCGTATTCTGCAAGGCAAGACCAAGGATGACGGCGATGACGCCTGACGTCGCGAGCAACGTTCCGATCGGAACCCCGAAGACGAAAGCCATGACCGACAGGGCGACACCGAGATAAACCACCGCGACCAAGAGGTCCTGAATGAGCCTTGCTTCTCGCGGCCTGCCATCCAGCACGATGTAGATGCGCAGGAAGCCGATGACGGCCCAGGAGAGATGAACCCACCAGAGGATCTTGGCAGAGACAAAAAGTGCGCTCATGCTTTCCAGATGCGGCGGGTCAAACCGAAACGGAACAATCCCTGCCAGCAGGAGAATGATCGTCATCGCGGCAAAGAAGGCGATCTGCACGATCAGGCGCGCATTTGGCCGGGAACGGCCCTGCAGATGCCATACGACGATGCCCGCTATGCCCAGGGCATTCAGCAAGACGACGAACGAAACGATTTCCTGCGGCATCCGCTCTTCTCATCGACAAAAATTGCAAGGAAACACCCCCACCCGTCGTCGCTTGGAATTTAACGACCGGCCAGGCGGAAAGAAATAGCTTTTAAGCTCGGTCCGGTCGGGCTATGCCCGACGCCGAGTTCTCGGAAAGCCTGCCGGCGGCGTCCTGGTTTCGCCCGCGTCGAGATCGAGGCTTCTGAGTTCGAGCGGTAATTCCAGCCGATTGAGTAGAATACGGATTTTCCACGCGCTTCCAGGAAATCGACCGTCATAAAGGCGAAGCATGATCGGGCCTTTGGCAATAAGTGCACGACCCCTAGTTTAGCCACTCGCCAGCCTGCCTGACTACTAAAACAAGAGTGGGCTTGACACCAAACCTGGCATCCATTGTTCGACAGCCTTAAGTGCGAATCCATCGGGCCATCGCCACCGATCGGCCAAGCAATATTTGTCGATACCACTACGGTTGAAAACCTGGCTGATATCGTCGCGGATTTTCAAACTGCGCTTCCAAGAACCTTTGATTGAGCCAGCTGGAGCGAATCTCTGGCCGGAGACAAACTTCTGTTTAGTTGAAAGGCGACTAATATCTATTACCATAGGATGCAGGCTGAGGGCTGCCTCATGGGGAAACAGATAGTCGCTAAGGCTTCCATTGGCATCAACGATGTCGGGGGTCCGGCGAGCAGATCCATACCATCTTGAAAGACCATCTGTTCCACTGATGCCAGCAATTTATAGGGTGTACCAATATCCTCAAAATGCCGGATGAACCGGCTCAATGTTGTCAGAGGTCTTATGCAATCCGGGCAAAAAACGACGATCGCAATCATTGACGACGATCAGTTTCTGTTGGAATCGCTGAAGGATCTGTTTGAAGCGACCGGCATTGAAAGCCGGACCTATGCGTCCGCGGACGCCTTCCTCAATTCCGGCGACATGCATCATGTGAACTGCATATTGGCGGACGTGAGAATGCCCGGAACCAGCGGCCTTGAACTGCTCTCAGCCGTGGTCCGGGATGGCGGTCCGCCGGTTTGCATAATGACCTCTTTTGCCGACAACCGCACGGAAGCAGCCGCAAGATCATCGGGCGCAGCTGCGTTTCTGGAAAAACCGCTGAGCTCCAAAGACCTGATGGAATTCGTAGCCTCTGCTGCAAAGCGTTGATCCCGGCCACGGCATATATCCAAATCAATTTCGCTCAGGACTGCGAAACCATTCGTCACTATGCTCACCATCTGCGCGGCAGCAACATCAGGGCTTCGAGCTTCAGCCCAGGCAAGGGGCGCTGGTGATGAACGAGGAGCAAAATGCATAAGCTTGACAGCGCCAACCGCCATACCCTCGTGAACTGGCTGATATCAGGCGTGAGAGACGAGCTGCAGATCGAGCCCATATTTCTGCAACTCTGTGACCGTCTTGTTGCTTGTGGCGTCGCCCTCAGCCGCGCCAGTCTCCATCTTCGTGTTCATCATCCCCAGTGGCTCGGAACGCGCGTGGTCTGGGTCAAGGATGACAGGCAAGCGGATATCACGACGATCGGCTACGATGTCGAGGCGACCGACGCCTTTCTCAGAAGTCCGTTTCGTGTCGTCATCAAAAGCGGCGTGGAAATCCGGCAGCGGCTTCAGATCCACGGACCGCATCAATTTCCCGTCTTCGAAGAATTGAGGGAGGAAGGCCATACCGATTACCTCGCCTGGCCTCTTGACCATACCCAGGGCAAGAGACACCTCGCGACGTTTTCGACGAGCGAGCCCGGCGGATTCACGGGCGAGGAAATAGCGTTCTTTCGAGAAATCCTTCCGCTGTTTTCACTGGTCAGCGAAATTCGCCTCAAGAACCAGCTGGCGCTGACGCTGCTGCAAACCTATGTCGGCCCGCATGCCGGGGAACAGATTCTGGACGGCGCAACGACACGCGGAAGCGGCATGTCGATAAATGCAGCGATCATGATCTGCGATCTCAGAAGCTTCACGAAGCTATCCGATCGTCGGCCACGCGATGAGGTTATTTCCATCCTGAACCAGTATTTCGATGCCATCGCCGATCCGATCGAAAGGCATGGCGGCGAAATCCTCAAGTTCATGGGGGATGGATTGCTGGCCGTCTTTCCCCTTGAGCAGGCCGACGCCTGTACCGATCTCCTGCAGGCCGTTTCCGAGGCGCAAGAGGCGATCAAAGGGCTCCAGGGAACAGCTCTCGGACATGAGGTCCGCTACGGCACGGGCATTCATCTCGGAGAGGTGATGTATGGCAATATCGGCTCCAAGAAGAGACTGGATTTTACCGTGATCGGCCCGGCCGTGAACATTGCCTCCCGTCTTGAAGCTCTGACGAAGGAACTGCAGCGCCCTGTCCTGATATCAGCAGACTTCGTGCGGATCGCGGGCTGCGCGGATCAGACGGAATGCCTGGGTGCCTATAACCTCCGAGGCTTCGAACAGCCGGTCGAAGTTCATGCGCTTCGCCTTCCACCGATCGGGCTCTGACATCAGATGGCTAAGTTTCGTTTATCACTTGAGCCTCGGACGCTCATCCACCGTCACGCTGCAATCCATAATATAGCCGGTTCCGCGTGCCGTCCTGATGAGTCTCGGGTTTGACGGTTCCGTTTCCAGCTTGCGTCGCAGGCGCAGAACCAGCGCATCGATGCTTCGATCGAAGACCTCCTCCGAATGGACACGGCTCGCCGCAAGCAACTTTTCGCGGGACAGGACCTGTTTCGGCGCGTTCAGGAATGCGACCAGGAGATTGAATTCGGCGGCGGTCAGCTTCGTCTCGCCGAATTCCGGCCGTGTAAGCGCCCGCTGGCGCATGGCGAGCGTCCAGTCGCCGAACATATAGGTCCGACGCTCCCGGCCGGCCTCGGGCGCGGGCCTCACGCGCATGGCCGCCTTCAGCCGTGCCAGGAATTCTCGCAGACCGAAAGGCTTGACGATGTAATCGCTTGCGCCAAGTTCGAATCCCAGCACCTTGTCGGTTTCCTCGACGCGGTCGGCACTGGTGATGATGATGGGCGCCGTCGAGAGTGTCGCCAGCTGCTGCACAATCTTCAGGGCGTCCTCTCCCTTGAGATTCAGATCGATGACAAATGCATCGACCATATTCGTCGAGAGCATGTTCCGCAGTTCATCGCCGCTGCTGATGGCAGTAACGCGAAACGCCTGCTGCATGAGAAAATCACTGATGAGGCTGCGCGCAGAGTGATCGTCATCGACAACGAGGATATGCTGCATGGGCTTCTCCGTCTGGCACCGCCACGGGGCAAAGCTCAGCCAGATATAACAATGGCTTGCGATGAGTTTGTCGTTGATGGCGCCCCTCTCCGTTCATAGTCGAAGAGCGCCTGCCGGACGATCAAACGTCCGTTTAGGTTTCACCGGAAAATCTGCAGGTTTACGGTGCTGCTGAAACGCCGCCTTCAAATCCCTTGACGCTCAAGCCTGATATTCAGGCGCACGGACGGCCGTGAATGAAACGGAAGTATAGCTTCTCACAGGCCATATAAAGGATAGCGTCATCGGGCGTCACTCGGCAGAAATACTCCTCCCAGAACAAACATTTCGCGACGCCTATCAGGCATCTTGGAATAAGGAGACTATATGGACCCGCAACATTTCCGGCCAACGCGCCGAGATACGATGACGGGAGCGATTACACTTGCAGTCGCTGCCGCAACATTGAAATTTTCCCCACCTGCAATGGCCGATGAGCCGAAGAAATCGAAGGAAGAACATGCCATGAGCAATGAATACGTCACCACGAAAGACGGCGTCCAGATCTTCTACAAGGACTGGGGTCCGAAGGACGCTCAGCCGGTCGTTTTCCACCATGGATGGCCCCTCAGCGCCGACGACTGGGATAACCAAATGCTTTTCTTCCTCGGCAAGGGTTATCGCGTCATCGCGCATGACCGCCGTGGTCACGGCCGCTCCAGCCAGGTCAGCGACGGTCACGACATGGACCATTATGCCGCCGACGCCGCGGCCGTCGTCCAGCACCTCGACCTCCGCAACGCGATCCATGTCGGCCATTCGACCGGCGGCGGCGAGGCAACCCATTATGTCGCGCGTCACGGCAAGGGTCGGGTCGCCAAGCTCGTCCTCATCGGCGCCGTCCCACCGATCATGGTCAAGACGCCGACCAATCCGGGCGGCCTTCCGATCGAAGTCTTTGATGGCCTGCGCGCAGCGCTCGCGGCAAACAGGTCGCAGTTCTACATCGACCTGGCCAGCGGCCCGTTCTATGGCTTCAATCGTCCGGGCGCCCAGGTCTCGCAGGCAATTGTCCAGAATTGGTGGCGTCAGGGCATGGCCGGCGGTGCCAAGGCCCATTACGACGGTATCAAGGCATTTTCGGAAACGGACTTTACCGAAGACCTCAAGTCGATCGAAGTCCCGACCCTCGTTATGCACGGCGACGATGACCAGATTGTCCCGATTGCCGATTCCGCGCCGCTTTCCGCAAAACTGCTGAAGAATGCCACGCTGAAGACATACAAGGGTCTGCCGCACGGCATGGCGACGACGTATGCCGACGTCGTCAATGCGGATCTGCTGAGCTTCTTCAAGGCCTGACGATTTGGGGCGCCGTCACGGCGCCCCCTTTCAGACTGCATGGCGATGAGCTTCAATTGTGCTCGTCCGAAAACAGTCGACCGGCAATGCACTCACCCAAAACGATCAAAGCCCCTTTCGGGGCTTTGCTTATTTCCATGCGGATTTTGATGCTCGATCAGTGACCAGGAGGCGGCGTAGCCGTCTTGACCCACTCGGAGTACCGGGTCTTGCCGATCCGCACCTGGCTACCGGGCATAAGGGAGTCCTGCTTCAGCAAGGCGCCGAAATAGCGGGTCTGGTCATCGGCGACGACCTCACGCTTGTCGCCGATCTGGCGCATATAACGGGTGACGGCATCGGCAATCTTGATCGGTTCCGGACCGGCAATTTCGACGGTGGCGTTCAGCGGGTTGCCGAGAACGACATCGACGAGCGCGTCGGCAACATCATCCGAGAAGATCGGCTGCATCATGGCCGGCGAAAGGTGAACCTTGTCACCCTGCACACCGGATTGAGCGATACCGAACATGAATTCGAAAAACTGCGTCGAGTGAACCAGGGAATAAGGAATCCCAGATTCCTTGATGATCTTTTCCTGGGCAAGCTTAGCGCGCATGTATCCGCTCTCCGGAAGGCGTTCCGTGCCGACAACGGACAGAGCGACATGGTGCTTCACACCGGCAGCCGCTTCAGCGGACGCGATGTTGTGACCCGCAGTCTGGAAGAATTCCATCACTGCCTTGTCTTCGAAAGACGGAGAGTTGGAGAGGTCGACCACGACCTGCGCTCCCTTCAGAACATCCGCAAGCCCCTCGCCGGTAATCGTATTGACGCCGGATGCGGGAGAGGCGGCAATAGTCTCGTGGCCCTTGGCCTGGAGGCGCTTGACGAGCTTCGAACCGATCAAACCGGTTCCGCCGATAACAACGATTTTCATAATTTGCTCCTTTTTGCTGTACCAAAGAGTTGAAAGAACGCTCCGCCGCGCAAACGAGGCGGGCGGTTGTTAGTTCAGACCAGCTTTGTCCGGACAGGGCGCTGCGTCAGCAGCCACAAAACCCATGAGCACCTTGAGAAGCTCAGGCGATTTCTCCGTAGAATGAATAGGTTGCGTCATCGCCTCGGTCCTGGATTCTACTGGGATAGTTGGCTGCCTTAGATCAGCGACCAGGATCCAAACCTAAGCGATTGTGGTCTGACGCATACCCAAACATACGTTGGGGATCTGCCAGCATCCCATGCGATTGACCAGAAATTCAGGAGGAAATGCCGGCCAAACGGGCACCGGCCAAGCGGCCTCGGGATTCTGCAAAGGGTCGAGCTTTCACTCGAATGGCCGATTGTTTCGAGCGCGGGGCGGTAGGGGCATTCAGCCCCGCTGAAGCTGCTCGACCTTGCGCACCAGATCCGCCAGGGAGCGGCACTGCATCTTGCGCATGAGGCTCATACGGTGAAGCTTGACCGTCATTTCGCTGATACCGAGCTGATAGGCGACCTGCTTGTTCATCAAGCCGCTCGCCACGGCATGCATGACCTCCTGCTCCCTCGGTGTCAGGCTATCGGCAAGCGCTTGGACGCGTTTCAATTCTTCATTCGACTTGCGGCGTTCATCGTCGATCCTGATGGCGTGATCGACAGCGTCGAGGAGAACCTGGTTGATGAACGGTTTTGTGATGAAATCGGTCGCGCCTGCTTTCATCGCCCTGACGCTCGTTGGAACATCCGCGTGGGCTGTGAGGAAAATGAGCGGCAACTTGCTGCCGAGCGCCAGAAGCTGGCTTTGGAGGTCGAGGCCCGACCCCCCTGGCATTCGCATGTCGACGACGACACAGCCGGGCGCGTTTACATCAGCCCATTTGAGAAATTCGAGGCCGTTTGGAAAGGCTGATGCGCGCTTGTTCGTGACCGTGAAGAGATCCACGAGGGCGCTGCGTATCTCGGCATCATCGTCGATGACATAAACGACCGGCTCGGCGCTCTTGTCCGTCTTTACCTGGGCGTTTTGCATCGAATTACCTCTTTGGTATCTGAGAGATCCCGGGCCTAAACGCGCCTGTATCCCTCTGTTCTACCCTTTGTCGGCACTCGGTCACCAAACCATGCCAGCAGCTAGATCAAGAAAGACCAAAGCGCCGGCCTGGATGGTGCCTGCCTRCTCAATGAGACGCCAATCGATACCATAGGATACGCGCCGGCGGACGGTACACCTTGGTTTACCATCGCCCGACCATCTGTTCCGAGGTCTCCATGGTCGTCAAAACCGAACAGGACCGGCAGCAAACGCTGCCGGTCCTGCCTGCTCGACGACGTAAGCCGGATGGGTTGGACGCTCGGCTGCCATTTCGTTGGCCGCAGGAAGAAACCGGAAAAACCCCTGCGTTCATCATCTCCATCGTGCCCGGTTAACACGGCTCACGGACGCTCAGATACTGGTCGATACAGCGCCTGGCATCCCTAACATTGGTTTGCCAAACCTTGGTTTGCGTTGACCCTATCCCGCTGAAAGTCCAGCCTTTTCACCTGAGAGAATATCGAGGAAGGAGCCCGTGGCAGACATGAAACCTATCGAGCAGAACGATGGCGCAGAATATGCGATCGTTCGTGAAGCGAACTGGGATTTTACGCTGGAGAAATTTACCAAGGGCGAAGCGGTGTCCGGCGGTTTTCCGACTCGGTTTGAGGCCATTGAGGACTGGCTTCGTTTCCTGAAGAAAGAACGTGAGCAGCTCGACGCGGCGATTGCACGCGCCAACGAAATCCGGGTCGTCGAGCTTGAGAACTCCCACGGGCATTAATCCCTGGGACAGGAGCTGTGAGCGAACGCAGGTGCCCCTGCTTCGGGTCAACCCAAAACTTCGTTTTATCGATCCGTCCCCGGAAACAGCTATCCTTTCGGCATGGCAGACAATCTCCCCGGAGGCGTGAGATGAAAATTACAGTTGTTGGTGCGAGCGGGATGATGGGATCCAAGATCGTTCGCGAACTGGAACGGGCGGGTCAAACCGTCAGTGGAGTGTCGACCAGCACCGGCGTCGATGCCTATACCGGCGAAGGGCTGACGGCGGCGCTTGCCGATGCGGACGTGGTGATCGATGTCACCAATTCCGGCTCATTCGGCGATTCAAACGCGCTCGGCTTCTTCAAGCAGGCGGGAAAGAACCTGCTAGCAGCAGCGAAGGATGGCGGCGTCGGGCACTATCTTGCCCTGTCCGTCGTCGCGACGGACAGGCTGGTGGAAAACGACTACTTCCGCGCAAAGATGGTGCAGGAAAATCTCATAAGGGCTTCAGGGCTGCCCTATACCATCGTTCGATCCGCACAGTTTTTCGAATTCTTCAACGGCATCATCGATTTGGCAGCCGACGGCAATGGTTTCCGGCTGTCGCCCTCTCTGGTGAGACCGATCGCAGCGGATGAAGCGTCAACTTTGATATCCAGGATCATGATCGATGCACCCCGCAATGACATGGTTGAAATCGCCGGCCCTGAATCCGTACAGCTGGACCAATTGGCGCGAGAAATTTTGACGGCAAGCGAAGATCCGCGCTCGATCGCGATCGATCCCGAAGCGCCATTCTTCGGCGTGGAGCTTGCGAAAACCACGCTCCTTCCCGGAGCTGGTGCTCTTGTCGGGACCGTGACATTCCACGACTGGCTTTCCCGATCGATGATGGCCGCCTAGCGGCAATGTTTCTGCAGATGTTGCGGCTGGAAACAAAAGGAGGCGCAGAAGCGCCTCCTTTCCTCTTTGGCTGACGCATCCGCGTTACACGCGAATTCCTGCAACTGCCTGCCGGTTCGAGGAGGCAATGGCCTGTTGAATTGCCCAGAGCGTCGCGAGTATCCCGAAGATCGCGGGCAGGCTCACCGCCGGGAAGTCCCTCAGGATCACCGACGAGGAGCAGATGCCGACAGCGACTTCCCAAAGATGGAAGGTGGCATGCGCGATCAGCCAGAGCGTCGCGCCGGCCCACAGCTCGACCCGCCGGCTCGGCTTCCAGGCGCCAAAGGCAAATGCAAGCGCGATGAAGCCCTGGATGATGCCGATATCGCGAATGAAATGCTGGTTGTACATCCCCGTATCCGTGACGCCCGGGACAAAATAATACCAGCTTTCGGGATCGTAGAGCATGTAAAGGGCCAGCCAGCCGGCAAGCAATATGTTGAAACCGACCATGATGTAGACAATGAATTTCGAGACCTGCATCGCAACCTCCTTGGATAAGCGGGCCTCAAAATTAACATCCAAGGCTGGGGCTTACTTCCCAAACCAAGGTTAGGGAGCCAAATATGATAGGCCGCTGGAATATCGAGGAAAACGGCTGGAAGTCAGCCGCCGGCACCCTCGAGACAGGACCGAAGTGCCCGCTATCAATCGGAGTGCCGAGAAAGACCGCTGGTGCATTTGCAACGGCCGACAATGTCTGTGTATCTGCACAGAAACGCCGCAGCGGCATCAGACTAAACAATTCAGATTATTTACAATTTCGGCCGCACCGACAACAGCATTTGGGCTCCGCCAACGAGGACGGAGCCCGTTCAAGAACAAGATGAAGTTTTAGCGTTACTTGGCGGAAGCAGCGTCTTCGATGATCTTCGCAACCTTGTCGGGATGAGAAACCATTACGACGTGGGAGGCACCCTTGACCACGACGGTCTCCTTGGAGTGAGCCCGCTCTGCCATCCAGCCGAGAGCTTTGGCCGGAATGTTCTTGTCTGCATCACCGTAGATGAACCAGGAAGGAATGGTCTGCCACGCCGCGCCGGGCGCTCCCTCTGTCAAGGCTGCTTCGGTAATCGGGCGCTGGGTTGCTGCCATCAGCTTTGCGGTCTTTGCCGGCACATCAGCAGCAAACTGCTCATGAAACTTACCCTGCTGGATATACAGATCCTTTCCGCCATTTTCCAATGCCACCGGCTCGGCAAGCGTCGGCGCCAGAGTGCTGCCGGGGAACTTGCCCGAGAGGTCTGCGGCGGACTCGCCTTTGTCAGGAGCAAAGGCAGCGACATAGACCAGCGCTTCGACATTCTTCGTCCCCGCAGCAGCCTCGCTGATGACTGAACCCCCATAGGAATGGCCAACGAGAACGACCGGGGTCTTTATGCCGGCGACGATGCGGCCGACATAGTCACCATCCGACTTTACGCTGCGCAGCGGATTGGCAACGGCGACAACCGGATAACCATCCTTTTTCAGACGAGCGATGACATCGTTCCAGCTCGATGCATCGGCAAAGGCGCCGTGCACGAGCACCACCGTCGGCTTTGCTGATTCAGCGGTTGCAGGGGCGGCGAGAATTGCCAGTGCGCCGAGCGCGAATACGGATTTCAAGATTCTATGCATCGGTTGGTCTCCTTTGTTGAATTGCGCACAATTTAATATGACGCAATTCATATGTCGAGTCACTTTTTGTTCAACTGGTGACGACCAACTGGATGAAGGACGTTTCGGACGTCAGGCCAGGCGCCGCGATCGCCAACGTGAGCAGCCATATCGTTGTATCGGCGAACGTTCTGCAACAACCCAAACCTCCGTTCTAAGACTTTCCCATCGGTACCGACACAGGGCTCCGCCTAGGGGGCCATCTTCGGGACAAAGAGATTGCTACGGCCGGCATACGAGCCGGCCGCGCAAAAATCCGACGACATTGGCGTCAGGCCACGCACATACCCCCGTCGACGTGGAGTTCGATTCCGTTTACGAAAGTGCCGGCCGACGCAAGGAAGAGCGCGGCCTGAGCCAGTTCTTCGGGGCGCCCGAGACGTCCTGCCGGTATCAGATCCGCCATCTGCTGCTCGAACTGCGGACGGTTGCTTTCGTTGACGCCGAGTTTTCCCAGGATCTCGGTCTCGACAGGACCGGGGCTGAGAATGTTGACGCGGATCCGGCGCGATTTGAATTCGATCGCCCAATTGCGCGCAAATGCGGCGAGCGCAGCCTTGGTACCGGCATAAACAGTATGGTTCGGCAAAACCTTAGTCCCGGCCAGAGAACTCGTGACGATGATGTTTCCGCCATCGCGCATATGCGGAGCGATGGTCTGAACACCGAAGAAGACACCGCGCGTATTCACCGCAAAATGCTGGTCGTATTCGGCCTCACTGACCGTTTCTGACGCCGCGAGATTGATGATGCCGGCATTGGCCATATAAACATCAATGGCGCCAAAACGCTCCGTTACCTCAGCCGCGAGCCGGCGATGGTAATCGATGCTGGCGACGTCGCCGCAAATTCCGATTGCTCCATTACCGATCTCCCGAACCGCTTCTTCGACGACATCCTGGCGGCGTCCGGTGATGACGACCTTCGCCCCCTCCTCGGCGAAAAGCCGCGCCGTCGCTTTTCCTATCCCGCTATTGCCACCAGTGATGATGGCCACCTTATCCTTTAGGCTTGGCATCTGAATTCTCCTTGTTGACGCGCAGGAGATAAACAGTTGCGCTGGCCGCTATTAGCCGGGTCCGAGGACAAGGAACTTTGCCTGCAACAGACAAATGAGCGGGCGCGGCCGATCGTCTATCACGAAACCCGCTTAGCGGATGAACGCATCCAGTTCGTCATCCGGCGCGACGACATCCAGGCAGATCGGCAGCGACTGGCAGCCAAGACGCATCGTTCCCGTATGAATTGCTTTCGTTTTCCGCTGTATCGTAGGATAAAATCCTGCTGCAGGCACTTCAGCCTGTTGAGACGTGCATGTGTCGCCAGGAGCAGGGAATGATCGTCAGCCGGAGCGTCAAAGCATTGCGCAAACGGGAACGGGCGCTCGCCGAACTCGTCGATAGGGTGCCGTCTCACATCTGGCGGTTGACCGCAGATGGCGAGCCGATCTTCTTCAACAAACAGATGATCGATTACCTCGGTCGGGATATTGCCGATTTACAGTTACCGGACATGAGCCGGCTGGATGCAATGATCGAGATGGCGATCCACCCAGATGATGCCTCGGGCTTCAGGGACGCGCTCCATCATTGCTTCGCCACCGGCGAAAGCTTTTCCACACGATACCGGCTGCGCCGCTACGACGCCGTCTATCGCTGGATGTCGAGCCGCGCAGATTCGATACACGACCGGCATGGACGCATCAGCCAGTGGTATGGCCTCTGCCACGATATCGACGATCAGGTCCACGCCGAAGAGGCGTTGCAACGCAGCGAACGGCACCTTCAGCGGCTCATCGATGCCTTGCCGGTCCACATCTGCAGCTGGACACCGGCGGGCGAGCTCTCCTACGTCAGCAGGCGCTATATGCAGGAACTGGGCCTTTCCAAAGCGAATTTCGAGGAATTTGCACGGGCAGCGCAGGAACTTGTCCATTCCGAGGATAGCCCGGAGGTGCAGCGCAGGGCTGCGCATTGCATCCGGGCGGGCGAGCCTTTCATGATGCGATACAGACGGCGCGGACCGGACGGTATGTTCCACTGGACGGAAGGTCGGTTCGAGCCCCTTCGCGATAGAAACGGTGCGATCGTGGAATGGTATGGCCTGTCCATCGATGTCGAGGATCAGGTCCGCGTTCAGGAGGCTTTGAGCCTCGCCCAGCAGAACCTCGCGCGTGCAAGCCAGGCGGCGAGCCTTGCCGAGCTTTCCGCCTCGATCGCCCATGAGATCAGTCAGCCGCTCGCGGCCGTCATATCAAGCTCGGATGTCAGCCAGCGCTGGCTTTCGGCGGAACCGCCCAATATCGAACGGGCGCAGAAAGCAGTTGAGCGCATCTCGGCAAGCGCACATTCGGCCGTCGAAGTCGTCGGCCGCATCCGCGCTTTGTTCAAACGCTCTGAAACGTCGAGAGATTACGCCGCACTCGATAGCGTGGTCAGAGAAGCACGCGACCTCATGGCCGAGGAAGCGATGCGGCGGCGCGTGCGCATGGATATCGAGCTCGAGCGCGACCTGCCGCCGATCGCCTTCGATCGGGTTCAGGTCCAACAGGTCCTGATCAATCTTATCCGCAATGGCCTGGAGGCCATGGATTCTGCTGGTGATGACCGCGTTCTGCACATTCGCGCCCGCCGTGCGACAGATACCGTGCAGATAGAGATCAGCGATCGCGGCCCGGGCGTCGAATTCCCCGATAGAATATTCGAGCCCTTCTTCACGACAAAAGGCCAAGGGATGGGCATGGGGCTGGCAATCAGCCGCTCCATCGTCGAATCTCACGGCGGACGGTTAAGTGTGGAGCAAGCCGACCCATACGGAGCGAAATTCATCTTTACCCTGCCGGTTGAAGTGGAACAGGCCGCTCGCGCGTGACGACGACTAGCCTGCGCGATAATCGCTGATCGCGCGCTCCAGCCACGACATGAGCAAGTCGGCATTGACAGGTTTCTTCAGAAAGGCGATCGCGCCCGCCTGAAAGACGGCGGCCTCGACGTCTTTGTCCCCATGCGCAGTCATGATGATGACAGGCGGGTGGGATGGCATCCTGCTCAATGCCTGAAGCATCTCGACGCCGGACATTCCCGGCATTCTGACGTCAGCAAGTATGCAATCAACGAGCGAATAACCTTTTTCGTTCAGGAATATCTCGGCGGACTCGTAGAGCTCGCATTCATAACCGGCCGCCTCGAGCAGATCCTTGAGGGATTCCCTGAGATAGCGATGGTCATCAATGACAGCGACAGTCTTATTGGGGGAACTTGCCATTGCGTCAGTACAATTCTTCTTTTTCGGGCAATGAGCTAGGCGCCGCGCAGGTTACTGATACAGTTTGAGATCCGGTTTCAACATGTCAAATTTGCGGACAAGCTCTGCAAGGGAGCCTGCCTGCATCTTTTTCATCATTCGTCCCCGATGCAGTTTCACCATGATTTCGCTGATCTGCATTTCATGTGCAATCTGCTTGTTCATCAATCCGGCTGCGACATAATGCAAGACTTCCCGCTCGCGCGGAGTAAGCCTGGCTTCACAGTTTTGCACCTGGGTGCGGATAGCGGCCTCTTTCCGGTTCTCTGCATCCCGCCTGATCGCTTCGCCAACTGCGGCGATCACGGCGCTGCCGGCAAATGGCTTGATCAGGAAGTCCGTTGCTCCCGCCTTCATCGCCTTTACGGTCAGGGGGATACTTCCGTGACCCGACATGAAGATAATGGGCATGGTGTTGCCGGCGGCGGCGAGTTGGTCTTGGAAGTCCAAGCCACTGATGCCGGGCATCCGCACGTCCAAAAGAATGCAGCCCGCCTGCCCCATATCGCAGCGCTCCAGAAAATCCGAAGCGCTCTCGAATGCGATGGCCTTCATCGCCACCGACTCGAAAAGGTCCACCAGCGAGGCCCTGACAGGGCCTTCGTCGTCAACGATACAGACAACCGGCTCGTCCCTCGTGCTGACTTGATCGATCGTCATGGCTTTCTGCGCCTCCAAACGACGGCTTTGCATATCTCCCCTACTGCCGTATCGCGGCCAATTTGACGCTGCCTCGTTCCGCAGCATTCATGAAGGGATTCCCATCCGCCAAGGCCCACGTCGGAATTGCATTTGGCGACGTGGTAACCTGCCTGCCATACTAACACGTGGACCCCATCACAAAAATACGCCAAGGGTCTAGGTTGGGCTGAAAGATCGATCCACAGGTCTGTCAAATTCTCTCGTAATTGCAAACAGGTAGTCCGCCAGCTGCGTCAAGCGACCCAAGCTCGATAAACCCGCGTAGAACTATCGCAAGACACACCTTCGTTGCCCCTGCGCACACCTTCGTATAACTCCCCGGCCCGCAAACCGCCTGTAAGCTGATCATGTCGAAGATCAATCAAAGGCGATGATCATGAGGCATGACCCAAGCTCTCAATACAGGCCCCTCGAGATGCCGAAGTTTCCGCTTTTGGTCATCGGCGGCCTGATCATCGGGATACTGGTGTATCTCGGCTATGGAGCGACATCGGCGCCCAAGGCGTCCGCGAAAATCTACGTGCCGCTTGCGACATCCTCCTCATCGCAAGCCGAACCGAAGGTCGCATATTTTGTCGTGAATGGTGAAACGCTCGCCGTATCACTCCAGCATCGGCCGACGGCATTCAGGGTTGCATCTCGCTAGCTGAACTGAGGCGCATTCCAGCTTGGCCTCATTCCCTCAAAAGTAGAAAATAAACCGGCAAGAAACCAGGCGTATAAAAATGCGCTCTGCCATATATATTTGGTTTAGTCGCCCCCTCCTTCAATTTCCCGATCTGTAGCGGTATTCTCATTCAGTTCCGGGAAGCGGCATGTCTGCTGGCAGTTGGAGGATCATGCATGGGGGTGACCACCTCCAAGGGGTCGAAAAGTCCGATCGCGATTTTGGTTGATGATGATGCGACCGTTTGCGCGGCTCTGGAGAACCTGCTGAATTCGGTCGGCATCGACGCGATGACATTTTTATCGGGCCGGGAATTTCTCGATGCAAAGCTGCCCGACCGCCCGAGTTGCGTCGTGCTGGATGTCCGCATGCCCGGCATCAGCGGTCTGGACCTGCAGCATCATCTGACCCGAAATGGCGTTACGACACCCGTCCTGTTTCTAACGGCGCACGGGGATATCGCAATGAGCGTGCAGGCGATGAAGGCCGGGGCGCAGGATTTCCTGACCAAACCTGTGCGGGACCAGACCTTTCTCGATGCCGTGTCCAAGGCCATCGCCACCGATGTCAGCCGCAGGAACGCACTGTCTGCAGCCGATCGATACGTTTCCCTGTTTGAAACCCTCACCGTTCGCGAGCGCCAGGTTCTGAAACTGGTCGTCTCCGGCGAGGTCAACAAACAGATAGCCTTCTCCCTCGGGATCAGCGAATTTACGGTGAAGCTTCACCGCAGCAATATGATGAAGAAAATGCAGGTCAGTTCGGTGGCGCAGCTTTTCAATGTCTGGCAGGCGCTGCCTTCGCATGTTCGAATGAGCGATGACTAAAATTACGCACCAGCGCTAGCTCACGTAAAAAGTAACGACAGCAAAAGCGAAGAGGACTTCCATGCAGTTGACATCGTCAAAAGAACGGATCGTCACGGCCATGGCTATTGGCGGCAGCGGCATCCTGCTGGCGGGGCTTTTCGCGGATCCCTCCGGCATTCTCGTCGCAATGGTCGCCATCTGGCTCTATACAAGCTGGCGCACAGGTCTGGCCGTGCTGCTCATCGGCTGTTTGCTGACAGCGGCTGTCGTTCTCTCTCCGGCCAATTTCGGTAATGACGAACCCACCCGGGTCGTCATGTTCTCCTGCTGCGCCACCGCGCTCTGGTTTTTCATCAATGTCTTCAAGCCGCAGAGCCTCTTCGACCGCGTTTACAAGAATATCCAGCCCAATATCGAAGACATTCCCGGCTTCGGCTGGTCGGCCTATCCCGACGGCCGCCTGCGCTTCCTGAACCCGAAAGCGCTCGATTTTGTCGGTGTGAGTGCCGAGGAAATGAGCAGGATCGCCAAGCTCGACAACCATTCGTGGTGGAGCCTTTTCGTCCATCCCGACGAGGTCGAAGGATGCATGGCAAGATGGGAGCACAGTCTCAGGACAGGAGAGCCGATCTTCGAAGAACAGCGGGTCCGGCGCGCCGACGGAACCTACCGGTGGCTGCGCGATTCCGCCATCGCGTCGCGTGACGAACAAGGCCGCATCACCGCCTGGTTCGCGACCTCGGTCGACATCGACGATCAACGAAAGGCGGAAGCTGCCCTCAGGGAGAGCCAGCAGCAATTGCAGCAGATGATCGATACGGTGCCGGCCCTCGTCTGGTGCGCAAACGCCGCCGGCGAGACCTCTTATATCAACAAGCCGCTTATGCGCTGGACCGGGATTTCGCTTGCGAGCAACGATCCCGCAGACACAAAAAGGTTCGCGACGGCGATCATCGAGGCCATTCACCCCGAAGACCGAGCACTATTCCAGAGGAGCCTGTCGCAGGCCTTTGAAACTGGCGAGCGCTTCGCGCTGAAATACCGGCAGCGGCGCTTCGATGGCGTCTATCGCTGGATTGACGGCAAGGCCGAGCCACTGCGCGACGCTGACGGTCAGATCATTCAGTGGTACGGCGTCTGCCTCGACATCCATGACGAGATGGAAGCGCACGAAGCAGCCCGTCAACGGGAAGCGGAACTGCGGCTGATCGTCGATACGGTGCCGTCGCTGATCTGGCTCATGACCCCCGAAGGGCTTCCCTGCTATCTCAACAAGCGCTTCTCCGAATGGGCGGGGCTCAACGAAGGCGATATTCACTCAAAGACGACGGAACAGGTCGCCGCCCAGGCGGATCTGGTCCATCCGGATGATCGCGCCGCAGTGGCAGAGGCATTCAGGAATGCTATTGCGACGGGTCAGCCTATCAACCACAAGGGCCGGCTTCGCCACAAGGACGGCCAATACAGGTGGATGGATTCACGCGTCGAACCCCTGCGCGACGAGAACGGCAAGATCATTCGCTGGTATGGCGTCAATCTCGACATCGACGACGAGGTTTGCGCGCAGGAGGCCTTGCGCCAATCCGACGAGAGGCTGGCAAGGGCGCTGCGCGCCGCCAGCATGTCCGAACTTTCCGTCTCGATTGCGCATGAGCTCAATCAACCGCTGCAGGCGGTGGTGGCCAATGCGAACGCGTTCCGCCGATGGCTGAATGCGGAGCCGCCGAACCTCGAACGCGCGCTACGTTCCGCCGACTGGATCGTGCGCGATGCCGATGCGGCCGCCGAAGTAGTCAGCCGCATCAGGGCGCTGTTCGGCAAGACCGCCTACCCCAGAACCGCCGTGGATCTGAACAATCTGATCAACGATGCCTGCGAACTGATCGCCGACAAGCTCACCTCCAACAAGGTGAAGGTTGATATCAATCTGGACCCTTATCTGCCTGTCACCAGCGCGGACCATGTGCAGCTGGAGCAGGTAATGCTCAACCTCATCCGCAACGGCATCGAAGCGATGCACGATATCGAGCCCAGAGCCCGTACTCTGAAAATCGAGTCCAGGCTGAGGGACGACGATACGGTCGAGGTGGAGGTGAGCGACCGGGGTACCGGGATCAGCGACACCGAGAAAATTTTCGAGGCGTTTTATACGACAAAGCAGGACGGAATGGGCATGGGCCTTGCGATCTGCCGCTCCATCATCGAATCCCACGGGGGACGACTGTGGGCCGAGAATGGCATTCGCGGCGGTGCATCGATCACATTCAGCCTGCCGGTGCGGGACCTTCAGGCCAAGCCGGCGCCGCGCGAAATCCACATCAGGCCACCGGTTAGGGAACTCGAATCCCTGTCAGCATGACCGGCGGCGACGCAAGCAGCACGACTGGTTCTCGCGGACCGGTTGATCGTGGCGAAAGGTGATCGGGACTACCGGATGCCGTCTTGAGAGGCGCTTTGCCTCGCGAGCTCATGCCGCCATTGGCTGGGTGTCGTTCCGACGAAACGCCGGAACAGCCGGCTGAAATGCGCATGGTCCGACAAGCCGCAAGCAAAGGCGATATCACCCATTTCGTGCTTGGAGGCGAGCAGCAATGTCCGGGCGCGTTCGATCCGCTGCTGCATGACGAAGGCGTAGGGCGACATGCCGAAGCTGATCGAAAAGACGCGGCGGAAATGGCCGGGGCTAAGCTTTGCAGCAGCCGCCAGATCGTCGACGCGAACCGGCCCTTCCAATCTTGCATCGACATAGTCGGTGACGCGTTTGACCTGCCAGTCGCTGAGCCCGGTCCTGCGGTGGCTCTTCTCCGGAATATTTGCCTCTGAGGCCTGCGACCGAACACGGGATTCGGACGAATGACAGTACCGGGACACCGCCGAAACGCCTTGCTTCAACCTGATCTCATCATCCATCAGACCGCCCCATGCAGCTGGCGGGATCGCCATATCCAGATGAACTCTGATCGTCCGGGAAATCCATAAGGTTGAGGTCTAGCGCACTACGCCGAAGGGATAGGTTTCAAGCGTGTTATAGCTCGATACGCGGATCGGCGAGCGTCTGCAGGATTTCGACGACGATGTTCACGAGGATATAGAAGGTTCCGAGAACGATGGTGACGCCGAGAACGGCCGGAAGATCGGCGCTGGTCAGGGACTGGACCATATAGAGCCCGAGGCCGGGCCACCCGAAGACAAGCTCGACGATCAGCAGGTTGCCGAACAGAAGCCGGATCTGCAGACCGATCATCGAAAGAGTCGGCGAGGCGGCGTTGCGAAGACCATGGCGCAAGACCACCGCTGTCTCTCGAAGCCCCTTCCCCCGCGCAGTCCCGATATAGGCCTGCTGCATCACCTCGCGCAGCGCGCTGTTGAGGCTTCTCCCTACCGCGACGGCGATCGGCAGCGCCAAAGCGCAGGCAGGCAGAAGCAAATGCCGGATCGCATCCAGGCTGAGGTCGCCCCTGCCGCCGATAAGCGCATCGATGAGATTGAAGCCGCTTGGGCCGGCGAAATCAGCATCGCTCATCCTGCCCGACCCAGGCAGCCAGCCGAGACGGAACCAGAAGACATAGACCAGAAGCAAGGCGGACATGAAAATCGGCACCGAACCTGCCGCAATGAAGAGAAACCGCAGCCCGCCGGAGCCACCGACAATATGAGGTAGCACCGCGAGAATGCCTGCCAGCAAAAGCCCGATGCAGAGAGCCGCCAATGACAGTTCGAGCGATGCCGGCAAATATTGCCTGATGTCGGCGGCGACCGGCTGACGGGTCCGGACCGACGCCCCGAGATCGCCCCGCGCTAGCCGCGACAGAAACCGGCCATATTGAACGACAATAGGATCATCGAGGCCGAGCTGCTGGCGAAGCGCATTCACGTTTGACAGAGGTGTGAGCGGCCCGGCGATGGCGCGCGCGGGGTCGGCGGGAATGATGCTTTGCAGGCAGAATACCGCAAAGCTCATCATCAGGAGAACGGCAGCCAGACCCAGTATGCGCCTGAGGAAATATGCCAGCATATTCTAGGCCCCTCGCAATGCAGTCCGTAGACCATCTCCCGCGAGATTGGCGAAGAGGCAGATGAGAAAAATGACCGCTGCCGGCAACATTGGAAGCCACCAATAGACAGAGAGGCTATCGAGCGCACGGGACGTCATAGCCCCCAGTTCGGGTGCCGGCGCCGGCTGGCCGAGCCCGATGAAGGACATCAGCGACATCGTCATGATCACGTTGGCGACATCAAGCGTCGCGGCGACCAGCAGGGCCGGAACGGCACCGGGAAGGATATAGCGCAGCAGCAGACGCGGACCGCCGATGCCGGCAATTCTCGCAGCCTCCACATGTGGGCGGGCGTTCAGCCGGCGCAGTTCGTCGCGGGATATGCGGGCGTACCAGGGCCACCAGGCGATGCCGATCGCTATCATCGTATTGGTCAGCCCCGCGCCGAGCGTTGCGATCACCGCCAGAGCCACAAGCGTAGACGGCAAGACGAGGAAAAAGTCGACCAGCCATTGCGCCAGAATGTCGAGCCTGCGGCTGACGAGGCCGGGGACCATGCCGATGCATCCACCAACGATCAGGCTGACGAGAATTAGGACAATTGCAGGCAGCCATGTGTATTGGATACCGAGGACGATGCGCGAAAAAAGATCGCGCCCGATCTCATCCGTCCCGAACCAGTGCTCCCATGAAGGCGGCAGATAAGCGGCCGCAACGCGAAGCTGAGGATTGAACGGCGTCAGCCACGTCGCGAACAGGGCGATGATCGTGATAGCAATCGCTCCGAACACCCCGATCCGATCGATCCAGCCGATGCGCCCTAGGATGACAGGCCAGCGGACGAGCCGCTCCTCGGGGAGGAGTTCCGGAACGTTCATGCGTCGTGCCCCCCCGTGCTCGCATGCCTTCTCGATATCGAGGCCAGAATGGCGTTCATCGATAGCGGATTGAAGCCAGCAGTTATCGTGTCGGGATCCCCTTCCTGCGTCACCCTGCCCTTCCCCAGCACGGCAATACGATCGGCGATTATTCTGGCGGCGGCCAGATCATGGGTAACGAACAGCACAGCCATGCCGAGCCGCCGCCTGATCTCTCCGAGAAGGTTCAGCGTGGTGGCAGCAAGCGACACGTCGAGCGCGCTGATCGGCTCGTCGCAGAGCAAGAGTTTCGGCGGCACGACGATCGCGCGGGCAAGCACGGCACGCTGACATTGACCGACGGAGAGGCTGGCGGGCAGCGAAGACATCAGGCCCTCATCGAGGCCGACCAACGCAAACGCTTCGACGACCCTGTCGAGACGCTCTTCCTTGCCGAGACCGAGATGCCTTAACCGATCGCCGATCTGCTCACCGATCGGCAGCCAGGGTGTCAGCGAGGCAACTGCATCCTGAAAAACAACCTGTGGGGCATCGTCGACCCGGACAATCTCGCCGCTGTCGGGCGACAGAAGCCCGGCCGCGAGCCTGAGGATCGTCGATTTGCCCGCGCCGCTCTCGCCGAGCAGGGCGACGCATTCACCAAGCCCGACCGAGAGATTGACCGATTCCAGCACCTTCCGCTGCCGGCGCCGGCCGAACGGGCCAATAGTCGACGTGAAGCTTTTGCTGACATTGGACAGTCGCAGCGCCTCCACCGGCTTTGCTGTCGCAACGGTTGGCCAGGCTTCCGTGAAGCGATACTGACGTGCGCTGGATTGCGCCGAGTCAGGGAAGAAGCAGGCGGCAGTGTGTTCGGTAACAGAAAGCGGCATGAGTTCGGGCCGGCTGGTTATGCACTCGTCCCTAATGACGGGACACCGGGAGGCATAGCAGCAAACATGCTCAGGATCGGCAAGGCTCAGTCGCTCCGCCGGCAGAGTGGGCAGGGAGCGCTGGCGATCCGTATCGAAATCGAACTGGGTCGCAAGCAGGCCGGCCAGATAGGGATGGCCGGGATGGGTCAGCGCATCGCCGGTTCTGCCGATCTCCAGAATACGACCCCGGTAGAGCACGAGCACGCGATCAGCGAGCGATGCTGCAGCGGTCAGATTGTGCGTGATGAAAAGTACTGTGGTCTGCTGCTCTCGCGCCACCTTGCGCAGCAGTTCGAGAATCTTGCTTTGCAGGGCGAAGTCGAGCGCGGTGATCGATTCATCGGCAATCAGGACCTGCGGCTGTGCCATCAGCGCCATCGCGATCAGGATGCGCTGGCGCTGCCCGCCCGATAGGCGATGCGGAAATGCATCGAGTATGGCGTCCGCATCCAAGAGTCCGACCCGGCCCAGCCAATCCCTGATGAAGTTATCGTCTCCGCCTGCCGATTCCCGCAGCTGATGGCGAATCGTCATCGTCGGGTTGAGCGCACCCATCGGATCCTGCGGAATGGCGCGAACGAGCCCGTGACGGGCAGCCCGCAGCACCCGCGGCGTTGCTCCCACGATCTCGGTGCCGGCAACATGAATGGAGCCGATGACATCAGCTTCGCTGGAGGCCGGCAACAGGCCCTGGATTGCCGCGCCGAGGGTGGTTTTGCCGGAACCACTTTCGCCGACGACCGCGATGATCTCGCCCGGCATAGCCTCGAAGCTGATGTCGTCGAGCACGAGGTGATCGCGACCATTTCGCCGAAGGACGACTCGCAGATCAGCGATGGAGAGCGCAGCCCTGGTCACAGCCTCCACAGCTCCCCGCAGGTGGAAATGCAGCCATGAATCCTGCCGAAAGTCGTGCGCTCAACCATCAGCGCCTCACACCTGAAAAGTCGATGCTGCCTCTCGGGAAGACAGGACGAAGACCGAGATCCTTTAGACCCTTGCGATGGACGACCACGTCGTCGACATCGACGAGCGGAATGAAATGGCCGGCGTCGAAATACATGCGCCCTGCCTTTTCATAGAGTGTGTTGCGTGTGCTCATATCCGTTGCGGAGGCACCTTCGGCGATGACGGCGTCCGCCTCCGGAAGGGCGCTGCCATAAAGGTTCAGCGGCGCGTCCTTGGTGAAGAATGCCTTTGCCTGGCTATCGGGATGGGCCGCATCCGGAGAGGCGATGATCAACAGCATATCGGGAGCCGCCGGATCGCCCTTCATGGCATAGGCTGCCCCCGGCGGCATGATATGGGAGGTCGCCTCGACGCCGATCATCGATAGCTGCGCGATCATCAGGTCGGCGATACGCCCATAGCTCGGATTGGCGCTATAAAGCCCGATGTTGAGCGCGACAGGGCCGTGCTTGGCGATAGTGGACTTAGCAGCATCGAAATCGGTCGGAAACTGTACCGGCTGTGCCGGATCCAGCATGATGTTCGGAAAGAGCGATTTCGAGACTTGGGCATATTGCCCGAAGGCATCGCTTGCCCACAAATTCGGATTGATCGCGGTCAGAACCGCCTTGCGAACCTCGGCATCTTCAAGCGGCGATCCCGGCTTAACGAAAGCCTCGAACTGCGTCATGCTGGGGGCAGATGTTATTTCCAGATCGGCCGGCAGGCTGCCGAGCTGTGCGAAGGGGTAATTGGTTGGCACGCCATCGATTTCGCCAGTCTTCAGTTTGAGAATTTGCTGGCCGATGTCGGGGATGACGGGCAGTTCCACCCTGCTGAAATAGGGTTTGGCGCCCCAATAGTCTTCGTTCCGTGCGAGTACATAGCGTTCGCCACGCTTGAACTCGGCCAATTTGAACGGCCCGGTCCCAGCTGCATGCTCGGTCAGCCATCCCGTCGCAAAATCACCCTTGGCATGCTCAGAAATCGCGGCCGGGCTGATGATTTTCGGCCCCCACGGGCTTGCAAGGCCATCCGGGAATGAGGGCTGCGCGTGCCGTAGCGTGATGACGACAGTGGAACTGTCTGATGCTGCGATATCTGCCAAGTTGGCGAGTGTGTAGTTCTGCACAAAACCGCCGTCGCGGCGGCGCTTGAACGAGGTGACGACGGCATCGGCATTCAAGGCCGTGCCGTCGTGGAACTTGGCGCCCTCGACGAGGTGGAACGTGTAGGTCAAGCCATCGCCGGAGATCTCCCAGCTCTTTGCCAGTGATCCGACAATCCTGGTCGAGCCCGCCTCGTATTTGACGAGGCCCTCATAAATGCTGTCCAGCGTCGTCAATCCGGCGACTTCGAAACCATTATCCGGATCCAGGGTGCCGATATCAGACGAATAGGGAATCCGCAGGATGTCTTCTGCATGACCGGCCGCGACGCAGATCAGCGATCCAAGCAAAAGTGCAAGCAGGCGAAGACTGATAACCCGGTTGAAACGTGAGAATATCGAAGCGAACAAGATTATCGGCATTGAGTGATCCGTGATTGCGTCATACCGGCCGCGGATGGCGGAAGCGCAAGGCAGCTATTGCCCAGCGCGCAACCGTCATCGAACGCCCATTGTCATCACAATCATAGCGGCGTGTTACTGAAAAGCTTTGAAGATTCCGCGCCATAAATATTTCTGCTTTCGCTGGCGAAGCGATGCCGCGGAGGCGTTTTCATCGCCCGGCGGTCGCCCTCGTTTTCAATCCGACATCATGAAGATAGGCTTCCAATGCCGCCACGTTGCCCTGCGAGACGATCGCGCCGACATAACCATCCGGACGGACAAGAATCCGGTCACCTGACGCAACTTCGTAAGTGTCACGGAACCGGTTCTCGTTGTCGATAAGATCGCCGCCTTGCCCGATGCTGTGGATATGCAGTCCTTTGCGTGGATTAACGGCTACCGTCTGCACTTCAAATTCCAGCAGCGTCCAATGAGGGCCTTTAAAGAGGTCAAACAGCCGCACGGGCTGTCCTGCGGCGCCCTTCAGCAGCGCGTCGGGAGCGCGGTTGCCGGCAAGGATGCGAGCCTGACGCTGGGGTTCTTCGAGCGAGAGGCTCGAACCGAGATAGCCGATGTCCAGTTGCCGGACCTCACGGCCACGCCGAATTTCGCCGCGCTTCATGTCTTCGAGCAATCTGGTCGCAAGCCCCAGCATGTTCGCCGCGATCGAGCGGCGCTCTTCCTCATAGCTATCGAGAAGCGTTTCCGGGGCGCCTGATAGGACGGCTGCCAGCTTCCAGCCGAGATTATAGGCGTCCTGAACGCTGGTATTCAGACCCTGGCCGCCCGTCGGCGGATGGGTATGGGCGGCGTCTCCGGCGAGAAAGACGCGACCGACACGATAGCTGTCGGCAAGCCGGGCATTCATGTTGAATGCGGATGCCCAGGAGACAGACTGGATGAGGATATCCGTACGACCGGTCCGTTCGGCAGTCAGCGCCGTAAGCCCTTCGGGCGACAGGTCGATGTCGCCTTCGAGAGGCACTGGTCCCTGCATCTGGAAAGACCCTTTTTCGGTCAAGGGACAAAAGGAAATCTGTGTCTCCATCGACCCCTCGTTGAAGCGATGCCAGACATCGCGGCCGAGGCCTGTCAATGTCACGTCGGCAACGATGGCGCGAACGCCGAGCGTCTTTCCGGGAAAGCCGACGGCGAGCGCCTGGCGCACAAAGCTTCGGCCGCCGTCGGTGCCGACGAGATAGGATGCGCGGATAGTCTGTTCTTCGCCGCCAATGGCAAGTCTTGCTGTTACATCCTGCCCATCCTGTTCGAAGGCGACCAGTGCGCAGCCGAACTCCGGAGCATGGCCGAGTTCGGCAAGGCGCTCCCGCATCGCTCTCTCCGTCAGGAATTGAGGCACGAGCAGAGGCGCTCCGTAGGGTTCCGATGGGATCGGCTCACAGGCCTCGACAAGCGCGACATCTCTCATGCTGCCGTCGTCGTGATATTCGCGCTGATGCGGATAGTAACCGCCGGATGCGGCAATCTTGTCGACGATGCCTAGGTCCTCGAACACTTCCAGGGTCCGCGGTTGTATCCCTTTGCCGCGCGAACCTTGGAACGGATCATCCATCTTCTCGATCAGCCGGAAAGATACACCTCGCCGGGCGAGATCGATCGCCAGGGTCAGGCCAGCCGCGCCGGCACCACAAATCAATACATCGATTGCGTCATCTTCTGTCATTGTCGTTGCTCCTATTTATGTGTATTATGCACATAATAGGAGAACAAGAATGTCGTCAACAAAAAATGTGCAAAATACACACATCTCGAAACGCATCCATGAACTTCATGGATCGCTGCTTGAGATCGTCAGCGTGATGAACCGGCCGCAACGGGATGAGGCAATGGTCAAGGAGGCAGGGATTTCGCTCGACCGCGCCCTCTTCCCCTTGCTGGTGGGCATTGAAAGATTGGGGCCGATTGGCGTGGTCGATCTGGCTGACCGCGCCGGCCGGGACTACACAACGGTCAGCCGTCAGGTCACCAAGCTGGAGAGCCTCGGCCTCATTCAACGTCAGCCGAGCGCGACAGACCGGCGCGTCAGCGAAGCTGTCGTCACCGCGAAGGGCAAATCGATGACAGATCGCGTCGATGCGGCGCGTGAGAGAATAGGGATCGAGATATTCAAGACCTGGGATCCAGATGATCTGGACAATCTGGTCCGCCTGATGCGGAAGTTTGCCGATGCCGTGATGGATCATCCGGCCAAAAGCTGACGAGCCGCGGTAAAGATGGGCAGGCTAACGGACGGAAATGAGGCGCTAGCGGGATCGCAGGCGCCTCGAAACTCTCAACCGAAGCCGGCCTACCAGCAGGTGAATCCTGCATCGACGTTGACGATTGCTCCCGTCATCAGGCTTGCCGCACCGGATGCGAGGAAGAGAACTGCGCTTGCGACCTCTTCCGGCGTACCCATTCGCCCCATCGGCGTATCGGCAAGCCAGATCGGAATCCGCTCGCGATTGGCTTCGACTGCAGCGACCATCGGCGTCTCGATATAGGTTGGCGCGACAGCATTGATCCTGACACCGTGCTGAGCCCATTCGGCCGCCATGGAACGGGTGAGGTGGTGAACGGCAGCCTTGGAAACGTTGTAAGCCGTCTGCGGCTGCGGCCGATTGCAAATGATGCCGGACATCGAGCCGAGATTGACAATCGCCCCGCGTTTCATCGCCACCATATGGCGCCCGAAGGAGCGAGAGCACCAAAAGACGCCATTGACGTTGACATTCATCATCCGCAGCCAATCGGCGTCCGTGACATCTTCTGCTGCAATCCCGTTCTGGCCGATCCCGGCATTGTTCACCAGGATCGTCGCCGGTCGTCCGCCGCCGGCGAGTTCATTGGCGATCGCCTCCATGCGGGCAGAGTCAGTCACGTCACCGAGACGTAGCTCGACGTCATATCCCTTGTCTTTGAGAGCCAGAGCCTGCTCTGCGTCCGATTCATTGCGCTCGATCACGACGACGGCGGCACCAGCCTCGGCAAGCGCGTGGGCGCAGCAAAGTCCAATGGCGCGCCCGCCGCCGGTAACCACCGCGCGTTCTCCATCGAGACGGAATTTCTCCTGATAACTCATGGTTCGACCCCTCAGATGTCGAATGCGCTTGGAAGAACGACGATGTCGCGGATCGTCACGTTGCGCGGACGCGTCAGCATGAACATGATCGCGTCGGCCACCTCCTTGGGTTCGATCAGGGCGCCGGCCTCCTTCGCCTTGCGGAGGTTCTCCTCCGGCCAGTCGGCCAGCAGCGCGCTGATGACCGGTCCCGGCGAAACCGAGCCGACACGAATGCCGTTTTTCAGAAGCTGGCGGCGCATCGTCTGGACAAAGCACGTCATCGCCCATTTCGACGGTGAATAGACCGGCTCCCATGGAACGGGCGAGTGGCCCGCGACCGAGCTCGTGACGACGATGTCGCCCGTGCCGCGCTCGATCATGTGCGGAATGACGGTCCGCACGTTCTTGATCACCACATTGACGTTGAGGTTCAGCATCCGATCGATGGCGTCGAGATTGGCATCCGCAAGGTCACCGCCGATATAGGTGCCGGCATTGGCATGTAGAATGTCGAGCTGTCCCACCTTCGACAGCACGCGGTCAAGAAGCTTGGCGCATGCCTCCGGATCCAGCAGGTCCAGAGCAAGAGGTATCGCCTGCTCCCCGAGACGCTCGCAGGCTGCTTTTAACGCCTTCTCGTCGCGGTCAACGAGAACAACCGTGGCGCCTGCCGCGATCATCGCCTCCGTCGACGCCATTCCGATGCCAGACGCCGCGCCCGTGATCGCAGCGATCTTCCCTTTCAACTCGTTCATTCTTTCCTCCTCGGTTAGGCGGCCTCATCTCACTCCGCCGCATGCTGCATGATATTCGGCAAGGCTCTTCGCCACCCGCCAGACCAAAACCGCCTCCGGATCGAGCGGCGTGTCGGAAAATCGCTCGGCGTCCGGCATGTGCTGCCAGAACAGCGGGGGCGGTACGGATTTTCCGGCGAGTGCGTCGCAAAGCCGCGTGACGGCAGATTGAGCCTGTTCAGCCGTCCAATAGTACCGGATGCGATCGGACAGCGAATAATGCCGAAGCCAGCGCTGCTCGCCCTCCGTGCCATGATAGTGACGGCTCCAATGCTCCCGATGCGCCAGCATTAAAGCCTCCATCGCAGCGTATAGGGGACGCTCGCCATAATCAGGCACGAGGTCGGATGCGATCAGGTCCAGCCCATAGAGGGCCTCGCGCAGGACGAAAGTTAGTTCCGGTCCGACCTTGAGGATCGGAAAACCATCTTCAACGAGCGCGGTCAGCGGACCGGTGCCCTGATAATCGGTGGAATGCGCTTCGAACACGAATTGCGGCTCGTCCTCGAGCACCTGCTTCAATTTATCGATCTTGCTGCGGTCGTACCTGATAACATTGTGGTTGCCGAACTCGACGCCCGGCTGCACCACCAGGCCGATGGCACGCCCAAACGCCTCCGTAAGGCCGGCCTCGGCGAAAACGCGGCGATGGACATCGATCGTCCGCCTGGCGGCCGAAGCCGCAGTCGGCTCGATCGTGGTCAGCGCGTGATCCGCGCCGCCGGGAGGAGGAACCTCCGTGCCGATCACATAAACCGGCATGGCGCCCCCTGCCCGCCTTGCCGAGGTCTCCGCGACAGCGGCAAGGCGGGCAGCGCGATGAGCGGTCGTCTCGTCGTCCAATCCGGCGGGCTCACCCATGCAGCCCATCGATGCGTCCAGATGGATCTTGCGGAACCCGGCATCAACATAGGCCACCACCATCCTCTCAGCCTCAGCCATGGCTTCTTCGGCCGCACGTTCCCGCCAGGGATTCGGTCCGAGATGGTCGCCGCCAAGCACGATGAGGTTTTCCGGGCAACCCTCCTCTTTGGCGATGCGCAACACGAGAGCCGCAAAGTCCGCAGGGGTCATTCCGGTATAGCCGCCCAGATGGTTGACCTGGTTGCAGGTGGCTTCGATCAGAACCGTGCTCGAATGGTCACGCCCATGACGCAGCGCTGCCCGCAGGACGATCGGATGGGCCGAGCAGACCGAGGTGATCCCTGCAGGGTGGCCCAGAGCCCTGAGTGCAGCCAGTTCGTTCAGTTTTATCTGCATTACGAGCGCCTTTTCGTCGAGGCGATGAATGTGTCGAGTTCCTGGCGCGTGCCTGCGCCTTCCATCGGACCGCGGATCGTCACATTGCGCGCACCTGCGGCCGAACCATAGGTGAGAGCCTCGCCCGGAGACATTCCGAGCCGCCGGCAGGTGAGGTAGGCCCCGCCGAAGCAGTCGCCGGCGCCGGTAGGATCGACCTCTTCGACGAGAAATGCAGGAGCGTCGATGCGGTCGCCGTCCCTGCCAAAATAGGTCGCGCCCTCCGCTCCGCGCTTCAGCACGATCTCCTTCACGCCTATTTCGAAAAGACGGTGGATCGCCTCGGCTTCGCCCGAGATGCCAGCGGCCCGCTCAAGCTCTTCCCCTGACGGCAAGAGAAGATCGGCGGTGGCGACAAGCCTGGCAAATCGACGCTCGGTATCCTCGTCGAGCTGCAATTCCTTGCGGATATTCGGATCGACCGAGAGCGTTCCGCCTCGCGCCTTCACGATGTCGACCGCCTTGTCGATTACCTCCCGCGCGCTCGGAACGGACAGCGCCGAACCCATCACATGGAGATGTCCGCTGCGGTTGATGAGATCGCTGACACCCTGAGACCAGCCGAAGCGGGCGGCCGCGGACTTCGCGATATTGTAGACGAAGTCGCGGGAACCGTCCTTGCGGTAGCGGACAAAGGCACTCCCGGTCGGATAGTCAGTGTCGATGGAAATAGTAGACACATCGACGCCATCCCGCCTGAGGCGATCAATGTTGACGCGACCGAAATCATCGTTGCCGACTGCCCCCACCATCGCCGCTGCTCCGCCGAGCCGGCCGCATTGCGAGATGAAGATCGCCGGCGCCCCGCTGGCAAACGGACCGACGAGCGGCTGAGCCTCACGAAAGCCTTCTCCGACCGTCGTCGCAACGATCTCCACGAGGATCTCGCCGACGCAAACCGTGGGACCGAGATGGTCCGGAGCCAGCACTGAAACCATTGCAATCCTGCTTTCGATAGGTGTCGCTAAATCGCTGTAGATCGTTGTAGTGCACCGTCTTCGCCACCGAATTCCTCGTTTTCGAGAGAAAGGAAGCGTTGGTGCAGCATGCATGCCGCCCCGAAGGCGGAACCGAACTCCGCGTCGCCATCGACGACGATCTCGGGGGTCGGAAAAGGAATGTTCTGGCCTTCCGACATATGGACAGCCACACGGGCCGCGACCATCGGATAGAGCGACGCAACCGAACCGCCGAGCACGATCCTATCAGGATCGAGCAGACGACAGGCCTGCAGCAGCGCGTAGGCAAGATGCCGCGACCAGATCTCCGCTATGTTCACAGCATCAGGAACACGATCKCGAACATCGGTGAGGAAATCCTGCAGATCGGCGTCGGTGCGGCCGGTCGCCTCCCGATACTGCCGGATCAGTACCTCGCGGCCGATCAGCTGCTCGAATTTCTGTCCGCCGCTTCCCGGCACGAGAGTATGGCCGATTTCGCCCGCAAGGCCATGACCGCCACGAAACAGCTTTCCATCGATCATGATCCCACCACCGACGCCGGTTTCCATGAGCAGGAAGAGCGTTACGCCGGAAACACCATGACGATAGCTGTCACCGATCGCGAAAGCATTGGCGTCGTTTTCCACCGCGATCGGCACCTCGGCCGGAAAGGCACTGCGGCCGATCTCTTTCAACGGCACCTCCCGCCARCCRATGATCGGCGCAAGCGTGACAATTCCKTCSGGCCGGATATGCGCCGGCGCGGATATGCCAAGCCCCTTGCAGCGCTGGATCATGTCTTTCGCCATGGCGCCGATGATGAGATCGACGCCACATGCCACGGCCTCCTCCACTGTCGAGGACTGCGCGTGGAAGGCCAGCCTGCGACAGGCCCGGACATCGGCGGAAAAGTCCACAACAACAGCAGATATATGCTCGACGCCAAGCTCGATGCCGACGAAGAATGCGGCATCCGGAACCAGCTCGAGCATGATTCCCGGACGGCCGGCACGGGATTGTTCCGAGCGCTGTTTGCCGCTCTCGTCCGACTCCTGGACAAAGCCGCTTTCCGTCAGTTCGGCAACGATCTCCCCCGATGATGAACGGTTCATCCCGAGCTTCCGCGCCAGGTCGGCCCGGCTCAGGCGGCGATGGCTGTAGATCGTCTGCAGGGCTGCGACGATGTTGTTCTGCCTGATCCTGCGCGGCGAGCTTCCGATGGAGACGGTGTCGTTCATGTTCATTTCTCTTCAAATCGACTGCTCCAGCCTACACTTACGAAGCAGATCGGCAGAAGGATTATCAGGGGCGTGCGTTCGTGACGCGACGCCGTTTGGCTTCTTCGTATTTCAGTTCGATATAGCGTTTGGCATGAGCCGCCAACGGGTCGTTATCGGTCCACGTGTCGCGCCAGATTGCGCAGGCGAGTGACAGGCCTTCATCGACAACAGCGGTCGAAAAGCTTTCGAACACTATGTCGCGCTTGTAGTCGATATCGAGCAAGGCATCGAAGATGAGATCGAAGTTGATGACGCCGTCGCCAAGATAGCCGCGGTTGCTCTCGCCGATGTGGAAGTAGCCGATCTTGTCGCCGGCGAGCCGGATCGCGGCAGCCGGATTTGCTTCCTCGATATTCATGTGAAAGGTGTCGAGATGCAGTCGGACATGGTCCGATCCGGTCTCGGAGATGAACTTCAATCCCTGGGCCGCCGTGTTCAGAAGGTTCGTTTCGAAGCGGTTCACGATCTCCAGGACGAGATCGACCCTCGCATCCTTCGCGACATCCGCAGTCGCAGCGATTGCGGCGACGCTGTTGTCCCAGCCCTTCTTCGTCGGCTGGCGGTTGTACTTGGTGTGCGCGGAATAGAGGATCCCACCAAGCTTGTTTCCGCCGATGTCACGGACCGCACGCACGGCATCGGCGAGCGTCTGCTTGCCGGCGGATACCGCAGCGGCATCCTCGCTCGAAATATCCCTGTCGATCGGCAGGCCCATCGTCACACCGATCTCGACCTCGAGCGATTGCGCGAGCTTTGCGAGACGATCGAGATTGAACTTCTCGGGGCGCAGATAAGCGAATTCGATTGTGCGATATCCGTGCTCGGCCGTTTTGTTGAGAGCCATTTCGAGACCCTCTTGCGTTTGGCCGCCTGTCCATACAAATGAATGGATACCCAATCGGCGCATGGCTTTTTTCCTCCGCTGAAAGCCTTTCGTTGCGCCACAGCTATGCCATTTAGTATGGTAAAGCAACAAATAAATTCGCGTATTATAATTTTGCCATTGCGAGCGAATTCATTGCGTTGCAGCATTTTTGCGAACGGTCTCTGCCTCCGTTACTTTTGCCAGAATTAGTTCTTACCAAAATCAACGACATAGCCGACATATTTGCAGGTTTAGACAACAAATATTGCGTGAGCGGCATTTTTCGTCTACACAATGGCCCGGCGAAATGATCTCGCTGCTATCTGGGAGGATTGAAATGAATTACGCTCTGAAGGCCAGCGCGCTTGCGCTGACGCTCAGCCTCGCCACCGCCGCTTCGCCGGCATGGGCAGACTTCTGGTCCGACGCCGGCGCCAAGTTCAAAGGCGTGACCTTGCACGGCGTGACCGAAAGCACGCCGCCATCGAACTACATCAAGAATGTGCTCGCCCCGGAATTCGAGAAGAAGACCGGCATCAAGGTCGAAATCGAGACGACGTCCTGGGACCAGATGTACGACAAGGCCATCAAGGACATGGAGGCCAAGACCGGCATCTATGACATGGTCTACATCGAACAGGACATCATCTACTCGTATCTGTCCCGGAATTTCCTAGTCAACATCACTCAGACGCTGAAGGATCAGGCGGATCTGAAGGCGCCGACCTACGACGACGCGAACTTCACCAGCTTCGCCGACTATTTCAAGGACAAGAAGGGCGATCTCTTTGGCGTCCCGATGGAAGCCTTCCTGAAGACCTACCTCTATCGCAAGGACCTTTTCGACGATCCGAAGATCAAGGAAGCCTTCAAGAAGGAAACTGGCAAGGACCTGAAGCCGGCGACCACGCATGAGGACTACACGCAGATCGCCGAATTCTTCACCAAGTATGGCAAGGATAACGGCATTGAGCTTTGGGGCACCACCGCTCAGGCGCATACAGGTCACGCCGCGTCCTGGTACGAATATTTCGAATCCATCGCGCCGACTTTCGGCGTTTACAACTGGGGCATCGACGCCAGCAACAACTACGCAGCGACGGTCGAGCATGGCGGCGCAATGAACAGCGACAAGGCGAAGGCCGCGCTGAAATACTGGCTGCATCTGCGCGACATAGCCCCGCCGGAATCGACCCAGTCTACCTGGACGGAAACGGCGACGACTTTCGCTGCCGGCCGTGTTGCTCAAGGATTGATCTACGGCGAGAACGCCGCATGGATCGCGAGCGATCCTGCACAGTCGAAGGTGGTCGACAAAGTAGGCTTTGCCCTGCCGCCACTCGAGCCGGGTGTCCTGGAGGATGCGAAGTCAGGCAAGGGCTATATCGGCTATTATGACGGCGGCGCCTTCGGTCTGCCGATTACGTCCAAGAACAAGGAAGCAGCTCTGCTCTTCCTCGAATTCATGGGTCAGAACGATGTGCAGCCCGATTGGGCAATCGCAGCACCCCGCATCACCAACAAGGCGACCTTCGACGACCCGAAGGTCAAGGCGATGGACGTCAAGCTCGGCGGCTTCTACACGATGCTGAAGGATCAGGGCAAACTCTTCGCCGGCGCTCCTCCGTATCCGTTCCATGCCCAGCTGCGTGAAGCAACCCTGCCGATCTTCTTCGACATCCTGACCGGCAAGGTCGCGCCCGACGAAGGCCTCGACCAGATGGCCGCCAAGACGGAAGAGGAGCTCACCTCGCTCGGCTATCGCAAATAAATCATCCTCCCCACCTTGGCGGGTCGTCTTCGCTTGGCGACCCGCTCCTTTCCTGGCTCGATAGGCCGCCCCAAGGGTGCCAAAGAGGATGAGGCGATGCATTCACAAAAGCTTGGATGGCTGCTGCTGTCACCGACGATCCTGATCCTCGGGCTCTTCGGCATCTTTCCTTTCATTTACGTCGTCTGGGTTTCGTTTCACCAGTGGAACCCTTTCGCCGCAAATCCGCTGATGGTCTTCAACTGGGCCTCGAACTACCGGAGTCTCGTCTTCGACAAACAGTTCCTGGCCTCGCTGGGCATCACGATCGCCTTCGTCTTCTTCGCAGTCGTTTCCGAACTCGTCCTCGGATACATTCTCGCGCAGGCACTGATGAAGGACTTTCCGGGAAAAGCGTTCTTCCGCACCATCCACACCCTTCCTCTTATCATGGCGCCCATCATTGTCGGATCGGTGTGGAAGCTGATGACGACACCGTCGATTGGCATCATCCCATATCTGCTGCGAAGCTGGTTCGGTTACGATCTGAACATCGGCCAGAGTGCGCTCGCGGCTTTCTCCATCACTGTCATCATGGACGTCTGGCACTGGACGCCGCTGGTCACCCTGTCCCTGATTGCCGCCCTGGTCTCGCTTCCGCCAGATCCCTTCGAGCAGGCGCAGATCGATGGCGCCGGCAAGAGCCAGATCTTCTGGCATATCACGCTCCCTCTGATCCGCCCTGCCCTGCTGGCCACGGTGTTCATCAGGCTCATGGACGCGCTGCGCACGGTCGACGAAGTCCTGATGCTGACCGGAGGCGGTCCGGGGTCGTCGACGCGCTATATCGGCGTTCACATCTTCAGAGAAGTCTTTCCGAAAACGAATTACGGCTACGGTTCAGCCATCTCGGTCGTCGTACTTTATCTCACCATCGTCGTCTGCTGGCTGCTCTACGTCGGCCTGATTGCTCCCCGCGCGAAGAGAGGCTGATGCGATGAAAAGACAGAACCCCTGGCTTTCGGTTCTCTTGTGGACGCTGATAAGCTTTGCAACCCTCTTCCCGATCTACTGGCTCTTCGTCATCTCGCTGAAGCAGCCCTTTGACCTGTTTTCCACGCCGGACGTCATCCTTCGGAGCTTCTTCTGGAAGAACTACCAGGACGTGCTGACGAACGAGACCTTGCGGCGATATATGATCAACTCGCTGGTCATTTCGTCGGGGAACGCGATCCTGGTGACGACCCTCGGCTTTCTTGCCTGCTACGCGCTGACGCGCTTCGATCTCGCAGGCAAGGAAAGCATTTTCTTCTGGACCATCACCAACCGCATGGCGCCTCCGGCGGTCTTCCTGCTGCCGCTCTTCCTGCTGCTGACGCAGGTCTACAGGATCGGCGACTTTTCGCTGGCGGATACCAGGCTTGGCATGATCCTGGTCTATTGCTCCTTTAACCTTCCCTTTGCCATCTGGACCCTGCGTCCGACGGTAGAGGCCATTCCTAAGGAATTGGACGAGGCGGCATATATGGATGGCGCAAGCCCCTGGATGGTCCTCTACGACATCGTCTTTCCCTTGGCGCGACCGGGACTTGCGGTGACGCTCATCCTCACCTGGGTCTTCGCTTGGAACGAATATCTGCTTGCCGCGACACTCACCAACTTCAACGCCCGCACACTCACCACCGGCCTGTCGGAATACGTAACGACGACAGGAACCGCCTGGGGCATCATGGCGGCGATCTCGATGCTGACATTGATCCCGGCGCTCATCGTCTTCTCGGTGGTGCAGCGTCACATCGTTGCCGGCCTGACCTTCGGCGCAGTGAAAGGATAGCGAGATGGCTTCGGATTCTCGAAACAACGAAAAACAGCCGGGCTTCCTGCCGATCGAGACGAACTGGTTCGACCGGCTGTTCATCTCCGTCGTGATCTGGGTCGCGCTCTCTCTGTTCTGGCTGCGGTTCATCGAACCGTTCGGGCTTTCGGTATGGTTCGCGGTGGCAATCTCCGCCGTACTCGGCGCCTACATCGTCTGGAAGGGGTGAGCCGGTGAATTCCATCAACACTATCAAGACGCAAGCCGTGCTGGATTAGGGAGAAAAGACATTGGCAAATGTACAGGTCAGCGACGTCACCAAGAGATATGGCGCTCTTCAGGTGATGCATGGCGTCAGCGTCGATATCGAGGATGGCGAATTCGTCGTGCTGGTCGGCCCTTCGGGATGCGGCAAGTCAACGCTGCTGCGCATGATCGCCGGTCTCGAGACCGTCAGCAGCGGCGACATCCGCATCGGCGGTCGCGTGGTCACCAACGCCCCGCCGAAGGAGCGCGACATCGCCATGGTCTTCCAGAGCTACGCGCTCTACCCTCATAAGACCGTCGCCGAGAACATGGGATTTCCACTAAAGATGGCGAAACGCCCGAAATCGGAGATCGATGAAAAGGTCGGTAGGGCAGCCGAGATCCTGGACCTGACGCGTTATCTCGACCGCTATCCGAAGCAGCTGTCAGGCGGACAGCGGCAACGCGTCGCCATGGGCCGAGCCATCGTCCGCGACCCACAGGTCTTCCTGTTCGACGAGCCGCTATCGAACCTCGATGCCAAGCTTCGCGTCACCATGCGCGTCGAAATCAAGGAACTGCACCAGCGGCTGAAGACCACCACCGTCTATGTCACGCACGAYCAGATCGAGGCSATGACGATGGSCRACAAGATCGTCGTCATGCGCGACGGGCGGGTGGAACAGGTTGGCAAGCCGCTTGATCTCTATGACTTTCCGGCAAACCTCTTCGTCGCTGGTTTCATCGGCAGCCCGTCGATGAACTTTCTCCAGGGCAAGATCGCAACTCGCGACGGAAAGCAGGTTGTCATCACCGATCAGGGCGTTACCCTCCCCGTTGACCGCGTGAACGCAGAGGAGGGTAAGGCCGTAACCTACGGCATTCGCCCGGAACACATAACCATCAGCGATGACGGTATTCCGGTGGAAGTGTCAGTATACGAGCCGACCGGCTCAGAAACGTTGATCTTCGGCCGTGTGGGAGGAGTGCCGATCGATGCCTTGATCCGTGAGCGTATCGAGGTCGAACCCGGCCGGACGCTGCATTTTCATATTGATCCGCGGCGTGCTCACATCTTTGATCAAGCAACGGGACAGCGATTGTAAGGTGAGGAACAAATGAATTTCGAAGGCAAAAAAGTGATCGTCACCGGTGCCGGAAAGGGCATCGGCCGCGTTGTCGCAGAGATGCTGGTCAAGCGTGGGGCTAAGGTCACGGCACTCACCAGAAGTGCTGACGATGTCGTTTCCCTACATGAAGACCTTGGTTGCGAAGCGATTCAGGTCGATCTTGCCGACGCAAAGACGACGCGAGAGGCGGCGCGCGCCGCACTTCCGGCAGATTTCCTTATCAACTGCGCTGGAACAACCGAGCTGCAGCCTTTTCTCGAAACCACGGTCGAAGCCTTTGACCACCTGATTGCAGTCAACACGCGCGCCCCGATGATCGTCGCACAAGAGTATGCGCGGTCCCTGATCGAGAACGGCCGCCCTGGAGCCATCGTCAACGTCTCCTCTGTCGCAGCCTTTGTGGGTATCCCGGATCATGCGGCCTATTGTGCATCGAAGGGCGGTCTGGACGGCTTGACGCGCGTCATGGCCAAGGAACTGGCGCCGCAGGGCATCCGGGTAAATGGCGTGCATCCGACGGTGACGCTGACGCCGATGGCGATCAAGGCCTGGAGCGATCCGGAGAAAGCCGCCGGAATGCAAAAGCGCATCCCGGTCGGCCGGTTCGCAGAGCCCGAGGACGTGGCAGAGGTGATCCTCTTCCTGCTCTCGGACGAAGCCGCGATGGTCAACGGCATCTCCATGCCTATCGATGGCGGCTACATGATCGCGTGAGACCCTATATTGCTATGGATCAGGCGCCGGAAGCAATCTTCCTGGCGGCGTTGATCTGTTTGCGGGCACCGGATCGTAATTGCGCGGTTTCCGCTCCGGCAATGACAAAAGCGAAGCCGAATTTCAGAAGCTCGCCGGCGCGCTCGCCGTCACCGGCAAAGGCGCAGGCGAATTTTCCGTGCGCGCCGCAGCGCGCGACGGCATGCTGCATGGCGCTATCGATCTCGGCGGCATTCGGCGCCACCTGATCCCCGTTCGATAGTGCGATGGAGAGATCCGACGGGCCGATGAAGATACCATCGATGCCGGGCATGCCAAGGATATCGTCGATCGCTTCGAGCGCCGCGCGCGTCTCGATCATGGCTATTGCGACCGTCAAATCATTGGCGGTCCTGAGATAGTCGTCAGCCGAAAGGCCGGTGTGGTTGAGTGCCAAAGACGGCCCCCAGCTGCGCTCGCCAACCGGCGGATATTTTGTGGCCTTCACGAAGGCCTTCGCATCCTCGGCCGAATTGATCATCGGCGCGATGATGCCCGACGCACCGGCATCGAGCAGGCGCGAGGCAGAGGCGAAATCACCGACCGGGATGCGGGCGAGCGCCGGCTTGCCGGCGATACGCACATGGCCGACAGCGGCAGCTGCAGACGGCAGGTCCCACATGCCGTGCTGCATGTCGAGCACAACGGCATCGAAGGCTTCCTGAGCCAGATGATTGACCAACAGCGGATCGGGAATGCCCACCCAGGCAGAAATCATCTGGCTTTCGTGGTTCCGGATCCGGGCTGCAAAGCCGTCGATATCAGCTGCACTCATGGCATTCTCCTCAGTTCGCCAGGCCACCAATGGCCATGTATTTAACCTCGAGGAACTCTTCGATGCCGTATTTCGAACCCTCCCGGCCGATGCCGGACTGCTTCATGCCGCCGAAAGGAGCGACCGCTGTCGAGATGAGTCCCTCGTTGATACCGACAATGCCGAATTCGAGAGCGTCGGCAACCCGGAAGATGCGGCCGACGTCACGGGCGTAGAAATRGGCGGCAAGACCAAAGGGCGTGTCATTGGCCATTTCAATCGCCTCTTCCTCCGTCCTGAAGCGAAAAAGAGGGGCGACCGGACCGAAAGTTTCATCCGAGAAGATTTCCGCCTCGCGGGAGACATCCGAGAGAATGGTGGGCAGGTAGAAATTGCCGCCACGCTGATCGCGCCTGCCGCCGGAGACGATCTTCGCGCCATGCCTGACGGCATCCTCGACATGCGTCTCGACCTTCTTGAGCGCAGCTTCGTCGATCAATGGGCCTAGCGTGACGCCCTCCTCCATGCCGTCGCCGAGCTTCAGTTTGGCGACGGCGGCTGCGAGCTTTTCGGCAAAGGCGTCATGCACTTTATCCTGTACGAGAATGCGGTTTGCGCAGACGCATGTCTGCCCGGTATTGCGGAACTTCGAGCCCATGGCGCCCTTGACCGCCTCGTCGAGATCGGCGTCGTCGAAGACGATAAAAGGCGCATTGCCTCCAAGCTCCATGCTGGTCTTCTTGATGGTCGGCGCGCATTCGGCGAGCAGCTTGGCGCCGACCGCCGTGCTGCCGGTGAAGGTGAGCTTGCGCACCCTCGGACTGGCGGTGATCGCAGGACCGGTTTCCGACGAAGGGCCGGTGATGACGTTGCAGACGCCGGCCGGAAAGCCCGCCTCTTCAGCCATCACGGCAAGCGCCAGCGCCGAATAGGGCGTCTGGCTTGCCGGACGAATGACGCCGGTGCAGCCTGCGGCCCAGCCGGGACCGGCCTTGCGGGTGATCATCGCCGAGGGAAAGTTCCACGGCGTGATCGCCGCAAAGACGCCGATCGGCTGCTTCTGCACGATCAGGCGTCGGCCTGAAACCGGCGAAGGGATCGTGTCGCCATAGACGCGCCTCGCCTCTTCCGCGAACCACTCGATGAAGCTTGCGGAATAGACGACCTCGCCACGGCTTTCGGAAAGAGGTTTGCCCTGCTCGATCGTCATGATGGCCGCGAGATCCTCGAGATTCGCGTGCATCAACTCGGCGAGCTTCCAGAGATGGTTGGCGCGCTGCTCGGCAGTCAGTCCCGCCCATGCCTTCTGAGCTTTGTAGGCGGCATCGATCGCGCGGTTCGTCTCCACAGCACTCATCGCAGGCACGGTTCCGATTACCTCGCCGGTCGCAGGATTGGTGACGTCGTAGGTACGGCCGCTATCGGCCTGCACCCATTGGCCGCCTATATAATTCGCTTCGCGAAAAAGCTCCGGACGGCGGAGCTTGTAGCCCGAAAGTTTGTTGCTCATGACTGGATACCTTCCATGAAACGCGGTTTCTGGGGATCAGACGGCCGGAATATTCTCGTCATCGGGGGCGAAGTTCGATCCCCGCAATGCTTCGCAAACGGCGTGCGTCACATCGGCCGTGGTTGCCTTGCCGCCAAGATCTGGAGTGAGAATGCCGGCGGCGCAGACCTGTTCCACCGCTGAAATCAGTATCTTTGCCGCAACCGCCTCGCCCAGATGTTCCAGCATCAACGATGCCGTCCAGAAGCTTGCGACGGGGTTGGCGATGCCCTTGCCGGTAATATCGAAAGCCGAACCATGGATCGGCTCGAACATCGAGGGGAAACGGCGTTCGGGATCGACATTGCCCGTCGGTGCGATGCCGAGCGAGCCGGCGAGCGCAGCCGCGAGGTCAGAGAGGATATCGGCATGCAGGTTGGTCGCGACGACCGTGTCGATGCTCTTTGGTTTTGCGACCATGCGGAAGGTCATGGCATCGACCAGTTCCTTGTCCCAGGTCACATCGGGGAAGTCCTTGGCGACCTCGGCGGCAATCTCGTCCCACAGCACGAGCCCGTGGCGCTGGGCGTTGGACTTGGTCACGACCGTCAGCAGCTTACGAGGGCGCTTCTGCGCCTCGCGGAAGGCAAAGCGCATGATGCGCTCGACGCCGCGGCGCGTGAAGATCGAGGTTTCGGTCGCCACCTCCTCTGGCAGGCCGATATGGGCGCGGCCGCCATGGCCGGAATATTCGCCTTCGGAGTTCTCACGCACGATCAGCCAGTCGAGATCGCCTTCCTCGACCCCCCTGAGCGGGCTTTTCACACCGGGGAAGATGCGGGTCGGGCGGATATTGGCGTACTGGTCGAGACGCTGGCAGATCGGCAGACGCAGGCCCCAGAGTGTCACGTGATCGGGCACGTCAGGCGCGCCGACGGCGCCGAAATAGATGGCGTCGGCTTGCTTTAGCAAAGACAGGGCATTCTCGGGCATGAAGGCACCGGTCCTGCGGTAGCGCTCGCTGCCCCAGTCATAATGGTCGATGTCGAGTGTGAAAGCGCCGCTGCGGGCGGCCAGCACTTCGAGCACTTCGAGGCCGGCGGCGATGACCTCTGGGCCAATGCCGTCGCCGGGAACGGAGGCGATGCGGAAGCGACGGAGCGGCGTATTGGTATTGGCGTTCATGGGACCCCCTTAATAGTCAGATGAGGCCGCCATTGATCAGCAGCATCTGCTTGGCAATCATGCGGCTGTCGTGGGAGGCGAGCAACAGGCATTGGCCACGCCCTCGACCTCGATCTCCTCGGGAATGCATTGCAGCTTCACCCCGTCGGCGATCCTGCCTTCATGGCTGTTGAGTTCTTGCACAGGCAACCAAGATTCTCGACGATATTGTTGCGATATTTTCTACGCGCATGTCGGGCGCGGCAAGACACGGCGAAAATATGCAACAAGAGGCAGCGCGGATCAAATCGAGACACGGGATAGCGCTTCAACTGTAGCCCGGTGCGAGCACACAGTGGACGCATCCGTTCCGCTGACATCGGGTGAGCGCCTCCCTGCGAAGGCAGCCGGCATCCTGTCAGAACGGCAATCCGACGTAGTTTTCCGCAAGCGCCGTCGAGGCAGCGCGGGAATGGGTGAGATAGTCGAGTTCCGCTTCCTGGATCTTCTGGTCGAAATCGCCGGTATCGGGAAAACGATGCATCATCGTCGTCATCCACCAGGAGAAGCGCACGGCCTTCCAGACGCGAGCAAGCGCCTTTTGCGAATAGGCGTCAATGCCGACGCTCGAGCGATCTCCGTAGAACTCCCTCAGACCTTCGAAGAGATAGTGCACATCGCTGGCAGCAAGGTTCAGCCCTTTGGCGCCGGTCGGCGGCACGATATGGGCGGCATCGCCGACCAGGAACAGGCGACCGAAGCGCATCGGCTCGGCCACGAAGGAACGCAGCGGCGCGATTGACTTTTCGAAAGATGACGCGGTCTTCAGCGCCTCGGCGTGATGGGCCGGCAGGCGGCGGCGCAACTCGTCCCAAAAGCGGTCGTCGCTCCAGTCTTCGACCTTCTGATCGAGTGAACATTGGATGTAATAGCGGCTGCGGGTCACAGAGCGCATGGAACAGAGTGCAAAGCCGCGCGGATGATTGGCATAGATGAGCTCATGATTGACCGGAGCGACATCGGCCAACAGACCAAGCCAGCCGAAGGGGTAGATCTTCTCGAAGGTTCTGATCGCCTTTTCCGGAACCGCCTTGCGGCTTGCGCCGTGGAAGCCGTCGCAGCCGGCGATGAAATCGCAGTCGATACGCTGAGTAGCGCCATCCTTCTCGTAGCTCACGAAGGGAGTGCGGCCATCAAAATCATGCGGCGTCACGTCGGCGGCATCATAGATGGTCAAGGCACCGCTCGCCTCGCGCTGTTCCATCAGATCACGCGTCACCTCGGTCTGGCCGTAAACCGTGACGCGCTTGCCGCCGGTCAGGCCGTAGAGATCGATGCGGTGATCGCGCCCGTCGAAAGCCAGTGAAAAGCCGTTATGCGGCAAACCTTCAGCATGCAGCCGGGCAGCCGACCGTGCCTCGTCCAAAAGATGAACGGTGCCCTCTTCCAGGACGCCGGCGCGAACGCGGCCGAGAATGTAGTCCTTGCCCACCCGATCGAGAATGACGTTGTCGATGCCGGCTTCCGTCAGAAGTTGGCCGAGCAGCAGGCCCGACGGGCCTGAGCCGATAATGGCGATTTGGGTGCGCAATTGCTTCCTCCCTGCAATTTGCTTTCTGCCAAATTCTGACCTTTAGCCCTTCGAGCGGCAATGGACTTTCCCACCGAAAAATTGCACAAAACGAACATGGGAACGGAAGGAAGCCCATGACGAGACATGTGCCGACCTATGAGCTCTACGGCGAGACATCGGGCAAAGAACCCGATTTCTGGCTGCACTGCGAAACAATTCCCTCGCGTAGCAGCCTGCACCATTGGGAGATCAAACTGCATCGGCACGCGAGTTTCTTTCAGATATTGTACATCGATGCCGGCGCAGCCGATGCCATTTTCGGCGAGCGGAGCCATGCCATCCAGCCGCCAGCGGTCGTCACGATTCCTCCCGGGTTCGATCACGGCTTCCGTTTTTCGCGGGATATCGACGGCCTCGTCATCACCATGCTGAGCGCCAATCTTAGCCACCTTCCCGGCGACCGCAGCCGCCTCGGTGAGTGGCTTGCAGCCCCGCATCTCACCGCGCTTGATCCGCAAGACCCCGACGCCGCCTATCTCATGCAGAGCCTGAGGCGGCTCGGCGATGAATATCGGTACAACCGCAGCGGCCGCAGCGAGCTTCTCGCCTCCTATGCCGCATTGGCGCTGCGGCTGACGGCGAGAATTTCCCATCAGGAGGATATCAGCCAGTTCCCCGCCGATGAAAACGAACGGCGGATGGAGCAACTGGCTGGCCTCATCGAACAGCATTTCCGTTCGCACAGACCCGCTTCATTCTATGCCAGGGAAATCGGCATTTCGCCGACCCATCTCAATCGCATCGTTCGCTCGATGACCGGCAAGACGGCTCACGACCTGATTGCCGGCAAACTCGTCGACGAGGCCAAGCGCGAACTCGTCTTCACGCTCGCGAACGTTCAGGAGGTCAGCCATCGGCTTGGCTTTGCCGACCCGGCCTATTTCTCCCGCTTCTTCCTCAAGCACGCGGGCGAGACGCCCAAGGATTGGCGCAAGCGGGAGAAGAACAGGCTGGAACGAGCCTAGGCTGTGCGACGCGCCGGGGCATCCTCAAGGAAGTCCTCGATGAAGCGTTTCTGCAGCAGTATGCCATCCCACTCATCCGCAAAGAACGGCGAGTCGTAGATCAGCGTGTAGGGTCCGGCGTAGCCGGCCTTTTCGCACATTTCCAGGCAATGACGGTAATCTGCAGCATCAAGCCCAGAGGCATTGTAATCGGCCTTGGCGTGGCAGATTTCGGCCCTACGCATGATATTCGCCAGCCCTTCATATTTCGCCGGTGCCGCCCAGTTTCCGAGGTCGCCATTGAGGCCGATCTTGCTGTCGAGTTCATCAAGCAGCCAGTTCATTTCCTTCGCTGAGGGCAGAAGGGCGAACCAGTTTTCGGTCACGACACGCACGCCGCTTCCCTCCGCCTGCCCGGCGAGCCATTTCAGATGCCGCGCGGAACGCGCAAGGTTCTCCTCATTGGGCGCCTGCTTGCCGGCGATGACGCGGATGCGCTCGGCGCCGAGCTTCTTTGCGATGTCGATCCAACAGGCGATCCAGCCTATGTCACGTTCCGCCGTCTCGGCATTGCTGGGATCGCCATCCTCGACGAGCAGCGTCTGGAAAAGGATGCTGGAGGCCTCCAGCGCATCGCGAAATTCGGCGAGATAAGAGGCGTCCAGGCTCGGCAGGTGGAACGAACAGACCTCCAGTCGGCCAAGTCCGCGTTCGGCGAGCATGCCCGGCACTTCGAGCAGGCTCACGGTGCCTGCCCCATAGGGCTCCTGGCGTGCCGCGCTTTTCTGCGGATCGGGACTATAGGGGTAGGTTGCACCCAGCATCCGGTGAAGCGACCATGTGGAAACCGCAAACCGGCCGTTCTGCAAAACCTGCATCTTTCATCTCCTCCCGTTTCCTCGCGAGGACTTTGGCAAGAATGACGCGCCGCATCAAGCCCGCAATCGCCTAGATCCGATCGCCGCGAATGACTGCTTCTGCCGTCAGCGAAACGGCAAGCAATGCCTCATCACGGTTTGCCGGCGCCGATAGAAGGAAACCGACCGGCATATCTGCCTCGCCGTTGCCGCAAGGAATGGAAACACCGCACCAGTCCAGGAAATTGCCGAGCGCTGTATTGCGCAGCGTCTTGACGTTCACGGCGAAGAAAAGCTCGTCATCGCGCTCAAGTGCCGCGATCGGCGGCGCCACGTGGGCGACCGAAGGAAAGGCGAGGAAGCGGTTGCCGACGAGCCGATCGACTTCGGCAATCAGCCGCGTGCGCTCCGCAAGAATAGCAATGTAATCGGCCATGCTGGTCTTCTCGCCGAGCCGCGTGCGCAGGACGACACGATGATCCATCCGCGCAGCCTCCGGCCCTGCAAGCCGTTCGCGGTGGAGAGCGAAGGCTTCGGCAGTGACGAGGGCACCATGTTTTGCCATCAGTGCCAGGATTTCCTCGAAGGCCGGAATGTCGATCGGACTGATATGCGCGCCAGCGCTACGCAGCCGCTCCATTCCGCCCTTGAAGGCTTCGGCGACGCCCGAACCCAGGCCATCAAACACGATATTGCGAGGGACGACGATTTCCACACCTTTCAGCGACTGCCGGGCGACCGTCGGCGCCGTCAACCCGCGCATTGCAGCATCGACCCAGACGGCGTCTTGCACGGAACGGCAGAGGGGACCAAGCGAGTCGAGGCTCGTAGCCAGCGGATAGACACCTTCCATGGCATAGCGCCCGCGCGTCGCCTTGTAGCCGACGATGCCGTTCAGGGCGGCGGGAATACGCACCGAACCACCGGTATCCGTGCCCATCGCTACCGGTACAAGGCCTGCGGCAACCGCCACGCCGGCGCCGGAGGACGACCCACCGGGAATGCGCGGCTCGTCCTTGCTGTGAGGGTTTTCCGGCGTGCCGTAATGGGGATTGATGCCGAGGCCGGAAAAAGCAAATTCGCTCATATTGGTACGGCCGATAGCCAGCATGCCGGCACTCTTGAGCGTTGTCACGATCGCAGCGTCCTGTTTAGCAGGCGCATCGCCCGCCAGAACCACCGAACCGGCCGTAGTTGCCACGCCCTCGATGTCGAAAAGATCTTTCCAGGCGATCGGAATGCCGTCGAGCGCACCGAGCGAACGGCCGTCGCGGATGCGCTTCGAGGAAGCATGAGCCTCTCGCATCGCCCGCTCGCGCAACAATAGGGTGAAGACCGCCTTGTCGGCGTATTGCTCGATGCCGTCGAAGATCGCCTCTGCGACATCAACCGGATCGGCCTTGCCGCTCTGGATGAGAAGGGAAAGCTGAGCGATAGACATCGCACCGAAAGAAGGGGCCATGGGGAGAGTCCTGTGGATATCACGCAGGATTTACCGCCTATCATTTCGCAGGACCAGCCCTTGCACGGCTTTTCACGATGATTAGTACGATTTTGTGAACACTGAGTTTGCTTTAGCCCTCTTCAATTTACCGCGGTTAAGACACACATGCGGTGCTGCACGCGTGAGGCGGATTGGCACGCCATTAGCTTGCCTTCCCAAGCCGCATCCCGGTGCATTGCAGGAGACTTGAAATGACACAATCTGAAACTTGGACCTCCGGTCACCAGGATATGGTGCACCAGCATGTGAAGGAGGACGTGAGCTACGGCGAAGCTGAACGCGACTACGCCGACCACGTCAGCGCACAGAAGCTGTCGGTCCTGGAGCGGATCGTGGTCGTAGGCGCCCTCGTACTGCTAAGCTTTGTAGGCTTCACAGCACCGTCGGCACAGACATCAGCGACCGATCCGATGACGACCTCGGCTATTGAAGAGCCGGCACCTCCGGGTGATAGTCTGGTGCCACACCACCAGCGCTACGGCCATTGCCGTGAAACGAGCCCCTACGCAGACAGGGTCTGCTAAGAGCCAGCGATTTTCGCCGGGCATGGAATTTTTCGTCTAACGTGCATGAGAAGCATAGGAACGGGAAAGAGCCATGGCCGGTGACGTAGACTACGACCTCCACCGCTTCATCGAAGCGCAGAACGGCATATACAAACAGGCTCTTGCGGAGCTGGAAGCCGGTCGCAAGCGCTCTCACTGGATGTGGTTCATCTTCCCGCAAATCGCCGGTCTCGGAACCTCTTCCATGGCGGAGAAATATGCCATTCGCTCCGCGGAGGAAGCCTCAGCCTATCTCGCTGATCCGATCCTCGGCAGCCGCCTTTTGCGCTGTGTCGAGGCAATCCTCTCCGTCAATGACCGCAGCGCTCACGATATCATGGGCTCCCCGGATGATCTGAAGCTGCGCTCGTCCATGACGCTGTTTGCCGCGGTCAGCGATCACGGCTCGCCCTTTCACAAAGCGATCGATCATTTTTACGACGGGAAATTCGACGAACGGACCATTTCGATCCTGAGCGCCGGCAACGGCTAGCCAGGAGAATACTCCAGTGCCGCAATCTCCTCCGAGATTTCTTGGATGCGCTGTTTCAGATCGTTTTCCGTACCGTCGTCTACTTCCTCTTCGCCAAAGCAATAACGTGCGTCGTGCAATTCGAGCTTGGCTTCAAGCTCGGCACGTCTGGCATATAGGCGCCGGAGATAAGTGTAATTCATCTCTGCCTCCAGATTGCTCCCAGATCAGCAGAAAAACGGCCACGCAACCCCCAAGGTTCCCTGGCCGCGTCAATATCAGCCGAAGGCGGAAATCGCCACGTTGCAAGCTTTTTCAAAATGGCAGGAACAGCCCCCGTCCGTCATGGCCTGGCGAGTAACGCGCGCGCCTTCGAGCAGCAGCGTCAGCGTGTCGGCAAGAAGTTCCGGCTCGCGCGCGCCGGCAGCCACGCAAAGTGCCGCAAGACGATTGCGCTGCATCGCCTTGTGGCGCTCGATCAACTCGTGCGCCGGATGGCCTTCGCCCTTCAATTCGATCGCGGCATTGGCGAGATCGCAACCTGCGGGCTCGCCGTTCAGACAGTGAGCCCGGTCCTCGACCCAGGCAAGCAACTGGCCGCGCGCATCGCCGGGATGGGCGGCTTCAAGATCGCGCCAGATCTTCTCGGCCTTTTCGGAGGCGCGGCGTAGCGTTTCGCAGACCAGCTCGTCCTTGGAGCCGAAATGCCGATAGAGGGTCATCTTGTTGGTGGCGGCAGCATCCGCAATGGCATCCACGCCAATGCCGCGAATGCCGCGCTCACGGAAAAGCTCCGAAGCGGTCGTGACAATACGCTCCCGCGGGGGGATTCGATCGTCTGAAGCGGCTACGGAGATTTCATTCAATGATTCTGATTTTTTCGCGGACGAAGTCCTTGACATCGATGTGACCGATCGGTAACAAATGCATTGTTACTTACCGGTAACACCACTCTTTGCAGAAGTCAATGCTAGGAGCGCTTGGCAGCAGGAGTGGAACACGGGCGACCGCCCACGAAAGGAGGACCGTACCATGAGAAAGACCGGAGAAGATTTGACCATTTCCGAAGCCCTTCACGACCCGCTGATCGCCATGGTGCTCCGCGCCGATGGCGTGAAGCTTGAAGATTTCAAGCAACTCCTTGAGGTGGCTGCCCGTAAACGCGAGCCGCGTCCCTCCACGGCGAGCGATATGATCGGGTCCTTTGCCAGCCGCGCCAATCTGCCGGCGATGCCCTGCTTCGGCTGATCTGACCGCTGGCACCATAAGGCCCCGATCGGCACTGGGGATAAGCCCTGTTCCCAGACGGGCTGCCGCTGTCAACAGGCGGCAGCCCTTGCGATGCGGCGAGCGCGCACATCCACATCGATTTCCCGAATATTTCTTCCCGCGACCTTGAGACGCTCGCCGCCGGCGACGCCGTCTTCATGACGACACGCACCGGCGGTGGCTTCGGCAAGCCGCAAAAGGGGCGTCGACTTGCCACCGCTGACCGCAATGTCTGGCAGGAGACTTGGCCCACATCCGATCAGCCGGTATCGCTATGGGATAAAAACTCGGGCTGCGGCTTGTTGTTCCGGTTCCAAAATCGACGATCCACGATAAGGCGCCCGCAAATAGATTTGCAATCGCAGCCAATCCGGTGACAACATTCGCCGCCCTTCAAGAACTATCTGCGGCGGCTACCAAAGGTTTTTATATCCAAAGATTTTGCGATTTGCTTCGCAAACGGCTATGCCATAGTAATGTAACAGGTTCGCATGATATCAGAGGTATGTTGAATTGGACGGAAAGACATCACCCGCAATCCACTCCGAAGATGAAGACCCGGCCGAAGAGACCGGTGCCAAGGGCGCGCGCCGTGCACGCGTCAGCGGTATCGACCGCGCGCTGCAGGTGATCGACCATCTTTACGAGACGGGGTCGCCGGCCGGCGTCTATGCCATCGCCAAGGCCGTGAAGGCGCCGCTTTCAACCGTCTATGTCATCGTTGACGACCTGGTCGAAAAAAACATGCTGACGCGCCAATCCGACGGTTCAATCTGGCTCGGCTCGCGGCTCTATCACTATGGCCTCGCCTATGCGCGATCGCTCGACTTCATGAGCGTCGCGACGCATGAAATGCACGACCTCTGCCGACAGGCTGGCGAGACCGTTCAGGTCTGCGGCCGTGACGGCGATTTCATGCTTGTTCTCGCCATGGCCGATGGCCCCAGCCATTTCCAGGTCGCCTCCCGCGTCGGCACCCGTGTGCCACTCAACTGGACAGCGTCTGGCCGCCTGCTGGTCGGGCACCTGCAAGAAGACGAGCGTGTCGAGCTCTTCAAGCGATGCGCCCGCTCCTCGCCGACGGGACGCGCGGAAATCGATCCCGCCACGCTATCGGAATCCGCCGGAAAGGCCTTTGAATCGCGCCTGTCGATCCAGGCTGGCGAATCCGATTATGCGGTTGCCTGCATCGCCTCGCCGATCTGCGATCGCGAGGGCCAGTGTGTCGCCACCATTTCCATCGTTCTGCCGGAGCAAAAGGCCTTTTCGGACGAAGGCCACTATACAGCACAGGTGCGCAACTCGGCTGAGCACATCGAGAAGCTGATGGGCTGGCGTAGCCATTAAGCGCCGGCTTCAGTCGCACGGCAAGCGCCATCCGGACCGTCATTGGCTCGCGAGGAAGGGCGGCTCCTTGTTCGCATAGTATTTCGCTGCCTCATCGATCTCTTCTCGATGCTTCCGTGGCACAAATCGCAAGGCGTGATCGCACGCGTCGGCGCGCGCCGCGGCTGACGCCCGTTGGGCTGTGGCAGATCGCCCACCGCTGGGCCAGCGTTGCTCTCCGCCCGATCGGAGGCCATCTATTTGAAAAAACTCACTGATTGTGATCGCTAGCCTTCGAGGATCGAATAGCCGATATCGCGCAGATGATCCTGATCGGCGATCGCATCGACCGCCGAGATCCTGTCGCCGTCAAAACTCAGCGCCAGCACGACGCGCAACTGGCCCTCGATGAAGACGACGAGGCCGATTTCACCATCGACAAGCGCGACTTTCGCCGATGTCGCCCGCCCCTTGAAGCTTTCGGCGATGGCACCGGCGCCGCGAAGCGGCACGACATTGCCGAGACGGGTCGCGGCCGCATCTGGCCGGAAGACCGCATCCGGCGCGAGGACCGCAAGCAGCCCCTCCAGATCACCGTTGCGGGAGGCGATAAGGAAGGCTTCGGCTATGCTGCGCTTGCGCGCCAGATCGATATCAGGCGTTTCCGGTTGCCCCTGCACCCTGCGCCGGGCACGGCTGGCAAGCTGCCGGGCGGCGGCCGCACTCCGCCCGATGACAGCAGCGATCTCTTCGAAGGGCAGATCGAACATGTCATGCAACACGAAGGCGACGCGTTCGGCGGGCGAGAGGGTTTGCAGCACGACGAGCAGGGCGATGCCGACCGAATCGGCAAAAGCTGCTTCGCGCTCCGGATTGCTGGCGATATCCACGATCGCGCCATGCGCCGGCAGGTCGAGCGGCTCTTCGCGCCGCGTTTTGCGCGAACGCAGCATATCCAGGCAGATGCGCGCCACGACCGTTGTCAGCCAGCCGCCGAGATTATCCACACTGCCCCTGTCCGACCTTGTCAGGCGCAGCCACGCCTCCTGCACCGCATCCTCAGCTTCTGCGCGGGAGCCGAGCATGCGGAAAGCGACGGCCCGCAGATGCCCGCGGTTTGCCTCGAATTCATCGGCCAGCCATTTTTTCTCGTCCATCAATCCACTCCCAATCCTGTTGCGTCAAAAGCCATGACGAGCGGAAGCCGGACGATGTGACAGGAGCTCTATCCTATCAAGTCCCGCGAAGTTGGGCTCATGACTTGACCTGCCGCATTTTTCATTGGCTGATGGCAGGCAGATCCCTCCCTACGGTGTTTCCCATGTCCTCCCGATTTGACAGTTCCAAACAATATGCCGCCTTCCTGTTCGACATGGACGGCACGATCCTGAGTTCCACTGCGTCGGCAGAGCGCGTCTGGGGCCGCTGGGCCGAGCGGCACGGGCTGGATGTGGAAAAATTCCTGCCGATCATGCATGGATCGCGTGGCATCGACACGATCAGGCGGCTGAACCTTCCGGGCGTCGACGCGGAAGCGGAAGCCGCACAGATCACCGAAGAGGAAATCCAGGACGTCGAAGGCGTCGTTGCCCTTCCGGGTGCCGCCGATTTCCTGGCGTCGCTGCCGCCGAACCGGTGGACGATCGTCACCTCCTCGCCGCGTCGCCTGGCCGAGCGACGGCTTGAGGCCGCGGGGCTTCCCATGCCGCAGGCCATCGTGACGGCCGAAGATGTGACTGTCGGCAAACCCGACCCCCAATGCTATATCCTCGGCGCCGAAAAGCTCGGTTTTGCAACGCATGAATGCCTGGTCTTCGAAGACGTTGAAGCCGGCGTGAAGGCAGGAACGGCGGCGGGCGCCGACATCATGGTCATCACTGCTGCCGGTCACAAACACTCGCTGCAGGGCTATCCCGAGATCGAACATTATGGCGATGCGACCGTTGTCATTGCCGATAGCGGCCATCTTTCGATAAAGTTTTGACCTGCCTGCCGCGCCGGAAAGGAATCGCCCATGAAACCGGAAATCATCTGCCTGATGATGTCGTCGCTCGACGGCGGCCTGCATCCGAGCAAGTGGACAGAAAGCCCGGATGGCGGCCGCAAGGAATGGACGGCTCTCTATCAGAAGGCACATGAAGACCTGCAGGGTGACGCCTGGATCGTCGGACGCGTGACTATGGCCGAAATGGCCAAGGGAGAGCCGCATCCGCCGCAATCGGCAGGTTCAGCAGAACGGCAAAACCATTTCGCCGATCGCAAAGCAGACAACTACGCGATCGCGCTCGACACGTCGGGCAAGCTGCATTTCACGCGGCCTGACATCGATGGCGACCATATCGTCGTCATCCTCGGTAGCGATGTGCCGGACGCCCATCTTGCGGAGCTCGCCGCCGACGGCATCTCTTACATAATCTCGCCTTCGGCCGAGATCGATCTGCCTGGAGCGCTCGATGTACTGGAGAAGGAACTCGGCATCCACAAATTGCTGCTCGAAGGCGGAGCAGCGATCAACGGCGCTTTCTTTGCTGCGGGCCTCATCGACGAGTTTTATCTGCTTGTCGCCCCGGCCCTGGATGGCAGCGGCGGCCAGCCCGTCGTTACTTTCGACCGGGGATTGGCGGGCAAGACCCGGCTCTCGCTGATATCGGCGGAGACCAAAGACAATGGCGTCGTCGTCCTGCGCTATAAAGTCCATTCATGATCGTGACAATGGACAGCCGCGGCTGCAAGGCGCTATATCCACGCCATGACCACCTCTGATCCGGATATCGTTATCGTCGGCGCAGGAGCTGCCGGGATCGGGGCTTCACGCCGCCTTAGCAGCCGCGGTCATTCCATCACCATCCTAGAGCAACTGCCCCGCGTCGGTGGACGGGCCTGGACTTATGCCACGAGCGCTGGGCCAGTCGATCTCGGCTGCGGATGGCTGCACTCGGCCGATCGCAATCCCTGGACCAGGATTGCCGCCGAGCTCGGCTTCACGGTCGACCGCCGCATCACGGCCTGGGGCGAACAGTTTAAGAATCTCGGTTTCTCCGGGAAAGATCGTGCGGCCGCCCGAAACGCCTTTGCGCAATGGAACGAAGAGATCCGGAACAACCCACCGGCTTCTGACTGCGCAGCCGATGCGATCGACCCGAATTCATCCTGGACGCCCTATCTGCAGGCACTGAGCGGCTACATATCCGGCGAGGAACTGGAGCACATATCGGTGAGAGACTACGTCGCGTATGATGACGCCTCCACCGACAACAACTGGCGCGTCCCCGATGGCTATGGGCAGCTGATTACCTCAGCGCTTCCTTCCGACGCGGAATTGCGGCTCGGCACCACCCTCGAAAGCCTTGATCTGAGCGAACAGAAAATCGTCCTGCAAACCTCCGCCGGGACGATCCGGACACGCGCCGTCATCTTCACCGTCTCGTCGAATGTTCTCGCGGGCGGTGCGATCAACCTTCCGTCCGTGCTCGACCCCTGGCGGCAGGCGGCATCGCTCCTACCGCTCGGCAACAACGAGAAACTCTATCTCGAAATCCTCGACGGCGGCCCTTTCGAAGACGAGACCCACGTGCTCGGCAATCCGCGTGACAACACGACCGGCGCCTATTACATCCGCCCCTTCGGCAAGCCAGTGCTCGAATGTTTCCTCGGTGGAGCGGGAGCCAGGGCTTCTGCCGCGATGGGTCGCGCGGCGGCTTTCGACCAGGCGATCAACGAGCTAGCCGGCCTCTTTGGCTCGGACGTGCGAAAATATCTGAGGCCGCTTGCGGCTTCGAACTGGGCGGGAACCCTTTCCATCGGCGGTGGTTACAGCCATGCCCTGCCCGGCCACGCGGACGCACGCCTGCAACTCGCCCAATCCTTTGACGACAGGATTTTCTTTGCGGGTGAGGCGACGCATACGACCGATTTCTCGACGGCGCACGGCGCTTATGAGAGCGGACAGCGCGCTGCCGACGAGGCAATGGCGGCTCTGCTGGTTCCTGTCGAAACCTCGGGCGTCAACCGCCGCTAATTAAAACATCAATCAGATTTCGCTCTATACGTCACACTCCCTGATCCTGATCCGTCAAATCCATGACGAACGAAAGCTGGCAATCGGCCGGCTCTGCGTCAAACCGAACACGATCAGGAGATTGAGCATGCAAGAGAGAATGGGAAATCCGGCCCTCGTCATCCCGGAAGCCATGCAGGCGCTGGCCGCCTTCGCCAATCTGCCTGCCAAGGCCGGTCTTGCGCCGGCATTTCTGGAAATCATCTATCTGCGGGCCAGCCAGATCAACGGCTGCAGCGTCTGCATCGACGGCCATTGGCGCATTGCCCGCAAGCACGGCGAGACCGACGAACGGCTCTTTGCCGTCGCAGGCTGGCGTGACGCCCCCTATTACAGCGATGCCGAACGCGCAGCACTGGCGCTCACCGAGGCCGTCACCCGCCTCAGCGACCGCGCCGATCCGGTGCCGGATGAGGTCTGGGAGGAATGCACCCGTCACTACGACGGCAAGAGCCTTGCGGCCCTCGTCATCGCAATTGCCAATATCAATGTCTGGAACCGGCTGAACGTCGCCACCCGGCAGGTTGCAGGTCAATGGAAGCCGTGATCAACGGCTTCCATTCATTTAGATGATACCACCACCGCCGGAGACGGAGGCGGGGCGCTCGGCGGCTACCTTTTTGCGGTAGCCGCTGACGCGGTAGGTGGCGATCGGGTCGGTCGCGCCGCCGGCGCGTCGGCGGGCTTCGGCCAGGATCGGCTCGACATCGGCGCGATAGGCGCGCTTTAGCGTTTCGGACGCCATCAACGCGTCATTGTCCTGCTGATAGCCTTCGAGCGCCTTGCGATCGACGATCAGTGCCTGCGCGTAGGCCCGACGGATTTCATTGGCGCTGTTGATCAGGCTTTCGATCGGATCCGTCACATTGTGCGACTGGTCGATCATATGGGCCGGATGGAAATCGTTGACGCCACGGGCTTCGGCATCGACGAGCTCGTTGAAGACGAGGAACAGGCGGTAGGGTTCGATCGAACCGGCGTCGAGGTCATCATCGCCATACTTCGAATCGTTGAAATGGAAGCCGCCGAGCTTGCCGAACTGGATCAGCCGGGCGACGATCATCTCGATATTGGTGTTCGGCGCATGGTGGCCGAGGTCGACAAGGCAGTAGGCCTTGGGACCGAGCGTCTGGGCGATCATATAGTTGCTGCCCCAGTCCTGCACGACCGTCGAATAGAAAGCCGGCTCGTACATCTTGTGCTCGGAGAAGAGCCGCCAATCGTCAGGCAGGGCCTTGTAGATATCCGCCATCGAGGTGAGGTAACGCTCGAAAGCCCTAGTGAAATTGCTCTGGCCGGGAAAGTTCGAACCATCGCCGATCCAGACGGTCAGCGCCTTGGAGCCGATCGCCTTGCCGATCTCGATGCATTCCAGATTATGCTCGATCGCCTGCTGGCGGGTCGCCGCATCCGTGTGGCTGAGCGAGCCATATTTGTAGGTCAGCTTCTGGCCGGGAGCATCCGAGAAAGTGTTGGAATTCATCGCATCGAAGCCGAGGCCAAGCGCATCGCCTTTCGCCTTCAACTCCTTCACATCGGTCTTGTCCCAGGGAATATGCAAGGACACGGTCGGCGTCGCCTGGGTCAGCTGGTTGATAACCGCGCAATCGTCGAGTTTGTCAAAGATACCGCGGGGCTCACCGGTACCCGGGAAACGGGCAAAGCGCGTGCCGCCGGTGCCGACACCCCAGGAAGGTACGGCAACAGTGAATTCCGCCACCTTGCGGGTGATCGCTTCGATATCAACGCCGCGGCGGGCAAGCGTTGTACCCAGCGCTTCGTAGTCAGCCTTCAGCGCAGCAGCGCGCTTGTCATTTTCCGTTGCGACCAGATCCGGCGCAATCCTGAATTCAGCCATTTAATCCTCCCTGGCCGCGAACCGCAGACCACAGTTCGCGTTCTAACACTTGCATGTCTTCAAAACTCAGGAGCCACGATGGACGTCGTCCGCATTCTTCTTGCGATCATCCTGCCGCCCCTTGGCGTATTTCTGCAGGTCGGGCTCGGCCTGCATTTCTGGCTCAATATATTGCTGACGCTCTGCGGCTACGTGCCGGGGATCATCCACGCGATATGGGTGATCCTCCGGAAATAGCTTAGCGCGGGAAGCTCTGAACGTTGCCCGCATCGACATTGATGATGTTGCCGGTCGACTTGGCCGACAGATCGGACGCAAGGAAGTAGACGGCTTCGGCAATGTCTTCCGGGAACACGTTAAGTTTCAGCATCGAGCGCTTGCGGTAATGTTCCTCCAGCTCGTCCACTTCGATCTTGGAAGAGGCCGCACGCTGTTCGCGCCATTCGCCGCTCCAGATCTTCGAGCCGCGAAGGACGGCATCCGGATTGACGGTGTTGACGCGGATGCCGGCATCTGCGCCTTCGAGCGCCAGGCAACGGGCGAGATGGATTTCGGCAGCCTTTGCCGTGCAATAGGCGGCCGCATTCGGCGAAGCCGCAAGGCCGTTCTTCGACGCAATGAAGACGACGTTGCCACCCAGCCCCTGACGGCGGAACAGACGGAAGGCCTCGCGCGAAACGAGGAAATAGCCGGTCGCCAGAATGTCGATGTTGCGGTTCCACGTCGACAATTCGGTCGTTTCGATCGGCGCCGAAGAAGCGATGCCTGCATTCGAAACGAGGATATCGATGCCGCCGAATTCGACGCAGGATTCGGCGAAGGAGGCGATGACGCCGTCTTCCTTGGTAACGTCGAGCTTCAAAGTACGCACTGCATCGGCGCCGTACTTCTTCACGAATTCGGCTTCGGTCTTTTCAAGTGCTTCCTGGTCGATATCGGCAAGCACCACACAGGCACCCTCGCCGACGAGACGGGCGGCCGTTGCGCGGCCGATGCCGCCGGCGCCACCGGTGACGAAGGCAACTTTGCCTGCCAGGCTCTTCGGCTTCGGCATGCGCTGCAGCTTGGCTTCTTCGAGCAGCCAATATTCGATGTCGAAGGCTTCCTGCTCAGGCAGGCCCTGATATTCCGAGACCGTCGAGGAACCGCGCATCACGTTGATGGCGTTGACATAGAATTCGCTGGCGATGCGAGCTGTCGCCTTATCGCGGGCAAAGGAGAACATGCCGACACCCGGCACCAGGAAGATGACTGGATTGGCGTCACGCATGGCCGGCGAATTGTCATGCTTGCAGGCATTGTAATAGCGGGAATAGTCGGCGCTGTAGTCTTCAAGCGCCCTGTCGAGACCGGAGATGATTGCATCGACATCGGGTTTTGCCGGATCGAGATCAACGATCAGCGGGCGGATCTTCGTGCGCAGGAAATGGTCAGGGCAGCTGGTGCCGAGCGCACCCAGCGGACGCAGGTTCTTCGAATTGACGAATTCCAGAACCGCATCCTGATCGTCAAAATGGCCGAGCTTGCGCTCCTGCTTGCCGATACGGCCGCGAATTTCCGGCATCAAACGGGCGGCGATGGCACGGCGTTCAGCGACCGGTAGGCTTTCAACGACGGCGCCGCCGAAGATCGTCTTGCCTTCGGTCTGGCCGGCAAACCACTCGATCGCCTTGTTGATGATATCGAGCGTCAGCTCGTAGCAGGCCTTGGCATCGTTGTCCCAAGTGAAGAGGCCGTGGCTTTCGAGCACGACGCCCTTGGCGCTTGGGTTCGCCTTGACGAAAGCTTCGAGATCGAGGCCGAGCTGGAAGCCCGGACGGCGCCAGGGCAGCCAGCCGATCGCATCACCGAACACCTGCTTGGTCAACTCCCTGGAGTTCTTGGAGGCGGCGATCGCGATGATCGCGTCCGGATGCATATGGTCGACATGCGTATAGGGCACGAAACCATGCAGCGGCGTGTCGATCGAGGCGGCACGGGCATTCAGGTTGAAGGTGCAATGCGGCAGGAAGCCGACCATGCGGTCCTCGTCCTCGACACCCTTGTAGATGCCCTTCAGCGATTCCAGCTTGTCCTGATAGAGGGTCGCGAACCCGTCGAGCTTGATCGTCCCGACGTCGCCGCCCGAGCCCTTGACCCAGAGCACCTTAACCTTGCCACCATCAAGCGGATCGCTCTCTATGACCTTGGCCGAGGTATTGCCGCCGCCATAATTGGTGATGCGCTTGTCGGCGCCGAGAAGATTCGAGCGATAGAGAAGCTTGCCGGGCTCATCGAGGCCCGCCGCATAAGCATCATCCCACCGGTTCTCGAGAAGTCGAACCTTTGCCGCCATGTCATCCTCCCATATAGGCTTGTGTATAGGCCTGCGGGGCGCCGCGATAAGCGCGCCCTTTCGCTCACGGTATCGCGCATCAAAATGGCGCTTGTCAATCGAAAACGATCAAAATCGATTATGTTGCATCGCAATATGAAAATTTATGATCGTTTCTGATTGACAGGCTTTAACGGATACGAAATAAATATGACAAGAGGAGGAGCCCAATGCACGAACGCGAACGCCATCGCATTATCTTAAGCGCCGTTCAGGAAAAGTCCGTCGTTACGATTCAGGACATTTCCGAGCTGACGGATGCTTCTGAAGCGACGATCCGGCGCGACATTGCGGCTCTTCACGTGCAGGGCAAGATCCGGCGCGTTCGTGGCGGCGCGGAGGCAGTGCACCCGCCGCAGCTTGGAAATCTTGCAGGACGCCCATTCAGGGTTTCAGAATCGGTCAATATCGATAAAAAACGCTCAATCGCGCGCGCAGCCGTCGATCTCTGTGAAGCGGGCGATGCCATCATCATCAATGGCGGCACGACCACCTTCCAGATGGTGCATTACATGGCCGGCCATCGCATGCAGGTCATGACCAATTCCTTCGCCATTGCCGAACATCTGGTGAAGCATTCCAAGAACAGTGTGACGGTGCCGGGCGGCGCGATTTATCGCGAGCAGAGCCTGATCCTGTCGCCCTTCGACAATGACGCGATCCGCAATTTCTATGCGCGGCGCATGTTCATCGGCGCCCAGGGCGTCGGCCCGCTTGGCATCATGGAGGCGGATGCCCTCATCATCCAGAGCGAGCAGAAACTGATGCACCAGGCCGATGAACTCATCGTCATGGTCGATTCAAGCAAATTCAATCGCCGGTCGAGCCTCATTCTTTGCCCGCTCGACCGCGTATCCGTGGTCATCACCGATGACGGCATCTCGGAGGAAGCGGCTCGCATGATCGAGAATGCCGGCGTCCGGCTCGTAGTGGCAAGCCCGGTGGCCCAGGCTGTGAAGGAGGATTCCTCGTCGGTCGCATGAGGCGTCTGCGAGGTGTGGAAGTCTAAATCTTAGTGGGAGGACATGACATGAAATTTGCAAAGACACTTGCAATCGGTGTGGCTTTTGCCGTCGCCATGATGGCTGGCGCCGCAAGCGCCAAGGACATCAAGATCGGCCTGGTCGTAAAGTCGCTCGGCAACGGCTTCTTCGACGCCGCCAACAAGGGCGCCCAGGAAGCGGCCAAGGAACTCGGCGGCGTGGAAGTCATCTACACCGGCCCGACGAGCACGACTGCCGAAGGTCAGATCGAAGTTATCAACTCGCTGATTGCGCAGGGCGTTGACGCCATCGCGATCTCGGCAAATGACCCGGATGCCGTCGTTCCTGCGCTGAAGAAGGCTACCCAGCGCGGTATCAAGGTTATTTCCTGGGACTCCGGCGTTGCCCCTGAAGGCCGCATCCTGCAGCTCAACCCGTCGTCGAACGAACTGATCGGCAAGATGTGCCTGACGCTCGCCAAGGATCATCTTGACGGCGGCAAGGGTGACTTCGCCATCCTGTCGGCAACGACGACCTCGACCAACCAGAACATCTGGATCGACCAGATGAAGAAGCAGCTCAAGGATTTCCCGGGCCTCAATCTCGTCACCACGGTTTACGGCGACGACCTCTCGGACAAGTCCTATCGTGAAGCCGAAGGCCTGCTGAAGTCCAACCCGAACGTCAAGGTCATCGTCGCTCCGACGACGGTCGGCGTTCTGGCTGCTTCGAAGGTCGTCGAAGACAAGGGTCTGGTCGGCAAGGTCTACGTGACTGGCCTCGGCCTGCCGTCTGAAATGGCTGGCGCGATCAAGTCCGGCGCGACCAAGGAATTCGCCATCTGGAACCCGATCGACCTTGGCTACTCTGCAACGCAGATCGCCTATCACCTGGCAAAGGGTGATGCCGACGGCAAGCCGGGCAGCGAAATCGAAGCCGGCCGCATGGGCAAGATCAAGATTGGCGACAATGGCGAAGCTGCTATGGCCGACCCCTTTGTCTACAATGCCTCGAACATCGACCAGTTCTCCAAGGTCTTCTGATTTCAGAGATCATGAACGGACACCCGGCGGCTCTGCCGCCGGGCTTCTCTTTCGATGGTGGTAAGCTTGCTGATGACCCCTGCCCTTCAACACCCCGTCTCGGAACCAAAAGCCGATGACGCAACCGCCATTCTGGAAATGCGCGGCATCTCGCAGATTTTTCCGGGCGTGAAGGCGCTCGACAATGTCAGCATCGCGCTCTATCCCGGCAAGGTGACGGCACTGATCGGCGAAAACGGCGCCGGCAAGTCGACACTCGTCAAGATCCTGACCGGAATCTATCGTCCGAATGAGGGCGAAATCATCGTCGACGGCAAACCGGTGCACTTCGCGACAGCACAAGCCGCGATCGATGCCGGCGTGACCGCCATTCACCAGGAAACCGTGCTTTTCGACGAGCTTTCGGTCGCCGAAAATATCTTCCTCGGTCATGCGCCGCGCACGCGCTGGCGCACCATCGACTGGAGCGAGATGAACAGCCGCGCAAGAACGCTGCTGACCTCGCTCGAAAGCAATATTGATCCGACGATTCGCCTTAAAGACCTCTCGATTGCGCAGCGCCATCTGGTGGCGATTGCCCGCGCTTTGTCGATCGAGGCTCGTATCGTCATCATGGACGAACCGACGGCTGCCCTCTCGCGCAAGGAGATCGACGATCTTTTCCGTATCGTCGAGAGCCTGAAAGCAAGCGGCAAGGCCATCCTTTTCATTAGCCATAAGTTCGATGAGCTCTACGAGATCGCCGACAATTACGTCGTGTTCCGCGACGGCCGCGCCGTCGGCCACGGGAAGCTGAAGGAAACGCCGCAGGACGAAATCGTTCGCATGATGGTCGGTCGCGATGTCGAAAATGCCTTCCCGAAGATCGATGTGGCAATCGGCGGCGCAGTGCTCGAAGTCGAAAGATACAGCCACCGCACTGAATTCCGCGATATTTCGCTGACGCTGCGCAAGGGCGAGATCCTCGGCATCTATGGCCTGATCGGCGCCGGCCGCTCGGAACTGGCGCAATCGCTTTTCGGCATCACCAAACCGCTCTCCGGCAGGCTGACGCTCGAAGGCCGGGAAATTTCGATCAATTCCCCGCATGACGCCATCCGCGCCGGCATCGTCTACGTACCGGAAGAGCGCGGCCGCCACGGCCTGGCGCTGCCGATGCCGATCTATCAGAACATGACGCTTCCGTCGCTGACACGCACCTCGCGCAAGGGCTTCCTGCAGGCGGCCGAAGAATTCGCGCTCGCACGCAAATATGCCGAGCGGCTCGATCTGCGTGCCGCGGCCCTTTCCGTGCCGGTTGGTACGCTATCGGGCGGCAACCAGCAGAAGGTCGTCATCGGCAAATGGCTGGCCACCATGCCCAAGGTCATCATCCTCGATGAGCCAACCAAGGGCATCGATATCGGTTCGAAGGCAGCCGTCCACGGCTTCATCAGCGAACTCGCGGCCGAAGGCCTTTCCATCATCATGATCTCCTCCGAACTGCCCGAGATCATCGGCATGTCGGACCGCGTACTGGTCATGAAGGAGGGCCTGTCCGCAGGGCTCTTCGAGCGCGATCAGCTTTCGCCGGAAGCGCTAGTGCGTGCGGCGACCGGAAATGCATGAGGGGACGAGCATGATGAGACTGATCAGAAAACGCGAAACCCTGCTCTTCGCCATCATCGTGGTGATGATCGCCGTCTTTTCGACGCGCGCAGCCGATTTCGCCACTCCCGACAATCTCGCCGGTATCTTCAACGATACGGCAATCCTTATCATCCTGGCGCTTGCCCAGATGACGGTCATCCTGACGAAATCGATCGATCTTTCGGTCGCAGCCAATCTCGCCTTCACCGGCATGGCAATCGCGATGATGAACGCGGCCTTTCCCGGCCTGCCGCTGATCGTGCTGATCCTTGCGGCGATCGTGATCGGCGCAGCACTCGGCGCCATCAACGGCTTCCTCGTCTGGCGCCTCGAAATCCCGCCGATCGTCGTCACCCTCGGCACGCTTACCATCTATCGCGGCATGGCCTTCGTGCTGTCTGGCGGCGCCTGGGTCAATGCGCACCAGATGACGCCGATCTTCCTTGCCGTTCCCCGCACGCCGATCCTCGGACTGCCGATCTTAAGCTGGGTCGCCATCATCATCGTCGCTCTGATGTATATGCTGCTGCGCTACAGCCAGTTCGGCCGTTCGGCCTATGCGACCGGTGGCAATCCGACGGCTGCCGTCTATGCCGGTATCGATACGGGCAAGACGAAATTCCTGGCCTTCGTGCTCTCGGGCGCGCTCGCCGGCCTTTCCAGCTATCTCTGGGTATCGCGCTATGCGGTCGCCTATGTCGATATTGCCAACGGTTTCGAGCTCGACAGCGTCGCGGCCTGCGTGATCGGCGGCATCTCGATCGCCGGTGGTGTTGGCTCGGTTGCCGGCACGGTGCTCGGCGCACTCTTCCTCGGCGTCATCAAGAACGCCCTTCCCGTCATCGGCATTTCGCCCTTCACCCAGATGGCGATCTCCGGAACCGTCATCATCCTCGCCGTCGTCTTCAATGCAAGGCGCGAGCGTAATCGCGGCCGCATCATCCTGCGTGATCGCGCAGCAGCGGAGGTCGCAGCATGAGCATGGTTTCCGCAAATCCGGAAAAGCGCGTCATTCCCGATCGCCTCGGCACGCCCTTCAAGCGCATCATGGCGAGCTGGGAAGTGCTGCTCTTTGGGGTCGCCGTCTTGATCTTCATCTTCAATTCCGTGGCCTCGCCCTATTTCCTCGATGCCTGGAACCTCTCGGACGCGACCTTCAACTTCACCGAAAAGGCGATGATCGCCTTTGCCATGGCGCTGCTCGTCATCGCCGGCGAGATCGACCTCTCGGTCGCCGCCATCATCGCGCTCGCCTCGACAGCAATGGGCGCTGCGGCGCAGATGGGTGTCGGCACGCCAGGCCTCGTGCTGATCGGCATCGGCACCGGGCTTCTCTGCGGCATCTTCAACGGTTTCCTCGTCTCTGTTCTGAAACTGCCGTCGATCGTCGTCACCATCGGCACGATGAGCCTCTTCCGCGGCATTTCCTATATCGTGCTCGGCGACCAGGCCTATGGCAAATACCCGGCGGATTTCGCTTATTTCGGCCAGGGCTACGTCGTCTGGGTCTTCTCCTTCGAATTCGTGCTGTTCATCGTGCTGGCAATTCTCTTTGCGATCCTGCTGCATGCCACGAATTTCGGCCGGCAGGTCTATACGATCGGCAACAATGATTTCGCAGCTCGCTTCTCCGGCATTCCGGTCGAGCGCGTGAAATTCATCCTCTTCCTACTGACCGGCGTGATGAGCGGTGTCGCTGCGGTCTGCCTGACCTCGCGCCTCGGCTCGACCCGCCCGTCGATCGCGCAAGGGTGGGAACTCGAAGTCGTCACCATGGTCGTGCTCGGCGGCATCTCGATTCTCGGCGGCTCCGGTACGATCGGCGGCGTCGTCATCGCCGCCTTCGTCATGGGTCTCGTGACTTTCGGTCTTGGCTTGTTGAACGTGCCCGGCATCGTCATGTCGATCTTCATCGGCCTGCTCCTGATCATCACCATCGCGATCCCGATCATCGCCCGCCGCATCAAAGCCATGAGCGCCAAATGACACTGGAAAAACACGCCTTCAAGATGAAGCTCAATCCCGGCATGGAGGCCGAATACAGGAAGCGGCATGACGAGATCTGGCCGGAACTGGTCGACCTGCTGCACCAGTCTGGTGCCAGCGACTATTCCATCCATCTCGACCGCGAGACCAATACGCTTTTCGGCGTGCTGACCCGGCCGAAGGATCACACGATGGCAAGCCTGCCGGACCATCCGGTCATGAAGAAATGGTGGGCGCATATGGCCGATATCATGGCATCCAATCCGGATAATTCTCCCGTCCAGAGTGACCTCGTGACCGTCTTCCATATGCCATGAGCGACTACCGCCACATCGCCGTTCTCGATATCGGCAAGACAAACGCCAAGGTCGTCGTTCTCGACAGCGCGACGGGCGCCGAAATCGCCGTCCGCAAGCAACCGAATACGGTCATCCGCGACGGCCTCTATCCGCATTATGATATCGAAACGCTCTGGAGCTTCGCGCTTGCTTCGCTGAAAGCCTTTGCCAGCGAGCCGGGTTTCGACGCGATCTCGATCACCACCCATGGCGCAGCCGCCGCCTTGCTCGGCGCGGATGGCAAGCTGGCAATGCCCGTCATCGACTATGAGCATGAATATCCGCCTGAGATCCGTAACGCCTATGATGCGCTGCGGCCATCTTTTGCCGAGACCTTCTCGCCCCGTCTTTCGATGGGCCTGAATATCGGCGCGCAGCTTCACTACCAGAAGACGGCTTTTGCCGAAGAATTCGCCAAGGTCGCCACCATCCTCACCTATGCACAATATTGGTCGGCGCGGCTGACTGGTGTCGCTGCGAACGAGGCAACCTCGCTCGGCTGTCATACGGACCTCTGGAATCCGAAGACAGGCGCATACTCCTCGCTGGTCGATACGCTTGCCATTCCCGACCGGATGGCGCCGATCCATTCGGCCTTCGATGCACTTGGTCCCGTTCTGCCCGATATCGCCGCTGAGATCGGTCTTTCCGTGCCCGTCTATTGCGGCATTCATGATTCAAATGCGTCGCTCCTGCCGCATCTTGTCGCCCGCGAGGCGCCCTTTGCCGTGGTCTCGACCGGCACCTGGGTCATCAATTTCGGTGTCGGGGGTGATCTGGCCCATCTTGACGCCAAGCGCGATGCGCTCGCCAATGTGGATGCCTATGGCCGCGCCGTACCCTCTTCCCGCTTCATGGGCGGCCGCGAATTCGAAATTCTCTCGGCCGAGATCGGTCAGGTCGGCGATGCCGAGGCAAAAGCCGCCATCGCTGATGTCGTGGCGAAAGGCATCTTGCTGCTACCGAATGTGGCACCGGGCTCCGGTCCCTTTCCGGGCAAGGTCAGCCGTTGGATCCACGCGGACGGAGCGAGCCGGCAGGAGCGCTATGCCGCAGCCTGCCTCTATCTCGCATTGATGACGGAGGCCTGCCTGGGGCTGATTGGCGCCAAGGGCCCAATCATCGTCGAGGGCCCTTTCGCATTGAACGAGACCTATCTGTCGCTGATTGCTGCAATCACCGGCCGCGATACGATGGCGCTGCCGGGCTCGACCGGCACCAGCCAGGGGGCGGCCCTTCTTGCCGGCATCAAGCCGGTATCCGGTGTGGAAAAACACTTCGCACCCCAGGCAATTCCGGGCCTCTCCGCCTATCGGGAGCGCTGGTACGCCGCGATGGAATAACAGTGTTTCCAAGACTGGCCTTGTTCATGTCGGCTGCGCCGCTAGTGTGGCACCTCTCGATTTGATGGAGGAAACAGCATGACTGAACCATTCGACCCGCGCGCACTGGCCGCCAAACTCCACGGCCTGCGCCAGGCCGCAAAGCAGGAGCCGACGGGCGCCTTTTCGCCGCCGGCTGATCTGAAGCAGGCGATGGAAACCCAGAATGCCCTGAAGGCTGAAGAAGGGGTCACCAGCAACGCCTGGAAGGTGACGGCCTCGCCCGAGGGCCAGCCGGTCACCGCGCCTCTCCATCCCTATGCCGAAGCCGTGTCTGGCGCCACTATTGCCTGGTATCCGGGTCTGAAATTCGAAACCGAAATTGCCGTACGCTTTGGCAAGGATCTTCCCTACCGCAAGGGTGCTCCCTACAGCCGCGCTGAAGTGCTGGAGGCGATTTCCACCGCCTATCTCGGCGCCGAACTGCTGGTCAGCGCGGTCAAGGAAAGCGGTGCTGTCTCCTTCCCCCTCTTCCTCGCGGATCGTCTCGGCAATAGCGGCTATGTGCTCGGCCCCTCCATTTCGAAGAGCTTCATCGATACGGCCGCAAGCACGCCGCTGAAGGTCACCCAGGGCAGCAAAACGATCTATGATGGTCTTGCCAAGCATCCGAAGGGCGACGTCATGACCTGGCTGGTCGACTATGCCAACGACCCGCTGCGCCCCGAAGATTCTCTGAAATCCGGCGCGCTCATTACGACCGGCACGCTCAGCGGCGCCGTCGAACTCACCGAACCCGGCGAGATCGACATCCGCTTCAGCGACGGCGCAAGATTGACCCTCTCCGTCGCCTGATACCGGCATTTCTGCCTGCGTAAACTGGGTGATTGTCATCCCACTTCGCCTCCTGTATTAAACTTGAGTTTATTACGAAGGTTTATTTCGGCCGTCAGGCCGGAGGCGGAAGTGGAAATGACGTTTCAACCGCGCATGCAAAACAGAATTCACGGCTTTTCCGTCACCAAGGGCGTCAATCGCCGGGTGTGGAACGGCATCGTGGCCGATGTCTGGGATGTGGACTGCGCTCCCCATTCCGGTGGCTACTACGTATCGCGCGACCCGCGGCTTTTCATCCTCCTTGAAAAGCGCGGGCCGGGCAATTCGCGGGTAAAGCTCTCGCCACGCGCCCACGGCACGGTGCAGGATACCGAAAAGCGGCCGATCTCCTATGTGCCGGCCGATATGGAAGTCTGGGCCGATCTGGTCGATGTGCATTCGCTGCGCCATCTCGACATCCATTTCGATGTCGAGACCATCAGCCGAAGGCTCGGCGACGATCTGGATCCACAGCGCCTCGCCAATGCCCAGCTTCTGTTTTCCGACGAGCGCCTTTTGTCGCTCGCCCAGTTGATTGCCGCCGAATGCGTTAATCCGCAGCCGCTGCATGATCTCTACGGCGACGGCCTGTCGCTCTCCCTCATCATCGATGTGCTGAAACTGACCAAGGTGCAGCCGCGCAAGCGCAGCAAGCTTGCAGGCTGGCAATTACGCCGCGCCACCGATTACATCGAGGAAAATTTCCTGCGCAATATCCGTCTGGAAGAACTGGCATCCGTCACCGGCCTGTCGCAATCGCATTTCAGCCACGCCTTCAAGGCCTCGACCGGCGTGGCACCGCATCAATATCAGACCAATGTCCGCCTCGATCGAGCAAAGCATCTGCTGGTGCGCAGCGAATATCCCCTGACGACCATTGCCGTGGAAACTGGCTTTGCCGATCAGGCCCATTTCACCCGCGTTTTCCGGAAGAATCTGGGGACCACGCCGGCGAACTGGAAAAAGGCGCAGATTGCGTAATTGCAACACGCTTGGGCTTTTGCGTGCAGCGCGGAAAATTGCCCAAGAACGTTCAATTTCCACCCGATCACGACAATCCGCCCAATTAGATTTGAGTTAAACACTCGACTTATTCAAGGCCATACCGCGGCGGGAAAAGCCGCGGCACGAGTGGGGTAATCTATGCGAGCGCAGACCAAGGGGCTCATCTTCAGGGCATATCTACTGGCAGGAACGGCCGTCGCTGGCATCATGGCGGCATCCTCCGCTCTTGCTCAGGACGCCAGTCCGACGCAACTGGCGCCGATCGTCATCCAGGGCGGCGTCGATAGCGCCACTGCTCCTGTCAAAGGTTATGTCGCGAAGACCTCGTCTGCCGGCTCCAAGAGCGATACGCCGATCAACGAAATCCCGCAGTCGGTCTCGGTCATCGGCAAGCAGGAAATGGACGATCACGGCATCACCAACAAGATCGACGAGGCGCTGCTCTACACGCCTGGCGTGACGACCCAGCCCTTCGGCAATGACGCCGATACCGACTGGTTCTACATCCGCGGCTTCAACGCCACACAGACCGGCGTCTTCTTCGATAACCTGAACCTCTTCAGCTACGGCTTCGGCGGTTTCCAGATCGATCCCTTCATGCTGGAGCGCGTCGAAGTTCTGAAAGGCCCGGCCTCCGTGCTCTACGGCGGCGCCAATCCGGGCGGCATCATCAATCTCGTGCGTAAGCGCCCGCTCGATGAGCCGCTCTATTATACGGATATCGGCATCAACAGTAACGGCAATGCCTTCACCGGTTTCGACATTTCCGACAAGGTCGGCTCCAGCGACACCATGACCTACCGCCTCACCGGCAAGATCTCCGGCGGTGACAACTACTCGGATTTCTCCCATGATTTCCGCGGTTTCATCATGCCGCAGCTGAAGATCGCGCCTGATGATGCGACGAGCTTCACCGTCTGGGGCTATCTTGGAGGCCTCGACCAGGTTCATACCGGCAACGGCTTCTTCCCCTATGTCGGCACGGTCGTGGATGCCCCTTTCGGCAAGATCCCGCGCGACGCCTTCTACGGCGAGCCGGATATCGATGATGGCAGCTATGTCCAGAAGATGGTGGGATACGAATTCGAGCATGAATTCGACAGTGGCGTGAAATTCACTTCGAACTTCCGTTATGGCCGTCTCGACAAGCATGAGCAGGGCCCGTACCTCAACGGTTATGTGGGCGGCATGCCGACTGACCTTGCTCGCATCGGCTTCGAAGGCCGCTCCGGCGTCGATTCCGTCGGTATCGACAACCGCATAGAGGGCGATGCCGAGCTCGGCGGCGCGACGCATGACCTGCTCGCCGGCATCGATTACAAATATTACCGGTTGGACAACTGGCAGGCCTGCTGCGGCTCCAATCCGATCAGCGCGACCGATCCGGTCTACGGCACGCCACAGGGAGCCAATTTCGTTTATGCTGATGGCATCGTGACCATGAAGCAGATCGGCATCTACGCTCAGGACCAGATCCATTTCGGCGATGGCTGGCTGCTGACGTTGAATGGCCGCTATGACCATGTCGACATCGACTCCGATGCGGCGATCGGGACGAGCTACAGCTTCGACGACGGCGCAGCCAGCGGCCGCGCCGGCCTCGCCTATGAATTCGACAACGGCCTGACCCCCTATGTCAGCGTCGCGAGCTTCTTCAACCCGTTGATCGGCACCGGCATTTCCGGCCCCCTCAAGCCCGAGGAAGGCTATCAGATCGAAGGTGGCGTCAAATATGAGCCGACCTTCTTCGATGGCGTTATCACGGCTTCCGTGTTCCAGATCGACAAGCGCAACAATGCCGTCAGCAATCCGATCACCTTCGAGCAGAGCCAGCTCGGCAAGGTACGCTCACGCGGCTTCGAACTCGAAAGCAAGGTCAACGTCAACGACAACTGGAAGGTCACCGCCGGCCTCGATTATACCGACATGGAAGTGTTGGAAAACGAAGCCAATCCCCTTCTCGTCGGCAAGTCTCCCTACATCACGCCGAAGGTCAAGGCTTCGCTCTGGGTCGACTACCTCGTCACGACGGGCACGCTGGAAGGCCTGAGCTTCGGCGCCGGCGTTCGGCATCAGGGCTGGTCATGGGCAGACGAACAGAACACCGAAAAGGTGCCGGCAGCGACAGTTTTCGACGCAGCCATCCGCTACGAAAAGGAAAACTGGGCCGCCTCGCTCAACGTCGCCAATCTCTTCGACAAGGAATATGTATCGAGCTGCCAAGGCCTGACGGTCTGCGGTTATGGCGATGCACGCACGGTCACTTTCAAGCTTAGCAAGAAATGGTAAGTTGACAAATCGAGTTTAGTTTTTCAGGAAGCTGCGATAAAGGGAGGGCTCGGCCCTCCCGAACCCTTTGCAGCCAAGCCGGAGTTTCCTCGTGTCCATGTCCTTCCTGAGCCTTTCCGGAATAGACTATGCCATCGGCGCCAGAACCATCCTCAACGGCATCGATCTGACGCTTGAGGCTGGCCGCATCTACGGCCTCGTCGGCCCCAACGGTTCCGGCAAAAGCACACTCCTCAAGACCATCGCCCGGCAGATTGCCCCGAAGAGTGGTTCGATCTCCTTCGACGGCAAGGCGGCCGCCGACTGGGGTAACCGCGCCTTTGCCCGCCATGTCGCTTACATGCCGCAATTCACCCCGGCGACCGACGGCATGACCGTGCGTGAACTGGTGGCGCTCGGCCGTTTTCCCTGGCACGGCACGCTCGGCCGCTTCAGCGCAGCGGATCGCGAGATGGTCGAGCAAGCGATCGTCCGCACCGAGCTTGAAGATTTTGCCGACCGCCTGGTCGCCAGCATGTCCGGTGGCGAGCGCCAGCGCGCCTGGATCGCGATGATGCTTGCCCAGAACGCCCGCTGCCTGCTGCTCGACGAACCCACGTCGGCGCTCGATCTGGCGCACCAGGCAAGCGTGCTCTCGCTGGTGCAGGAACTCAGCCGCGAACGTGGGCTCACAGTCATTATCGTGCTGCACGACATCAATCTTGCTGCGCGCTATTGCGACGCGATCATCGCGCTCAACCACGGGAAGATCACCGCCGAAGGCACACCGGCCGAAATCATGCAGGCCGACAAGCTGCAGTCGATCTTCGGCGTCGGCATGGGCGTCTTCCCGCATCCGGTTCGCAACGAGCCGGTCAGCTATCTGTTGTAGCCCATGGCATTGTTCTTCCGCAGGCAGTTTCTGGCCGGTGCGGCGGCTACGCTTTCGGCCCCCGCGCTCCTGCGGGCGGGTGACAGCCTGCGCGTCGCGACCCTTGATTGGGCTCTGCTCGAAACCCTGCTAGCGATCGGCGCCAATGTCGTTGCAGGAACGGAGTTGCGGCAGTTCCACGAGGTGGCGGTGACACCTGCTATTCCCGATGGTGTCGCCGATCTCGGCTTGCGTGGCACGCCGAATTTGGAAGTGCTGCGGTTTGCCCGCCCGGAGCTGATCTTCAATTCGAATTTCTACGCCTGGGCGGACGCCCGCATGCAGCCGATTGCGCCTGTCGAAAGCCATGCGATCTACAAGCCGGGCGAAAGCCCCTATGCGCTTGCCGAACAGGCAACGATCGCGATCGGCGAACGGCTGCAGCTTGCCGCCGCAAGGCAGCTCACTGAGGAGCTTTCTGCCAAACTCGATCGTTACAAGACAGGTTTTGCTGCCGGCGACGGCCGCCCCGTGATTCCGATCAATCTCGGCGATGCCAGGCATTTCCGCGTCTTCGGCTCTGATAGCATGTTCGGTGAGGTGCTGAAGCGCGTCGGCCTCACCAATGCCTGGCAGGGCGATACCAGCTATTCGGCCGCCGCGCCCGTCGGCATCGAGACACTGGCCTCCATGCCGGATGCCTGGATCGTGATGATCGCACCGCAGCCGGCCGATGCGCTTGCCACGCTTTCGACCAGCGCCTTCTGGAATGCGCTGCCGGCCGTGCGCGAGAAGCGCGTGCTGATGCTCGGCTCCATCAATCCCTACGGCGCTTTGCCGGCAGCCCTGCGCTTTGCCGATCTTTTGCAGGAGGGGCTTGGCCATGCATGGAATGGTTAGTCTCGCCCGACCTGCCCGCGGCCAGAGCATTCCGTTTGCCGCAATCGTGCTACCAGTTCTCTGCGTCGCTGCCTTCACGCTTCTGATCGCAACGCGCCCGCAGGTACCCGGCGACACCGCTCAAGCCGCTGTGCTCGATGGCGTGTTGCTCTGGAACAGCATTCTGCCTCGCGCCGTGCTGGCGCTGATCGCCGGTGCAGCACTCGGCCTTTCCGGTACGCTGCTGCAGCGCGTGCTGCGCAATCCGATCGCCGATGCCTCGACGCTCGGCATTGCCTCTGGCGCGGAACTGGCGATGACGGCCGCCCTCAGCTTCTCGCCACTGCTGATCGGGTTTTCGCGGGAGATTGTCGCCTTCGGCGGCGGGCTCAGCGCCGTCGCAATCGTGCTGGCGCTCAGTTGGCGACGCGGGCTCGATCCTGTCACGGTCGCCCTCTCGGGCATGATCGTCAGCATGATTGCCGCTTCCTTGAGCGTTACGCTCACCCTGGCGCGCGGCGAATATGCCATGTCTATTTATATCTGGGGCGCCGGTTCGCTCAGCCAGCAGGATTGGACTGGCGCGCTTTCACTCGGGCCGCGCCTCATCCTCGGTTTCGCTGCCGCCATGCTCCTCGTACGGCCACTTCGCATTCTGACGCTCGATGATAACAGCGCCAGGAGCCTCGGCCTCGCCCTGCATTCCGCGCGCTTTGCCATCCTCGCTCTTGCCGTCTGGCTCGCAGCCTCGGTCACCGCCGAAGTAGGCATCATCGGTTTTCTCGGCCTCGCTGCCCCCGCAATTGCAAGGCTCTTCGGCGCGCGCAGCACCGGGAGCCTGATGATCGCAGCACCACTGACGGGTGCCGGTCTGCTATTCTTCACCGATTGCTTGACACAGATCCTCGGCCCCGGCTTTACCGATCTTGCCCCGACGGGCGTCGCAACCGCCCTGCTCGGCGGACCGCTGCTGCTTTTCCTGTTGCCGCGCGTCCATTCCGCCTCGGCCGTCGCCGCGCAGTCGACTGCGGCCCTGAAGAGGCTGTCCAAGCCTTTGGTCACTCTCGCTGGGCTCTCTGCTGCGATCATTTTGCTCTTTATCGTCTTCCTCACCCTCGGCCCAGCCGATGACGGCTGGCATTTCGCCACCGGTATGCTCTTCACCGATCTGCTGCCCTTCCGCCTACCGCGCACCATCGTTGCGGCCGGAGCCGGCAGTATGCTCGCAGCAGCAGGTTTCATCATGCAGCGCGTGACCGGTAATCCGATCGCCAGCCCGGAAGTGCTCGGCATCAGCAGCGGCGCCGGCGCGGGGCTGACTATCGCGCTTTTCCTCTTCGGCTTCCCCTCGCCCGTCGTCATGCTGCTTGCCATGGCGCTGGGCGCACTCGCGGCCTTCGGCGCGATGATCGCCATTTCGGCTCGCGCCCAGTTCTCACCGGAGCGCATGCTACTTGCCGGCGTCGGCATCGGTGCCTTCGCCATGGCGATCGTCACCATGGTACTCGCGCAGGGCGACATGCGCGGCTATATCCTGCTCACGTGGCTTTCCGGATCGACAAACCGCGCCGGAGCCTTCGAAGCCTGGACGGCGCTGATCTCTCTTATCGTGCTGGTGGCACCACTGCCCTTCCTGCGCCGCTGGCTGGCTATGCTGCCGCTTGGCGGCAATTCCAGTCGCGCGCTAGGCCTTCGCGTCGGCGCAAGCCGGCTGGCGCTGGCGATCCTCGCCGCATTGATGACGGCGACCGCATCCTTCCTCGTCGGACCGCTCAGCCTCACTGGGCTTATTGCGCCGCATCTTGCACGGCTTGCCTGCTTTCATCGGCCCACCCATCAGCTTGCCGCAAGCGTGCTCTTCGGCGCCGGCGTGCTGATGACGGCCGACTGGCTCTCCCGCGTCGTCATCTACCCCTATCAGGTGCCGGTCGGCCTCTTCGCGGCGCTGATCGGCGGGCCCTATCTCATCTGGCTGCTTTCGCGAAAGGACATCAAACAATGATGGCTGAACGTTTCACTGCATCCGGCGTCGCAATCGCCGTCGATCCCGGCCGAATGCTCGACGAGCTTTGCTCGCATTTCGTCGAACACAGCACCGTCAAACGCGACGGCGATCTGGTGACGCTGGAGATGACGATCGGCAAGGCGGACATCCGCCACGACGGCCCGGAGCTTGCAATCGAACTCTCCTGCAAGAGTGCCCGGGCGCTGCAGAATGTCCGCTCGGTGCTTGCCGAGCATCTCTTCCAGTTCGCCGGTGAAGAGAGATTGGAGCTTACCTGGTCGGACGCGCCTAAGGCGGATCGCCTGCCTGACCTGCGCGAGATCCGCGTAGTCAGCGCCCGCAACATCAGCCCGCATATGCGCCGGGTGACCGTGGCCTGCGACGATGCCAAGCATTTCGCTCACGGCGGATTGCATTTCCGTCTGCTCATTCCGCCGAAGGGTCGCACGCCCGTCTGGCCGAAACTGCGCTCGGACGGCCGCATCGAATGGGCAAAGAGCGAGGATGCGCTGACCGTGCGCATCTACACATTCCGCAGCATCGATCTGGAGCGCGGCGAAATCGATATCGATTTCGTGCTGCATGAAGGGGAAAACATGCCCGGCGCCGAATGGGCGTTGAATGCCAACCCCGGTGACATTGCCGGCGCGCTCGGCCCGGGCGGCGGCGGTGTGCCGGAAGCCACATCAATGATCCTTGCCGGCGATGAAACGGCATTGCCCGCCATCTCGCGCATTGCCGCGGAAGTTCCGGCTGGAACGCAGTTGCGGATTTTCCTCGAAGTCGATGGTCGCTCGGAAGAGCTTCCGCTGCCGTCAGCTGGCACCGTTAATCTCACATGGATGCATCGCAACGGCGCGCCCGCCGGCACGATGGGTCTGATCGAGGGCGCCATCAAGGATGCGCTGGCGGACGCCAATGCCGACACCTTCGTCTGGGCCGGCTGCGAAAGATCCGAGGCCAAGCGTATCCGCGATTTCCTCAAGACCGAACGTGGCCACGACCGCCACAAGATGAGCATCGGCGCTTACTGGGAGAGGTAAATCCGTCTCACGCCTTTTCACGGAACATCTCGATGATGGCTGAGAAATCCCTGCCGCCGTTGCCGAGTTTCTCAAAGAGCGCATAGAGTTGTGCGGCCTCCGCACCAAGGGGCGTGGAGGCACCGCTCGCGAGCGCGGCCTCCTGCGAAAGCCTGAGATCCTTCAGCATCAAAGCTGCGGCAAAACCCGGCTTGTAATCATTGTTGGCAGGCGAGCTCGGCACCGGTCCCGGCACTGGGCAATAGGTGTTGATCGACCAGCACTGGCCAGATGAAGTGGAGGCAACGTCGAAGAGCGCCTGATGCGAGAGGCCGAGCTTTTCGGCGAGTACAAAAGCCTCGCAAACGCCGACCATGGAAATACCGAGGATCATGTTGTTGCAGATCTTCGCAGCCTGCCCTGCTCCGGCCTCGCCGCAATGGACGATCTTCTTGCCCATGGCCTCGAGGATCGGTTTTGCCTTGGCAAAGGCCTCTTCCGAGCCGCCGGCCATGAAGGTCAGCGTGCCGGCGCTCGCTCCACCCGTCCCGCCGGAAACCGGCGCATCGAGCGACAGGCAGCTCGTGGCCTTCGCCATCTCATGGGCCTTGCGGCTGCTTTCGACATCGATGGTCGAGCAGTCTATGACCAGCGCCCCCTGATTGGCCGATTGCAGGATATCGGCCCAAGCCGTCAGCACATGCTTGCCCTGCGGCAGCATGGTAATGACGATCTCAGCGTCCTTCACCGCCTGGCTGGCATGGCTGGCGGGCTTCACGCCGCTTTCCTCGGCCGCCTTCAGCACCGGTGCGGCCAGATCGAAGCCGAGAACCTCGTGACCGGCCTTGACGAGATTGGCGGCCATCGGCCCGCCCATATTGCCAAGCCCGATAAATCCGATCCTTGCCATGCTTATCTCCTATCTGTTGTCCTCGAGGATCATGCTGGCCGCCTTTTCGGCGATCATGATCGTCGGCGAATTGGTGTTGCCGGACGTGATGGCCGGCATCACCGAGGCATCCGCGATCCTGAGCTTGCCGAGCGCCCGCACTCTCAACCGGGGATCGACGACACTTTCCCTGTCGACACCCATGCGGCAGGTGCCGACGGGATGGAAGATCGTCGTGCCGATATCGCCTGCAGCCTTTTCCAGTTCTGCCTCGCTCTGATAGCTCGGCCCCGGTTTGAATTCCTCCGGGTGGAAACGGGCGAAAGAAGGCTGTGCGACGATCCTGCGCGTCAGCTTTATCGAACGAACAGCTATGTCGCGATCGCGCTGCGTCGAGAGGTATCTTGGCGCAATGGTCGGTTGCGCGGCAAAATCCGGGCTGGAAACATGCACCGATCCCCGGCTTTCCGGCCTGAGGTTGCAAACGCTCGCCGTGATCGCCGGGAAGGCGTGGACGGGATCGCCGAACTTATCGAGCGACACCGGCTGCACGTGGTACTGAAGATCCGGCGTTTCCTTGTCCGGGCCGGAACGGGTGAAGATGCCGAGCTGGCTCGGCGCCATCGCCATCGGACCGGACCGATGCATGAGATATTCGAGCCCGATCGCCGCCTTACCGATCAGCTTCGACGCCTTTTCGTTGAGCGTGGGCACGCCTGTTACCTTATAGGCCAGTCGAAGCTGCAGATGATCCTGCAGGTTTTCGCCGACGCCCTTGACCTCGGTCAGCACATCAATGCCGGCTTGATGCAGAACCTCTCCGCGGCCGATGCCGGAAAGTTCCAGAATATGCGGCGAACCGATGGAGCCCGCCGACAGCACGGTTTCCTTCGCGGCATAAGCCCGCTTGGCCGTACCGCCATGCTGGAACTCGACGCCGACGACGGCGCCTTCCTCTGCCAGCAGCCGCCGCACCTGCGCCTTGGTCATCACAGTAAGGTTGCCGCGTTTCATAGCCGGGCGCAAAAAGGCCTTCGTCGTATTCCAGCGAATGCCGGAACGCTGGTTTACGTCGAAATAGCCGGAACCTTCGTTGCTGCCGCGGTTGAAATCCGCCGTTTCCGGAATGCCGGCTTCCCTGGCCGCCTGCTGGAAGGCGTCGAGCACGGCCCAGCGCACGCGCGCCTTTTCCACGCGCCATTCGCCGCCAGCGCCATGCATCTCATCCTCGCCCTGATAATGATCCTCCGACTTGCGGAAGTAAGGCAGGACATCATCCCAGCCCCAGCCGGTGCAACCCATCTGCCGCCAGAGGTCGTAATCGCGGGCCTGGCCGCGCATGTAGATCATGCCGTTGATCGAGGAGCAGCCGCCGAGTACCTTGCCGCGCGGGTAGTTCAGTGCCCGTCCGTTCAGCCCGTCCTCGGGTGCGGTGGTAAAGCACCAATCGGTGCGCGGATTGTTGATGCAATAGAGATAGCCGACGGGAATGTGGATCCAGTGATAATTGTCGTTGCCACCAGCCTCCAGCAGCAAGACCCTTGTATTGCGGTCGGCTGATAGCCGGTTTGCGAGCACGCAGCCGGCGCTGCCTGCCCCGATGATGATATAGTCATAGCGATCCATGGATCATGCACTCCGAAATGGCTGCGTCCCGCCTCCCCGGGCCGAGGGGGCGGGATTTCGCGGCGCCGCTGCACATCCTTTCCCGTTGCAGGAAAGAGGTCCGCCCGTTCAGCGGCGATAGACAAAGCCCAGTTTACGCCCGAGCCGAGAGGCATAGAATTCACCGATAATGCCGCGGCGGAAGATCAGCACGCAGATCATGAAGACCACGCCGGTGATGATCGTCACCGGAAATTCCGAGGTGGCGAGATAGTTCTGCAGCGTCACGACGAGGCCTGCACCGAAAACCGGGCCGATCAGCGTGCCGATGCCGCCGAGCAGCGTCATCAGGATCACCTCGCCCGACATCTGCCAGGCAACATCCGTCAGCGTCGCAAACTGGAAGACCAGCGATTTGACCGATCCGGCAAGCCCGGCAAGGGCTGCCGACATCACGAAAGCGCCGAGCTTGTAGCGCGCCACGGAATAGCCGAGCGAGATCGCCCGTTGCTCGTTCTCGCGGATCGATTTCAGGATCATGCCGAAGGGCGAATTGATGAAGCGCCAGATAAGGAGCAGCCCGATCAGGAACACCGCCAGCACGAAATAGTACATGTTGGTGGAGCTGTTGAGATCGATGAAGCCGAAGAGGTGGCCGCGCGGCACGGACTGGATACCGTCCTCGCCTTCAGTAAATTTTGCCTGCAGGCAGAAGAAGAAGAACATCTGCGAGAGCGCCAGCGTAATCATTGCGAAATAGATGCCCTGCCGGCGGATCGCGAAGAAGCCCATGACGAGGCCGAGAAGGGCTGCCCCGGCAACGCCGACGAGAATCCCGAGTTCCGGCGGAAATCCCCAACTCTTTACTGTATAGGCGGTGAAATAAGCAGCCCCGCCGAAAAAAGTCGCATGGCCGAAGGAAAGCAGGCCGGTATAGCCGAGCAACAGGTTGAAGGCACAGGCAAAGAGCGCGAAGCAGAGCAGCTTCATCAGGAAGATCGGGTAGAAGAAGAAGGGCGCCAGCAGCAGAAGTAGCAACCCGATGATCAGGAACCCTGTCTGCACCGAAAGGGCAGTGCGGCTCTTTTCCGTTCGGATGGTTTCGGTGATGTCAGCCATGTCACGCATCCCGACCGAAGAGGCCCGCGGGCCTGATGAGAAGCACGATCGCCATGATCACGAAGATGACGATATTGGAGGCTTCCGGATAGAAGACCTTGGTCAGGCCTTCCGCGATGCCAAGCACATAGCCGGTAATGATGGCGCCCATGATCGAGCCCATGCCGCCGACGACGACCACGGCAAAGACGACGATGATCATGTTCGACCCCATCAGCGGCGAAACCTGGTAGATGGGTGCAGCAAGCACACCGGCAAAGGCAGCAAGGCCGGCACCGAGCGCATAGGTGAAGGTCAAGAGAACCGGCACGTTGACGCCGAAGACCTGCACCAGAGTGGCATTTTCCGTCGCCGAGCGCAGATAGGCGCCGAGCTTGGTCTTTTCGATCAAGAGCCAGGTGCCAATGCAGATCACGAGCGAAACGACGACCACCCAGCCGCGGTAGATCGGCAGGAACATGAATCCCAGGTTCATGCCGCCGGCAAGTGCGGGCGGCGTTGCATAGGGCTGGCCCGAAGAGCCGTAGAGATAACGGAACGTGCCTTCGACGGCGAGCGCCAGACCGAAGGTGAAGAGCAGGCCGTAGAGCGGATCGAGATCGTAGAGCCGGCGCAGAAAGAGACGCTCGACAACAGCGCCGGCTATCCCGACTATGACGGGCGCCAGGATCAGCGACGGCCAGTAGCCGATACCGAGATAATTCAAGAGCAGATAGGCGACGAAGGCGCCAAGCATGTACTGGGCGCCGTGCGCGAAGTTGATGACGCGCAGAAGACCGAAAATGATCGCAAGACCAAGGCTCAGAAGTGCATAGAAAGACCCGTTGATCAGGCCGATCAGCAGCTGGCCGAGCAGCGCCTGCAAGGGAATGCCGAAGATCATCGTCATCGCGTCACACTCCCAGAACCTTGTGCAGCATATCCATGCGCTGCGGCAGCTCGCCGACCGGGAATTCCGAGACCATCTGGCCATGATCCATCAGATAGAAGCGATCGGCAATACGGCTTGCAAAGCGGAAATTCTGTTCGACGAGCACGATGGTCATGCCGCGTTCCTTCAGCGTCTTCAAAACCTCGCCGATACGCTGGACGATAACAGGCGCTAGCCCCTCGGTCGGCTCATCGAGCAACAGCAGGCGCACACCGGTGCGCAGGATGCGGGCGATCGCCAGCATCTGCTGCTCACCGCCCGAAAGCTTGGTGCCGGAACTCGTGCGCCGCTCATAAAGGTTTGGAAAAAGCTCGTAGATTTCATCGAGGGTCATGCCGCCAGGCGCCACCACAGGCGGCAGCATCAGATTTTCCGAAACCGTCAGCGTCGCGAAGATGCCGCGCTCCTCCGGCACGAAACCGATACCCTTATGTGCGGTCTTATGCAGCGGCACCTGCATCATATCCGTGCCAGCAAAGCTTATCCTACCCTTTCGGGAGCGCACGATACCGGTGATGGTGCGCAAAGTCGTCGTCTTGCCAACACCATTGCGGCCGAGAATGGTGATCATCTCGCCCTCACCGACCGTCATGTCGATCCCGTGCAGGACATGGCTTTCGCCATACCAGGCATTCAGACCCTGAATTTCGAGAAGCGGCGCCATCAGTGGTGCTCCTCCGTGCCCATATAGGCCTGTCGCACGCGCTCGTCCTGGCTGACGGTCGCGTAGTCGCCCTCGGCGAGGATTTCACCACGCTGTAGCACGGTCACATACCGGCAGATATTGGCGACGACAGAGAGATTGTGCTCAACCATCAACACCGCCCGCTCGCGGGCGACATCGCGGATGATGGCGGAGACGACGCTGACATCCTCCTGGCCCATCCCGGCCATCGGCTCGTCGAGCAGCAGCACTTTCGGATCGAGCGCCAGCGTTGTGGCGATTTCAAGCACGCGCTTGCGGCCATAGGAAAGATCGGCGGCGATATGATCGCGTTCCTTGGAAAGCCCGACACTGGCAAGCAGTTGCTCGGCGCGGTCGTTCAGGCTGTCGAGTGCCGAAAGCGGCCGCCAGAACTGCGTGGAAAGATTGTTTGGCCGCTGCAGGGCGACCCGCACATTGTCGAGCACGGAGAGATGGGGGAAGACGGCGGAGATCTGGAATGAGCGGACGAGGCCCATGCGCGCCACCCGATCCGGTGGCGTCCTGGTGATGTCGGTCCCCATCAGCGTGATCGTGCCTGATGTCGGCTGAAGGAACTTGGTGAGCAGGTTGAACACCGTCGTCTTGCCTGCACCATTTGGCCCAATCAGCGCATGCACGCTTGCATCATGCACATCAAGGTCGACATTCTTGACGGCCGTGAAGCCGCCGAAATCACGGCGCAGGCCGCGGGCGGAAAGCACCACCCGCGGCTTGGCCTGAGTTTCAATTGCGGAAACCGCCATCGCTCACTTCACCAGATCGCAGCCGCTCTTGGCGGGGTCGATATAGGCTTCCTTGCCCGGAATGGTGGCGAGGACGTTGAAGTAGTCCCAAGGCTCCTTGCTTTCCGCGGGTTTCTTGACCTGCAGCAGATACATGTCGTGGATCATGCGGCCGTTCGGGCCGACCGTGCCGCCACGGCCGAAGACATCATCGACGGGCATTTCATGCAGCTGCTTGGCGACGGCTTCCGTCTCATCCGTGCCGGCCTTCTGGATCGCCTTCAGATATTGCAGAACAGCCGAATAGGTGCCGGTGTGGACCATGTTCGGCATCTTGCCGGTACGGGCGAAGAACTTCTTGGCGAATTCCCGGCTCTGGTCATCGCGGTTCCAGTAATAGCCTTCCGTCAGCGTAAGGCCCTGTGCGGCCTCCATGCCCAAGCCATGAACTTCGGCAAGCGTGAAGAGCAGTGCCGCCAGATGCTGGCCGCCTTGGGTGATGCCGAATTCAGCAGCCTGCTTGATGGCGTTCGACGTATCGAGACCGGCATTGGCAAGGCCGATGACCTTGGCGCCTGATGATTGCGCCTGCAGTAGGAAGGACGAGAAGTCCTGGGTCGACAAGGGATGGCGCACCGAACCGACGACCGTGCCGCCGCTCGCCTTCACGTAATCGGTGGTCTGCTGCTCCAGCGAATAACCGAAGGCATAGTCCGCTGTCAGAAAGAACCAGCTGTCGCCGCCCTGTTTGACCAGCGCACCGCCGGTGCCGACGGCCAGAGCATGGGTGTCATAGGCCCAATGGAAGCCATAAGGCGAGCAGGCCTTGCCGGTGAGATCCGTTGTCGCAGCACCGGTAACGATATCGATCTTCTTCTTTTCCTTGGCGATGGCCTGCACAGCAAGCGCCACGGAAGAGGTCGTCAGCTCCATGATGGCGTCGACCTGCTCGGTGTCATACCACTGGCGGGCAATGTTGGAAGCGATATCAGGCTTGTTCTGGTGGTCGGCATCGACGATTTCGACCGGCATGTCGAGCACCTTGCCGCCGAAGTCCTCGACGGCCATCTTGGCAGCCTCGACAGAGGACTTGCCACCGAAGTCGGCATAAACGCCCGACTGGTCGTTCAGAATGCCGATCTTGACCTTACCATCGGAAATGGCAGCACTCTGGGCAAACACGGCGGTGCTGCTTGCAAGCAAAAATGCAACGGACGCAATGAAATTCTTTCGCATAGTCTCTCCTCCCAGAGATTGGCCAGATAACGAATCTGTTCAAATTTGGCGACCCGCCCTCCTCAAAGCGGCCGCTCCGCCCTTACGATCACGGAATTTCCTCGATGAGGCAACTGCCGGTTTACATCTAATTCCAAACAGTATCTGTTCGTTTTTGAACAGAAGCGGCCATAATGCCGCTGTGGCGACAGTCACAGCGCTCTCCTTTGCCGGCGGCATTAGACCAAAGACGTAGATGGATGGGCGACGCCGATGAGCCATGCTTCGCAATTTACTTGGGACGATCTGCAGTTTTTTCTAGCCGTTGCCCGCACCGGCCAGCTTTCAACGGCCGCGCGGCAGTTGCGCTCCAGCCATGCGACCGTCTCACGGCGCATCGACCGGCTGGAATTTGCGCTAAAGGTCAAGCTTTTCGAGCGAAATCCGCGCGGCTACGTGCTGACCGCCATGGGCACACGCTTTGTCGAAACCGCCGAGAAGATGGAACAGGAAACTGAACGGCTGCGGGCCGATCTCGCCGATGGGTCGCTCAGCCAGCGCGGCCTCGTGCGCCTCAGCGCTCCCGAAGGCTTTGCCAATTTCTTCTTTGCGACCGTCCTGCCGCAATTTGCCGCCCGCCATCCGCATCTGGCGCTGGAACTCGTCACCATCCAGCAAATCATGTCGCTCTCCCGCAAGGAGGCCGATATTTCCGTCGTCCTCGATGAGCCCAAAGGCGGCCCCTACTTTGCCGAGAAGCTGACGGACTATCATCTGCAGGTCTACGCCTCGCGCGACTATCTCGCCCGCGCAGCACCCATCAGCACGCGTGATGACCTGCTGAACCATCCCTTCATCAGCTATATCGAGGAAATGATCTTCGCACCGGGGCTCGATTATCTTGGCGACGTGCATCCGCGCATCAAGCCGCAATTCCAGAGTTCCAGCATCTTCGCGCAGTTGACGGCCACCAGAAACGGCCTTGGCCTCGGCATCCTGCCCTATTTCTTCGCCTGCCGTTATCCCGAACTGGTGCGCGTGCTGCCCGACGAGATCGATCTCAAGCGACACTACTGGATCACATGCCACCGCGACTTGAGGCAAGCGCCGCGTGTGCGCGCCGTCATCGACTTCCTGCGGGAAACGGCACGCAGCGAAGACGCCTGTTTCATCCCGCCCTACATCGGCACAGCGCGAAAGGTAAAGGCAGAGGTGTGATTATTTCAGGAATTCGGCGCGATGCGGCGTGAAGGTGTCGATCAGGCGACCCTTTTCCAGCGCCTTGACGCCGTGGACCAGATTGGGCGGCACGATGAAGCTGCCGCCCTGCTTCAAGACTTCAGTGCGGCCATCGATCGTCACCTCGAAGCTTCCCTCAGCAACATAGCTTGCCTGGATATGCGGATGGAAATGGGCAGCCCCCACGGCGCCAGCCTCGAAGGCCACTTCCACCATCATCATCTCGGGCAAATAGGTCATGATGCGGCGGGTCACACCTGGCTCGGGGTTTACCCATTCGGCACCTTCGGCCGATACGAAAAGATCGCTCGATGACATGCCTGCCTCCTCACTCCAGAATCTATCTGGCCAGAATCTATCTGGCGAGAATCCGTCGCGCGCAAACTGGCGCACCAGCCGCCGTTTGAAAAGATGGGTGCTGCATCTTTGGCACGATGACCGCCTTGTTGACGCCGCAAACGGGCGGGTCTATGCGACTTTAAATCAGGCATGCCTTTAGAATGGCCCTGAACAGCGGTGAGGAGACTGGACATGGAGCACACGCGCGAGGTTTTCGACTGGGCCGATCCTTTCCGGCTGGTGGAGCAACTGACCGACGAGGAGCGCATGGTACAGGAGACCGCCCAGGCCTATGCGCAGGAAAGGCTCGGCCCCCGTGTCCTCGAAGCCTTCCGCCATGAGAAGACCGATCCGGAAATATTCCGGGAGATGGGCGAACTCGGCCTTCTCGGCCCCACGATCGATCCGGAATATGGCGGCGCTGGTCTCGGCTACGTCGCTTACGGCCTGATCGCCCGCGAAGTGGAGCGGGTCGACAGTGGTTACCGTTCGATGATGAGCGTGCAGTCCTCGCTTGTCATGGTGCCGATCGACGCCTTCGGCTCCGAAGAGCAGAAGAAGAAATATCTGCCGAAACTTGCGACCGGCGAATGGATCGGATGTTTTGGCCTGACCGAGCCCAATCACGGCTCCGATCCGGGCTCCATGGCGACGCGGGCAAAGAAGGTCGATGGCGGTTATAGCCTGACGGGCTCCAAGACCTGGATCTCGAACGCGCCGATTGCCGATGTCTTCGTCGTCTGGGCAAAGACCGAGGATGGCCTCATCCGCGGTTTCATCCTGGAAAAGGGCTGGAAGGGTCTCTCAGCCCCGAAGATCCAGGGCAAGGTTGGGCTTCGCGCCTCGATCACGGGCGAAGTCGTCATGGACAATGTCTTCGTGCCGGAAGAGAATCTGCTACCCGACGTCAGCGGCCTCAAAGGACCTTTCACCTGCCTCAACTCCGCTCGCTTCGGCATCGCCTGGGGCGCGCTGGGTGCAGCTGAAGCCTGTTATGCGACGGCCCGGCAATATACGCTGGACCGCCAGCAGTTCGGCCGGCCGCTCGCCGCCAACCAGCTCATCCAGAAGAAGCTTGCCGATATGGCAACCGAAATCTCGCTCGGGCTTCAGGGATGTTTGCGTCTTGGCCGCATGAAGGAAGAAGGTCATCCGCCCGTCGAACTGACGTCGATCCTCAAGCGCAATTCCTGCGGCAAGGCACTGGAGATTGCTCGTGCAGCCCGCGACATGCTGGGCGGCAATGGCATTTCCGACGAGTTCGGCGTCGCTCGCCACCTCGTCAATCTCGAAGTGGTCAACACCTACGAGGGAACGCATGACATTCATGCGCTTATTCTCGGTCGTGCGATCACAGGCATTGCCGCCTTCTCCAACTAATTCAGTCGCGCGCGAGGCGAATTGCAACCTTGACAACAATGTGCAAACCTCCCCTTGCCGCGGCAGAGAGGCCTGCGGTGCAAGGGGGATTTGCATATGTTTCTGCTGCTCGCACTTCTGATCGGCGTCATTGCCGGTCTTCGCGCCATGACCGCACCTGCCGCCATCGCCTGGGGCGCGGCACTCGGCTGGTTCGATATCTCTCAGACGCCGCTTGCCTTCATGGGCTACCAGTGGACACCGTGGATATTCACGGCGCTTGCCATCATTGAGCTCATCACCGACCAGTTACCTTCCACCCCCTCGCGCAAGGTGCCGATCCAGTTCGCCACCCGCATCATCGTCGGCGCGCTGTGCGGTGCCGTCATCGGCGCCGCAAGCAGTCTGCTCTTCGCCGGCCTGATCGCCGGCATCATCGGCGCGGTCATCGGCACGCTCGGCGGTGCAGCCGCCCGCGGCAAGCTCGCGGCCTCCTTCGGCCAGGATCGTCCGGCGGCCCTGATCGAGGATGCCGTTGCTGTCATTGGCGCCATTATCATCGCGTGGGCAGTCTGATGAAGAGCTTCGACGCAATCGTCATCGGCGCCGGCCAGGCCGGCCCATTCCTCGCCGCCCGCATGGCGGAAACGGGCATGAAGGTGGCGCTGATCGAGCGCAAGTTCCTCGGCGGCACCTGCGTCAATGCAGGCTGCATGCCGACGAAGACACTGGTAGCAAGCGCCCGCGCTGCCCATGTGGCGCGGAGTGGCGCCGATTACGGCGTGCAGATCCCGGGCGAAATCGCAATCGACATGAAGACCGTGCGCCATCGCGCAGAGACGATCATAATGGATGCGCGCAACGGTTTAAGCGGCTGGTTCGGTGGCATGAAGACTATGACAGTCATCTACGGCCATGCCCGCTTCACAGGCCAGAAAGAAGTCGTCGTCAACGGCGAGACGCTGACGGCACCGAAGATTTTCCTCAATGTCGGCGCCCGCCCGACGATCCCCGATATGCCGGGCCTTGCCGATATCGATTATCTGACCAGCACCGGCATCATCCATCTCGACAGCCTGCCGAAGCATCTCGCCATTATCGGCGGCAGCTATATCGGCCTGGAATTCGCACAGATGTACCGGCGTTTCGGTACGGCGGTGACGGTGATCGAGCGCGGCCCGAAACTCGCCTCCCGCGAGGACGAGGATATTTCCGATGCGATCGCCGAAATCCTGAGATCCGAGGGCATAAAGATCCATACCGACGTCAAGGACATCCGCTTTGCCAAGGGCGCCGATGGTGTGACCGTCACAGCCGACTCCGAAACGATCGAGGCAAGCCATGTGCTTGTCGCCACCGGCCGGACGCCGAATACCGACGACCTCGGCCTCGATGCCGCGGGTGTGGCCACCGACAAGCGCGGCTTCATTACCGTCGACGACCGGTTGGCCACCAATGTCGAAGGCATATGGGCGCTCGGGGACTGCAACGGCCACGGCGCCTTCACCCATACGTCCTACAATGACTTCGAGATCGCCGCCGCCAATCTGTTGGACGGTGGCGACCGCAAAGTTTCGAGCCGCATTCTGGCCTATGCCCTCTATATCGATCCGCCGCTTGGCCGCGTCGGCATGACGGAAAAGCAGGCACGCGCCTCAGGCCGCAGGATCATGGTCTCGACGCGGCCGATGAGCAGGGTCGGCCGCGCCAATGAGCGCGGCGAAACCAAGGGCTTCATGAAGGTGGTCGCAGATGCCGAGACCAAGGAAATCCTGGGTGCAGCCATTCTCGGCATCGAAGGCGACGAGGCAATCCACGGCTTCATCGATGCCATGAATGCCGGCACGACCTATCCGGTGCTGCGGTGGTCCGTGCCGATACACCCGACCGTTTCGGAATTGATCCCGACGCTGCTGGGTGATTTGAAGGCGATCTGATCCCGAAGATCGCAATCAGCGGGAGACCGGTCATTGAATATCGAACTGCTGATCGAAAATTACGGCCTCCCGGCGATCTTTCTCGGCACCGCCTTTGAGGGTGAAACTGCCGCCTTTCTCGGCGGCGTCATCGCGCATCGCGACCTTCTGACCTATTGGGCCGCCTCAATGGCCGCCTCGGCGGGATCATTCGCCGGAGATCAGATGTGGTTCTTTGCCGGCCGCTATGCCGCCCAATGGAGTTTCGTTCGCCGCGTGATGGAGACGCCGGCGCTCGCACGGGTCACGCAACTTCTCGAAAAATATCCGACCGGCTTCATTTTTGCGTTCCGCTTTCTGGTGGGATTGCGGACGATCAGCCCGATCGTCATCGGCACGACGCATATATCGACGCAGAGGTTCCTCGTGCTCAACCTTCTGGCGGCGCTCATCTGGGGCCAGCTTTTCACGGCACTCGGCTATGCCTTTGGGCACGGGATTCACCAGATATTCGGTCGCCTGCCGCTGCATCATCATCTGCTGATCGCACTCGGCGCCGCGGCCCTCATCGCGGGCGCGGCGCTGGTGCTTCGCAAGAGGAAATTTGGGATCAAGTACCCGTAAAGGGCCTTAGTCCATGACGATCTGCAGCTTGACATCCGTCGGACGCGCCTCGACCGCGCGGTCAAAGGCCTTGATCGAATCCTCGAAGGTGAAGGTCTCTGATATCAACGGCTTAAGGTCGACACGACCCGATCCGAGAAGGGCGATCGAGCGCTCATACTGATGGGCGTAGCGGAACACCGTCTCGATGCGGATTTCCTTGGTGGAGGCCGTCGAGACGTCGAAGCCGACCGGGTTGACCGGCAGCCCGACGGCGACGATGACGCCGCCGGGGCGCGGAAGCGCCATGATCGTCTCCCAGGCCTTCGGTGAGCCCGAGCATTCGAAGACCACATCCGCACCCCAGCCATCGGTCAGTCGGCTGACTTCCTCGGCGAGGTTTTTTTCGCGGATATTGACCGGTATAACGCCCTGGTACTGTGCAGCAATATCGAGCTTCGGCTGGGCGAGGTCGGCAACGATCGCGCGGGCGCAGCCGCCGGCAAGAGCAGCAATCGCAACCATGGTGCCGATCGGGCCGGCACCGAGGACGACGGCCGTGTCGCCGGGTGCAATCTTCGCCTTGGTGGCTGCCTGCATGCCGACCGCGAAAGGCTCGACCATCGCGCCTTCGGCGAAGCTGACATTGTCGGGCAGCTTGAACGTATAATTGGCCGGATGCACGACCTCAGGCGTCAGCACGCCGTGGATCGGCGGCGTCGCCCAGAAGGCAACGGCCGGATCAACATTGTACATGCCGAGCCGGCTTGCCTTGGAATTGGGATCGGGAATACCGGGTTCCATGCAGACGCGATCGCCGACCTTCAGATGCGTCACACCGGAGCCGACCTCGACCACAGTGCCTGCCGCCTCATGGCCGAGCACCATTGGCTCGTTGACGATGAAGGGGCCGATCTTGCCATGCGTGTAGTAATGCACGTCGGAGCCGCAGACACCAACGGTGTGGATCTTGATCTTCACCTGCCCAGGCCCTGTCTCCAGAGGTAGATCGATATCGCGAAGCGCAAGCTCATGCTGGCGCTCCAGTACCAGCGCACGGACTTTGGTCATGATCGGTTTCCTTCCCTATGGCTCCCGCGATTCATGGGGCGCCGTTGCGGCGACTATAAGACCGCAAGGCCCAGCAATTCAATCATCTCCATCAGGCTTTTGCTCATTATGTGACGAAATGCTCACATGATTATCACCCGAAAGATAAGCTCGCACTAGACGTCCGTATGATTCCAGAAAGGCCCGGCGAGGACTACATTTACCATCAAGGACCACGACAAAGTGGAAAGGAGTAACGCGATGACGCACGACAACGATAATGTCGGCAGAAACCTGTCTTCCAACTCGCAGATCACGCGACAGCTCCGCGAATTCTGGCACAACCTGGTGGACGAGACCGTTGCTGCACTCCAGCAAGGCCGCCAACCGCAGCCACTGCTGCAGCCAGTGCGGGTTATTGCACGGGCGCGGGATCGAAATCGCCCTCCGCAGCGTTATTAAGCATGCGACGGCATGGCGCGGCGGGTGCATGACGCTCCCGACACCATGCGGATCGGCAATGTAAGGAAGACCGTCATGAAATCGATTGTGTCATTCTGCCTGTTCGCATCTCTTCTCTTTGCCGCAAACGAGGCGTCTGCGGCGATCGAAGAAGCATCGCTTCCGCCGCCGCAGCAGGAAGAAAAGCTGGTGCCGGCCAATCTCGAGCTCACCTTCACCGGCCCTGTCGATCTCGCCCGCTCGACCGCCACCCTTCTCGATGCCCAGGGCCTGACATTGCCGACCGGCAAGCCGTTTCTTTCGGGACCGGAAGGCTCCGTCTTCAAGGTCCCGCTCGATCCGTCCATGGCGCCTGGCGTCTATACGCTCAACTGGCGCGTACTCTCGATGGACGGCCACAGTGCTGAGGGCCACTACCAGTTCCGGGTCGATCCCTGAACCTTCCGATATCAAGCTGTTCGAAATAGCGCCGTTCCGTCCGGGCACGGCGTTTTTTGTCTTTCCGGCCGCATAAGCACGTTTTGACCGCATAAAGGCATTTATAAGATTTTTATATTGATGCCCCCGATGCAATCTCGAACCTTTATGCACTTCGGCCGCATATTAATGTCCGAGAGATCGCAAAGATCATCTCCACGCCAGAAAGCATAAAAGGTGTCGCTTCCACTGAGCCGGCGCCCTTTGTCTTGTCTGACTCCAAGAATAACAAACCGGAGTCAAGATCGATGATGGATATAATTCTACTCGGCACTGCAATCGTATTTTTCGGACTTTGCTTTGCCTATACGCGCGCCTGCGACAGGCTTTGACAGGAGAGAACAGATGACCCTCGATTATATCTTGAGCGGTGCCGTGACCGTGTTTCTCACCGTCTACCTCACCTACGCTCTCATCCGCCCAGAACGTTTCTGAAAGAGCCGGCGCTTCTGATTGAAGCAGCCGGGTACTGAAAGTTTCCTCCCATGACCCTCAACGGATGGCTTCAGATTCTGCTTTACTGCGGGATCGTCCTCATGCTCGTCAAACCGCTCGGCGGCTATATGACGCGTGTCTTCAGCGGCGAGCACACATTTCTTTCACCGGTCCTCGTTCCGATCGAACGAGGACTTTACGCCGTTGCCGGCACCAGCGAACGTGAAGACCAGCACTGGACCTCCTATGCCTTCGCCATGCTGATGTTCAACCTGATGGGCGTCATCGTGCTTTATGCGCTGATGCGCCTGCAAGGCGCGTTGCCCTATAACCCGGCCGGCATGGCCGCCGTCGGTCCGGAACTCTCCTTCAACACCGCCGTCAGCTTCGTCTCCAATACCAATTGGCAGAATTACGGTGGCGAAAGCACCATGTCCTACCTGACACAGATGATGGGCTTCACCGTCCAGAACTTCGTGTCGGCTGCGACAGGCATGGCGATTGCCGTTGCGTTCATCCGCGCCTTCTCGCGCGCATCGGGCAAGGCGATCGGCAATTTCTGGGTCGATATGATCCGCGCCACGCTCTACATTCTGCTGCCGATCTGCATCGTGCTGACGCTTGCCTATGTCTGGCTCGGCGTGCCGCAGACGCTCGGCCCCTATGTCGATGCCACGACGCTCGAAGGCGCCAAGCAGACGATCGCCGTCGGCCCCGTCGCCTCGCAGCTTGCGATCAAGATGCTCGGCACCAATGGCGGCGGTTTCTTCAATGCCAACTCCGCCCATCCCTTCGAGAACCCCGACAATATCTCGAACATGATCCAGATGGTGTCGATCTTTGCGATCGGTGCAGCCTTCACCAACGTCTTCGGCCGCATGGTCGGCAACCAGCGCCAGGGCTGGGCGATCCTCGCCTCCATGGGCCTGCTCTTCATCGTCGGCGTCGGCATCACCTACTGGGCGGAAGCTGCCGGCAACCCGCTAATGCATGCCTTCGGTCTCGGCGGCGGCAATATGGAAGGTAAGGAAGTCCGCTTCGGCGTTGCCATGTCCTCGCTGTTTGCGGTCATCACTACGGCTGCTTCCTGCGGCGCGGTCAATGCCATGCACGGCTCATTCACGGCGCTTGGCGGCCTGATCCCGCTCATCAACATGCAGCTCGGCGAAGTCATCGTCGGCGGCGTCGGCGCTGGCTTCTACGGCATCCTGATGTTCATCATCGTCGCCGTCTTCGTGGCAGGCCTCATGGTCGGCCGCACGCCGGAATATCTCGGCAAGAAGATCGAGGCGAAGGAGATGAAGATGGCCGTTCTCGCCATCCTCTGCCTGCCGCTCGCCATGCTGGTCTTCACCGCGATCGCCAGCGTGCTGCCCTCGGCAGTCGCCTCGATCGGCACGGCCGGCCCGCACGGGTTCTCCGAAATCCTCTATGCCTATACGTCGGCTGCGGCCAACAACGGCTCGGCTTTCGGCGGCCTGACGGGCAATACGCCCTGGTATAACATCACGCTCGGCATCGGCATGCTGATGGGCCGCTTCCTCGTCATCATTCCGGCTCTTGCGATTGCCGGCTCTCTGGTCACGAAGAAGACGGTTCCGGCCTCGGCAGGTACATTCCCGACGGATGGCCCCCTCTTCGTCGGCCTGCTCATCGGCACGATCCTGATCGTCGGTGGTCTCACCTTCTTCCCGGCACTGGCCCTCGGCCCCGTCGTCGAGCACCTGGTCACCATTGCCGGCCAGACCTTCTGAGGTGGGTGTCATGATCATCCGTCACAGGCTTCGAAAAGCCTTCCATCCACGTCCCGGTCTGTCGGGGCGTGGAGCCCAGCGGACGCCGCGCGCCTCCGACATCATCCTGGTGATGATGGCAGGCCTGCTCGTCATCGTCTGCGCGATCAGAATCTTACAGGGCTGACCGGCAATCCGGTTCGCCATCCTCGTTTCAAAGCTGGAGTCTCTTATGAGCCAGGCAAAATCCGCGAGCATCCTGGATTCTCGCATCCTCATTCCGGCCGTGGGCGCTGCTTTCACCAAGCTCAACCCGCGCACCCTCGCCAAGAACCCGGTCATGTTCGTCGTGGCCACGGTCTCGGCACTGACCACAGTCCTGTTCCTGCGCGACCTAGTCTCAGGCAACGGCAATCTCGCCTTCTCCTTCCAGATCAACCTCTGGCTCTGGTTCACCGTGCTGTTTGCCAACTTCGCTGAAGCCGTCGCCGAAGGCCGCGGCAAGGCGCAGGCCGACTCGCTGCGCAAAGCGCGTACCGAGACCCAGGCCAAGCTGCTGACCGCCAACAACGGTAGCGGCTACCGCATGGTGCCCGGCACGAGCCTGAAGGTCGGCGACCTCGTCCTCGTCGAAGCTGGCGACATCATCCCCTCGGACGGCGAAGTCGTCGAAGGTGTCGCCTCAGTCAACGAAGCGGCCATAACAGGCGAGTCCGCCCCTGTTATCCGTGAATCCGGCGGCGACCGCTCGGCCGTGACAGGTGGTACGCAGGTTCTTTCCGACTGGATCCGCGTACGCATCACCGCTGCTGCCGGCTCGACCTTCCTCGACCGCATGATCTCACTCGTCGAAGGCGCCGAACGCCAGAAGACGCCGAACGAAATCGCGCTCAACATCCTGCTCGCCGGCATGACGCTGATCTTCGTGCTCGCCACGGCGACGATCCCGAGCTTTGCCGCCTATGCCGGTGGCTCGATCCCGATCATCGTGCTCGTTGCCCTCTTCGTCACGCTGATCCCGACCACCATCGGCGCCCTGCTGTCGGCAATCGGTATCGCCGGCATGGACCGCCTCGTCCGCTTCAACGTGCTCGCCATGTCCGGCCGCGCCGTCGAAGCCGCCGGTGACGTCGATACGCTGCTGCTCGACAAGACTGGCACGATCACGCTGGGCAACCGCCAGGCCACCAGCTTCCGCCCGGTCCGCGGCATCTCCGAACAGGATCTCGCCGATGCGGCCCAGCTTGCCTCGCTTGCCGATGAGACGCCTGAGGGACGCTCGATCGTCGTGCTCGCCAAGGAGAAATATGCGATCCGAGGCCGCGACATGGCCGGCCTGAAAGCCACCTTCGTGCCCTTCACCGCCCAGACACGCATGAGCGGCGTCGATCTTGAAGGCTCCGCGATCCGCAAGGGCGCTGTCGATGCGGTGCTGACCTACGTCAATGGCGATGCCTCCTCGAAGAACGGCGCCGAAATCGTCCGTGAACTGCAGTCGATATCAGATGAGATCGCCAAGGCCGGCGGAACGCCGCTTGCCGTTGCCCGCGACGGCAAGCTGCTTGGCGTCATCCAGCTCAAGGATATCGTCAAGGGCGGCATCCGCGAACGCTTCAACGAGCTTCGCCGCATGGGTATCCGGACCGTCATGATCACCGGCGACAACCCGATGACCGCAGCCGCCATCGCCGCCGAAGCCGGCGTGGACGATTTCCTCGCCCAGGCAACGCCTGAGAACAAGCTGCAGCTCATCCGCGAAGAGCAGGCCAAGGGCAAGCTGGTCGCCATGTGCGGCGACGGCACGAACGACGCTCCCGCCCTCGCACAGGCCGACGTTGGCGTGGCCATGAACACCGGCACGGTCGCAGCCCGTGAGGCCGGCAACATGGTCGACCTCGACAGCGACCCGACGAAGCTCATCGAGATCGTCGAAATCGGCAAGCAGTTGCTGATGACACGCGGCGCGCTGACGACCTTCTCGATCGCCAACGACATCGCCAAGTACTTTGCCATCATCCCGGCGATGTTCCTGACGTTCTACCCGCAGCTTGGCGTGCTCAATGTCATGGGCCTCGCCACGCCGCAGAGCGCCATCCTGTCGGCGATCATCTTCAATGCGCTGATCATCATCGCGCTGATCCCGCTGTCACTGAAGGGTGTGCGCTACCGTCCGATCGGCGCCGGCGCGCTGCTCTCCCGCAACCTGCTGATCTACGGTCTCGGCGGCATCATCGTCCCCTTCATCGGCATCAAGGCGATCGACATCGTCATCACGGCCGTCGGCCTCGCCTAAGGAGTTACAACAATGTTGAAAGAACTTCGTCCGGCAATCGTCATGATTGTTGCCACCACGGCTATCACCGGCCTTCTCTACCCGCTTGCCATGACGGGTGCCGCTCAGGCCATCTTCCCTTTCCAGGCAAATGGCAGCCTTATTGAAAAGGACGGGAAGGTCATCGGCTCCACGCTGATCGGTCAGGCCTTTACCAGCGACAAGTATTTCCACGGCCGCCCTTCCGCCGCGGGCGATGGCTATAATGCCGCTGCATCCTCGGGCTCCAACCTCGGCCCAACCAGCCAGAAGCTGATCGATCGCGTGAAAGGCGATTATGAGGCTGCCAAGGCGACCAACCCGAATGCCGAGGTTCCCGCCGACCTCGTCACCGCTTCAGGCAGCGGCCTCGATCCGCACATCTCGCCGGATGCCGCCTATTTCCAGGTGCCACGTGTCGCCAAAGCCCGCGGTGTCGATGAAGCCAAGGTCAAGGCGCTGGTCGATGCAGCCGTCACGGGCCGCGAACTCGGCCTGCTCGGCGAGCCGACCGTCAATGTTCTGGCGTTGAACCAGAGCCTTGATGCTTCTATGACTCAGTAAAGGTTGAGAGCCCCGGAGCGCGACAAGCGGGCCGGGGCTTGCTCGTGAAGAAAGACCGAACCGCATGCCAGACGACAACCGCGACCAGGCCGGCAGGCCCTCTCCCGATGCGCTTCTCGAAAAGGCCCGGGCGGAGTCGCGCGGGCGTCTGAAGATATTCCTGGGCGCTGCACCGGGCGTCGGCAAAACCTATGAAATGCTGGTCTCCGGCCACGCCAAGATGGCCGATGGCCTTGACGTGGTGATCGGCGTCGTCGAAACCCATGGCCGCAAAGAGACCGAGGCGCTGCTTGCCGGTTTCGAGATCGTTCCGCGTGTGAAGATCGCCTATCGCGGCCAGTCGCTCGAAGAGATGAATCTCGATGCCATTCTCGCCCGCAAGCCCGATCTCGTTCTCGTCGACGAGCTCGCTCATACCAATGCCGAGGGCAGCCGCCATCCGAAGCGCTATCTCGATGTCAAGGAACTGCTCGACCGCGGCATCGATGTCTATTCGACGCTGAACATCCAGCATGTGGAGAGCCTGAACGACGTCGTTTCGCAGATCACCCGCATCCGGGTGCGCGAAACCGTCCCGGACTCTGTGATCGACATGGCTGATGATATCGAGATCATCGACCTGACACCCGACGACCTCATCAAGCGTCTTCACGATGGCAAGGTCTATGTGGCAAAGACCGCCGAGCGCGCGCTGACCAATTATTTCACGCCCGGCAACCTGACGGCGCTGCGCGAACTCGCCCTGCGCAAGACCGCCCAGCGCGTCGACGACCAGTTGCTGACCCATATGCAGGCGCATGCGATTTCCGGCCCGTGGGCCGCCGGCGAACGCGTGCTGGTGTCGATCGACGAGCATCCCCGCTCTGCCTCGCTCGTCCGCTATGCCTCGCGCATGGCCTCGCGCCTGCGTGGCCCCTGGGCCGCCGTCTATATCGAAACCAATCGCTCCATCAATCTTTCGGAAACGCAGCGAGACACGATCGCAGCCACCTTGCGGCTTGCCGAACAGCTCGGCGGTGAAGCAATCACCATTCCCGGTCGCGAAGTGGCGGAAGAGCTGGTGCGGCACGCCACCGCCAACAATGTCACGCACATCGTCATCGGTGCCCCGAAAAAGCCGACCTGGCGCGAGGGGTGGTGGAGCCGTTCGACAACCGACGAGCTGATCCGGCGGGCGGGCGATATCAGCGTTCATGTCATTTCCGGGAACGAGAAAGACACGGCTTCACAGCGCGGCGTCAAGGCGGCTTCGAGCGCCCCGACGCTGAATCTCCGGGCCTACATACTCTCCACCGCCTATGTCGCCATTGCGCTGGCTGTCGGCGTGGTGCTCGATCAGGTTCTCGACGTACGCAATCTGGCGCTCGTCTTCCTGATGGCGGTGCTGACGTCAGCCGTCATCCATGGCCTGAGGCCCGCGCTCTATACCTGTATCGTCAGCGCCCTCTCCTTTAACTTCTTCTTCCTGCCGCCGCGCTATACGCTGACGATCAGCGACCCTGAAAGCGTGCTGGCGCTCTTCTTCTTCCTAGGCGTCGCCGTTATCGCCTCAAATCTCACGGCGACGGTGCAGCGGCAGGCGGTCGCCGCCCGGCAGAGGGCGCGAACGACGGAAGACCTCTATCTCTTTTCCAAGAAGCTCGCCGGCACCGGCACGCTCGATGACGTTCTCTGGGCAACCGCCTTCCAGATCGCCTCGATGCTCAAGGTGCGCGTCGTTCTGCTTCTGCCGGAGGACAATTCCATCGCGGTCAAGGCCGGTTATCCGCCTGACGATACGCTCGTCGATGCCGATATAGCCGCCGCCCGCTGGGCCTGGGAGCATAATCATGCGGCCGGGCGCGGCGCCGATACTCTGCCCGGTGCCAAGCGCCTCTATGTACCGCTGCGCACCGGCCGCACCGCCGTCGGCGTCATCGGGCTGGACAGCGACCGCCGCGACGGCCCGCTGCTGACACCCGAGCAGCAGCGTCTTCTGGACGCTCTTGCGGACCAGGCGGCACTCGCCATCGAGCGCGTTCAGCTCGTCGCCGATGTCGATCGCGCCAAGCTTGCGGCGGAAGCCGATCGCCTGCGGTCTGCCTTGCTGACCTCGATCTCGCACGATCTGAAAACGCCGCTTGCAGCTATCCTCGGCGCGTCCGGCACGCTACGCGACTATTTCGATTCCATGCCGGCGGAGGACCGCACCGATCTTCTCTCGACCGTGGTCGATGAATCCGAGCGCCTCAACCGCTTTATCGCCAACCTGCTCGACATGACGAAGATCGAATCCGGTGCTATGGAACCGAATTATGCGCTGCACTATGCCGGCGACATCGCCGGCACCGCTTTGCGAAGGGCTGCCAAGATCCTCGACCATCACAGGACGGAGATGACGATCGCTGCTGACCTGCCCATGGTTCGCGTCGATCCTGTTCTCTTCGAACAGGTCCTCTTCAATCTGCTCGACAATGCCGCCAAATACGCGCCCGAGGGTTCCGTCATCCGCATCGAGGGTTGGGCGGATGCCGATAATGTCGTCGTACAGGTCTCCGACGAAGGCCCGGGCATTCCCCCTGCAGACCTTACCCGTGTCTTCGACACCTTCTACCGTGTGCGCAAGGGCGATCAGGTGCGCGCCGGCACCGGCCTCGGCCTCTCCATATGCCGGGGCTTCATCGAGGCGATGGGCGGGACGATCACCGCCGGCAACCGGACGGACCGGTCCGGCGCTGTCTTCACCATCCGCCTTCCCAAACCGAATGATATTCCCAAACTGGATGAACTCAAATGACCGGTTCAGCCGTCAAGATTCTCGTCGTCGACGACGAGCCCCCGATCCGCAAGCTTTTACGCGTCGGCCTCACCGCGCAGGGCTATGAAGTTCATGAGGCGCCGAATGCCGGGGCGGCCCGCCAGTCCGTCAAGGACGACCAGCCCGATCTCATCGTGCTCGATCTCGGCCTTCCCGACATGCCGGGCCATGACCTTTTGCAGGAATGGCGCGAGGACGGGCTCACCATGCCTGTCGTCATCCTGTCGAGCCGTACCGACGAGGCCGGCATCGTCAAGGCGCTGGAAAGCGGTGCTGACGACTATGTGACGAAGCCCTTCGGCGTCAACGAACTCGGTGCCCGCATCCGCGTGGCGCTCCGCCACCGGCTGCAGCAACAGGGCGAAAAGGCGATCTTTCAGACGGGCGGGCTGTCGATCGATCTCGTCAAGCGCATCGTCAAGGTCGACGGCAGGGAGATCAAGCTGTCGCCGAAGGAATACGACATCCTGCGCGTACTTGCTCAGCATGCCGGCAAGGTGCTGACACATCAGTTTCTCCTGAAGCAGGTATGGGGGCCGGCGGCGGACGTGCAGTATCTGCGCGTCTATGTGCGCCAGCTGCGGCAAAAGGTCGAGCAGATTCCCGACCAGCCACACTATATCACCACCGAGACCGGCGTCGGCTATCGGCTCCGCGAGCCTGACTGATACCCGCCTCGTACAGCATCGAGAATGAAATGAACCTCTCTAATATCATCCGGCCGGAGCACACCTTCATCGGCCTGTCGGTGACGACCAAGTGGCGCGCGCTGCAGGCGATTGCCGAAAAGGCTGGCAACGCCTTCGGCATTGACGGTCAGACCGTGCTGAAAGCGCTCGAATCGCGGGAGAAGCTCGGCTCCACCGGCATCGGCAACGGCATTGCCGTTCCCCATGCAGCCATCAACGGTATGACGAGCCCGCGTGGCCTGCTGATCCGTTTCGCGCAGCCGCTGGATTTCGATGCGATCGACGATATCCCGACGGACATCGCCTTCGTACTGCTCTTCGGGGAAAATAATCGCGGGGAATATCTGAACGTGCTTGCCGCAATCGCCCGCAGGCTTCAATCGGAAGGCGTCCTGGCGGCCATGCGCAAGGCCAGAAGTGTCGATGAATTCTACTCGGATTTCATCGCGGATTCGCGCGTGTAAGGATAAATTCGCTTCGCGTTCTCGACCTTCTCCCCGCCGTAGCGGGGGGAAGGCAAATCGATGACAAGGGGCCGCTTCGGCCCCTTTTTATTAGAAGTCGCGCTGGAGACGCAGGAAACCGAAGGTTTCGTCGTCGCCGTCTTCTTCGTCGTGATACTGAACGCTGAGCTTGCTGCGCAGATTTTCAACGATCTGGTAGTCGACGGTCACGCCGGTCGTGTAGGCGCTGCCGCCGCTGAAGCCCTTGCCGTCAGCATCGAGATCGATCTTGTCGAAGTACTGGAAGGCCGGGGTAACGGCCCACTTGTCGGTGAGCTTCACCTTGTACTCTGCAGCGATCGTCCATTCGGACTCTTCGTAGTAGTAGTTGGCGCCGCTAGCCCAGATGCCAGCGAGGCCGAGGGTGCCGGGGCCGATGTCGGCATACAGGATTGCGCGGATGGCGCCTTCCTCGTTGTCGGAATCGTAGCCCCCGAGCAGGTAGCCGCTGAATGCGCCGCTCTTGAAGGAAACCTGGGCTGCAACGCCGAAGTTGTTCGGGCCTTCGCCCGGCTTCTCGGCATAGGCTTCTTCAAGTTCGTCGACCGAGATACCGGCTGCGAAGTTGTCGGTCTCGTACTGATAGCGGATCGAGTTGTGGGTCGTCTCGTTGCTCGAGAGCGTGTCCGTCTCGCCGCTCAGATCGTCATCCCACCAGCTGTACTGCTTACCAACGCGGAAGCCGGCGATATCAATGTAGCCTTCGTCGAGCGTGGTGGTCTGGTTGGTGGCATTGTCAGCGTTGGTACGCAGCGTGATCACGCCCGTGAGCGTGCCGTACTCGGTGTCGTTCTTGGTCTGGAAGGTGACCTGACCACGGGTAACGGCATCCCAGTCGGAGTCGTTCGGGTTGGTTGTGGAGGCGCCGGTATTCTGGCCAACGTTAGCCTGGAAACGGATGTAACCGCTAATCTGAAGGCAGGTTTCGGTGCCCGGGATGTAGAAGTAGCCAGTCCCGTAGGCGTCGCAAACGCGAACATATTCTACGGGCTCCGGCTCGGCTGCGACGATAGCGTCGGCTGCATGGGCTCCGGAAACCGCTGCAAGGGCGGCGACAGAGCCAAGAAGGATAGTTTTAATAGACATCAGAAAGACCTTTTACGGTTTGAAAGAGGCGAGCAGTGCTTCAAGGGCACCCCCACCATCGGTCGCCGAATCCCAACGACCGGAAATCCATGTAGGCACTCGAAAACGTCAGTGCTGCAAAAGATGACTAAAAATCGACACACCAATGCCACTTTCAGGATCGAACTGTGGCAGAAAAATCACGACTGTGGCGTGGCGCCTTAATTGGCCGCGGCCAACTGACAGCACGTCCCATTCGCAATCACCCGCTGAAAATGGGATGGCTTTCTAAGGTTGGTCCCCGGAACCGGAACAATCTTCGTTTCATTATACGACCTAGTTGATAGAGTTTAGCGCATAACCACGGAGGGTTCCCATGCAGACTTTAAGGCTCACCCGGCTCATCGCGGCCGCGGTCATGGCAGGCAGCTTTGCGATCGGCAGCGTCGCACCGGCCTTCGCCGACCAGACGCTTCTGAACGTGTCCTATGATCCGACACGCGAATTGTATAAGGATTTCAACGCCGCCTTCGCCGCAAAGTGGAAAGCCGACACCGGCGAAGCCGTAACGATCCAGGCCTCTCATGGTGGTTCCGGCGCCCAGGCGCGCTCGGTCATCGACGGCCTTGACGCCGACGTCGTGACCCTCGCTCTCGAAGGCGATATCAACGCGATCGCCAAGGCGACGGGGAAGATCCCGGCTGACTGGAAGACCAAGTTCCCGAACAATTCGACCCCCTACACTTCGACGATCGTCTTCCTCGTGCGCAASGGCAACCCGAAGGGCATCAAGGATTGGAGTGATCTGATCAAGGACGACGTGCAGGTCATCACGCCGAACCCGAAGACCTCCGGCGGCGCTCGCTGGAACTTCCTTGCGGCCTGGGCATGGGCCAAGCAGGCGAACGGCGGTGACGAAGCCAAGGCGCAGGATTATGTGACCAAACTCCTGCAGCACGTTCCGGTTCTCGACAGCGGCGCACGTGGCGCTACGACCACCTTTGTCCAGCGCGGCCTCGGCGATGTGCTGCTCGCCTGGGAAAACGAAGCCTATCTCTCGCTTGAGGAACTCGGCCCCGACCAGTTCGAGATCGTGACCCCCGCCTTCTCGATCCGCGCCGATCCGCCTGTCGCAATCGTCGATGGCAACGTCGACAAGAAGGGCACCCGCAAGGTCGCGGAAGCCTATCTGAACTACCTTTATTCGGATGAAGGCCAGAAGATCGCGGCAAAGCATTATTACCGCCCGATCAAGCCGGAAGCAGCCGATCCGGCTGATATTGCCCGCTTCCCGAAGCTGACGCTCGCTACGATTGACGACTTCGGCGGCTGGAAGGACGCACAGCCGAAATTCTTCGGCGACGGCGGCGTATTTGACCAGATCTACAAGCCTGCCCAATAATAGGTCTTATGAGCGCACATAACCCCACACGGTGGCGGTTCAAGCGGCCGAGCGTCATTCCGGGTTTCGGACTGGCGCTCGGCCTTACCTTGATCTGGCTTACCCTCATCGTCCTTGTCCCGCTGTCTGGCCTTGCCTGGCGGTCGAGCACACTCGGCTGGGAGAAGTTCTTCGGCATTGCATTCGACCAGCGAACGCTGAGCGCGCTGCGCATCAGCTTCGGCTGCGCCTTCATCGCCGCCTGTCTCAATGTCGTCTTTGGCGTCATCCTCGCCTGGGTCCTGGTTCGTTACCGGTTCCCCGGCAAACGCATTATCGACGCCATGGTGGACCTGCCCTTCGCCCTGCCGACGGCTGTCGCCGGCATCGCACTGACAACCCTCTACGCTCCGAACGGCTGGGTCGGGCAGTTCCTGACGCCACTCGGCATCAAGATCGCCTTCACGCCGGCCGGTATCGTCGTCGCCCTCATCTTCGTCGGCCTGCCCTTCATCGTGCGAACGGTCCAGCCGGTCATGGAAGAGATCGACAAGGAAGTGGAGGAGGCTGCCGCCACGCTCGGCGCCAATCGTTTCCAGACAATCGCACGCGTGCTGCTGCCGGGCCTTGCACCCGCAGTACTGACAGGTTTCGCCCTTGCCTTCGCCCGCGCCGTCGGTGAATACGGCTCGGTCATCTTCATTGCCGGCAACCTGCCGTTCAAATCGGAGATCGCCCCGCTGCTGATCGTCATCAAGCTCGAAGAGTATAATTACGCGGCCGCAACGGGTATTGCTGCTATAATGCTGATCATCTCCTTTACGATGCTGCTCGTCATCAATCTCATCCAGAGCTGGAGCAGGCGGAGGTACGGTTATGGCGTCTGATTCCGTCGCAATCACCTCGACGGCCGGGGCGCACAAGGTTCATTCGGCCGTCACCGAAAGCAAGGTCGCCCGCATCGTGCTGGTCGTCATCTCGCTGCTCTTCCTGCTCCTGATCCTGTTTCTGCCGCTCGCAGCCGTCTTCGTAGAGGCCTTCCGCAAGGGTGTCGGTTCATTTTTCACAGCCCTTCAGGATGCTGAAACCTTCTCGGCCATCCGCCTGACGCTGATCGTCGCCGGCGTCAGTGTGCCACTGAACCTCGCCTTCGGCGTTGCCGCCGCCTGGGCGATCGCCAAGTTCGAGTTCAAGGGCAAGGCGTTCCTGACCACACTGATCGATCTGCCGTTTTCGGTCTCGCCGGTCATTTCAGGCCTTGTCTTCGTGCTGCTCTTCGGCGCCAACACCTGGCTCGGCCAGTGGCTGAGCACCAACGACATCAAGATCCTGTTTGCGGCGCCGGGGCTGATCCTCGCCACCATGTTCGTCACTTTTCCCTTCGTGGCGCGCGAGCTCATCCCGCTCATGCAGGAACAGGGAACGCAGGATGAGGAAGCGGCCCTTTCGCTCGGCGCAAGCGGCTGGCAAGCCTTCTGGCACGTCACGCTGCCGAACATCAAATGGGGCCTGCTCTACGGCGTGCTGCTGTGCAATGCCCGCGCTATGGGTGAGTTCGGCGCCGTGTCGGTCGTATCGGGCCATATTCGCGGGCAGACCAATACGATGCCGTTGCAGGTGGAAATCCTCTACAACGAGTATAATTTCACCGGGGCCTTTGCGGTCGCTTCGCTTCTGGCCCTGCTTGCCCTCGTCACACTTGTTTTGAAGACGCTGCTGGAAATGCGCTATAGCGCCGAAATCGCCGCCAGCCGGCGGCACTGAAGGAATTAGAATGGAAGTACGCGTCCAAAACATACGCAAGGAATTCGACCGCTTTCCGGCGCTGCACGATGTCTCGCTCGATATCCGCTCAGGTGAATTGATCGCATTGCTCGGCCCCTCCGGCTCCGGCAAGACCACGCTTCTGCGCCTTATCGCCGGCCTTGAAAGCCCGACCGAGGGCCAGATCTTCTTCGGCGAAGAGGATGCGTCGAGGAAGACAGTCCAGCAACGCAATATCGGCTTCGTGTTCCAGCACTATGCGCTTTTCCGCCATATGACAGTGCTCGACAACGTCTCCTTCGGCCTGAAGGTGCGCAATGCGTCGCGCCGTCCGCCGAAAGCGGAAATCCGCAAGCGAGCGCTGGAACTGCTCGACCTCGTACAGCTTTCGGGTCTTGAAAAGCGCTATCCGGCGCAGCTTTCCGGCGGCCAGCGCCAGCGCGTGGCCCTTGCCCGCGCCATGGCGGTCGAGCCGAACGTCCTGCTGCTCGACGAGCCCTTCGGCGCGCTCGATGCGCAAGTGCGCAAGGACCTACGCAAATGGCTACGCGAAATCCATGACCGCACCGGCCACACCACCGTCTTCGTCACCCACGATCAGGATGAGGCGATGGAGCTTGCCGACCGCGTCGTCGTCATGAGCCAGGGTGCAATCGAGCAGGTCGGCACGCCGGACCAGGTCTATGACAGCCCCAACTCACCCTTCGTCTACGGCTTCGTCGGCCAGTCGAACTGCCTGCAGGTGGAGGTCGCCGGCGGCGATATCCACTTCGAGGGTCGCTCGCTCGGCCTCAATGCCGAGAGCGAGGCCGATGGTGCTGCGCAGCTCTATTTCCGCCCGCACGATGTCCGGCTCTGCGAATCCGCCGAGAACTGCATCGCCGGCCAACCAGTCGCCAGCCGGCGCGTCGCAGGTACCCGCCATATCGAACTCGACATCGGCAAGGACCGCCCGCATATCGAGATCGAGCTTCCGCCGAGCGAAGCCGACAGGCTCGACCGGTCCCGCGTCGCCTTCAAGCCGATACGCTGGAAGCTTTTCCGGAATTGATATCACCGGTTCCCGCCAGAATCGTATTTCGGCGGGAACCCTTTGTTATTTTTGTGATCTCCGGTTGTTTGTATTTTTGTCACATGCCGGGTAAAAACGTTTTCGCTTAGATCGAAAAGGGCTGGACTAATTCCAATAGGAGGCACCTGGCGTTGAGGGCGGAGATTTCCTTTGGAAAATCCCTGGTCGGGATTTTATTCGTAGGACTGGCAGCCGCGAGCTGCACGACGACACCGAAACCGGCGGCAGCGCCGGTTAAAGCCAAATCGAAACAGGTTCAACCGGCAAAGGTCACTTTCAATTACACCACAAAAGATCGCGACTGCCTGAAGCGGGCGATGTACTTCGAATCGCAGCATTCGGATGAGGATGGCTATCTGGCTGTCGGCAGTGTGGTCATGAACAGGCTGACCTCCGGCGCCTATGCCGATTCCATCTGCGGCGTCGTCGCCCAGAAGAGGCAGTTTGCGCCCGGTGTCATGACACGCGAGGTCAAGCCGCAGGCAGAGCCTGAGCTTGCGACCGCGGCTGACGCGATCCTGAAGGGCGAACGCCATCCGGCCGTGAAGGACGCGATGTTCTTCCACACCGCAGGATTGAAATTTCCTTACAATAACATGCACTATGTGACGGTCGCGGGCGGCAACGCCTTCTACGAGAAGCGCGACGAAGATGGAACGCTCGAAACGCCGCCACCACTGCCGTCCTACGAAGTCGCGATGAACTATGTGCCCGGCGAAAGCATGCTGCCGCCACAATTCGAGGTGTTGATCCCGTCAGATGTTCCGGTACCGATCCCGTCCCCAGACCCCGCGGCGACGGCAAGTACCAACCCGTTGCCGATACCAGCAGCGACCGCGATCGAGCCTGAACCCGGCACGCCTATCGCCATCCCGACACCGCGCCCTGCCTATGACAGCGTGATGTTGCGACCAGGCATTTCGGCAAACGGCGGCTGATTGCGGAAGAATGAAGAGCGCTAGGCGCGCTCTTCCCAGACCTTGGCGAGCTCCACGATCGTCCTGACGGCCTTTTCCATATCCTGGCGGCTAACCCATTCGAGCGGTGAGTGGAAGGCGTGACCACCAGCGAAAATGTTGGGGCACGGCAGGCCCATGAAGGAAAGACGCGAGCCGTCGGTGCCGCCGCGGATACTGCCGCGCACTGGCGTCATATCCGCCCGGCGCACCGCCTCGACGGCGTTCTCGACGATCTCAGGATGACGGTCGAGCACAACCTTCATGTTGCGGTATTGTTCCTTAACGTCAAAACGATAGGTAGAGCCCGGATAGGCCTTCATCACATCCTTGACGATCGCTTCGAGCATTGTCTCTTTCTCGGTCAGACCCTCGTCGGTGAAATCGCGAATGATGAGGCTGATCGCAGCCTTTTCCATCGAGCCCGCCACCCCTGTCGGATGGATGAAGCCCTGCTTCCCCTCGGTCGTCTCCGGGGCGATCTCCTTCGGCAGCCGGTCGATAATCGCGCCGGCAATCTTGATGGCATTTTCCATCCGGTCCTTGGCAAAACCCGGATGGATTGCCACGCCGGCGATAACGATATCGACGCTATCTGCCGAGAAGGTCTCGTCCTCGATATGGCCGGCGGTTTCGCCATCCATCGTATAGGCAAATTCCGCGCCGAGCTTCTTCAGATCGACTTTGTTGACGCCACGGCCGACCTCTTCGTCTGGCGTAAACAGGATCTTGATCGTCCCATGCTTGATCCCGGGATTATTGACGAGGATCTGCGCGGCAGCCACGATTTCCGCCAGGCCCGCCTTGTCGTCGGCGCCGAGCAGGGTCGTTCCATCGGTCGTAACGATATCGTTGCCAATCTGGTTCTTCAGCTCAGGATGTTCTGAAACACGGATCACCCGGCTCGGATCACCGGGAAGCTGGATATCCCCGCCCGCATAGGCCTTCACCATCTGCGGCTTGACGTTCTTGCCGGTGAAGTCAGGCGCTGTGTCCATATGCGAGCAGAAGCAGATGACCGGCACGCGCTTGTCGGTATTGGCCGGAATGGTCGCATAAACATAGCCGTGCTCGTCAAGATGCGCATCCGAAAGGCCGATCTCCAAGAGTTCCTCAACCAGAACCCGGCCGAGATCCTTCTGTTTTTCGGTGGTCGGCTGCGTGGATGAGGCGGGATCGGATTGGGTGTCGATGACGACATAGCGGAGAAAACGGTCGAGAACAGTGTCTGTCATAATATCCATTCCAGCATGATCATCATCTGATCATATAGCCATCGAGGGCCATGAGATGAAAGCTCTTTTCGGCTCCCAGCGGACTAAGCGCCGGCAATCGTCTGCATCGATACCACATGCGATAGCAGCCGGTCGCTCCTGACCTCGTGCACCAGAAAGGAGGAAGCGTCGAGAACGGCAAGATCAGCCCGATCCCCGAGAAGAAGAGGATTGGGCGGGCAAAGCGAACCGCATGTCTGGAGGGTAATCAAGCCTACTCTGGCGGAAACTGGCCGGTGAACATGGCCGCAGAGAATTCCAAGCGGCGGAGATCTGCCCGCGTTCAAAAGCTCAAAAAGATCATCATCATTTCTGCACCTGACCTGATCGAGCACTTCTATGCCGATGCCGAACGGCGGCTGGTGCATGAAGAGGAGAAAAGGCGCCGCAACATCGGCGAGCGTACTCTTCAGCCACGACAGATGCGGCCGGATATCGCCATGGCTTTGGCCGGTTACCGTTACATCGACGCCAACAAGGGTTGTATCATTGAGAGCCGCCCGGAAATGCATCGGCCCCGCCGCGCCTGCCCAGTTACCAACTTCGGCAAGCTCGGCTCGCATCACCGATTGATCATCACCGTTACCCGGCAGGAGATAGGTAGGGAAATCCAGCGCATTCAGGCTTTCCGCAATCTGGCGATAGCCCTGTTGCCATCCGTCGTCCACCAGATCACCGGTCAGGACAAACGCATCCGGCCGGAAAGCCTTTAACCAATCGATTGCTCTTTCGAATGCGAGCAGCGACGGACTATCTGGACTGGCGTGGATATCGGATATCTGCGCAACAAGCATATCGCCCCCTCGATCCCTGAGGACAGCAGTATGGCGAAAGCGACAGCCACATTCTATCGCCTTCCTTCCGTTCAATCGACGCGATTGCCCTCGCCGTTGAACACATGCAGATGCTTGGCCGGAAAGGCGACATTGACCTTCGGTCCCGCAGTCAACGCCTCACGATCGAGCGTGAAGATCTTGAACGGCAGACCATGCAGCGAAAGATGCAGGATGATGCCGAAGCCGGTCGGCTCAACGAGCTCGACGTCGGCGGTAATCCCGGCCCCATCATTTGTCATGACGACATGTTCAGGCCGGATGCCAAGCGTCACCTTTTCGCCGTTCGACAAGGGCAGCGACGTGTTGAGCGGCACGATCGTGCCATCCTTCAGCTTCACGCCGCCTGCTTCATAGCTCGCATCGAGGAAGTTCATGCCGGGCGAGCCGATGAAGCCCGCGACGAAGAGGTTGGCGGGGCGATCGTAAAGCTCCAAGGGGCTGCCGACCTGCTGCACGACCCCGCCATGCATGGCGACGATCCGGTCCGCCAGCGTCATCGCCTCGATCTGGTCGTGGGTCACGTAGATCGAGGTTGCCTTGAGGTCGCCATGCAATTTCTTGATTTCGGCGCGCATCTGCTCGCGCAGGCGCGCATCGAGGTTCGACAGCGGCTCGTCSAWCAGGAAGGCKTKCGGCTGGCGCACGATGGCGCGGCCCAKGGCGACGCGCTGGCGCTGGCCGCCGGACAGCGCTTTCGGCCGACGTTCGAGCAGCGGGTCGAGACCGAGCTTGGAGGCGGCACTGGCAACAGCGCTGGCGATCTTCTCCTTCGCCGTCTTCCTGAGCTTGAGGCTGTAGCTCATATTGCCGGCGACATTCATGTGCGGATAGAGCGCGTAGGACTGGAACACCATGGCGATGTCGCGATCCTTCGGATGCAACTCGTTGACGCGGTTGCCGGCAATACGGATCTCGCCACCGGTCACCTCTTCGAGGCCTGCAATCATGCGCAGCAGCGTGGACTTGCCGCAGCCGGACGGGCCGACCAGCACGACGAATTCACCGTCCTTGATCTCCAGATCGACGCCGTGCAGCACGGACATATGACCATAGGATTTCTGGATATTCTTGATGTCGATCGATGCCATGTGACTAACCCTTGACCGCGCCGGCCGTCAGGCCCTGGACGAGATAACGCTGGATGAGCAGGAAGAAGAGGCCGGCCGGAATAAGCGCCATGATGCCTGCCGCCATCATCTGCCCGAAATCCACGGAGAACTTCGAAACGAAGGTAAGAAGGCCGACCGGGAAGGTCGCCGCGTCATTGCCGTTGATCAGCATCAGCGCGAAGAGAAGTTCGCTCCAGGCCGCCGTGAAGACGAAGCCGAGGGTCGCCGCAATGCCGGGCAGGGTCAGCGGCAGGATGATCTGCCGGAAGGCCGTGAACTGGGTGGCGCCATCGATCATCGCCGCCTCCTCGAGATCCTTCGGGATGCCATCGAAGAAGGACTGCATCAGGAAGGTTGCGAAGGGCACGTTGAAGGCTGTGTAGACGATAACGAGACCCGTCAGGCTGTTCGTCAAATGCAGCGGCGACAGGATCTTGAATATCGGCGCCACCAGCATGACGAGCGGGAACATCTGGGTCAGCAGCATCAGCGCCACGATCCAGTATTTCGCACGGAAGTTAAAGCGTGACAGCGCATAGCCCGACAGCGCGGCGCAGATCGTCACTGTCACCGCCGTCGAAGCCGAGACGATGACGCTGTTCTTGAAGAACGTCGGAAAGGCGCTGTGCTCCAGCACGAAGCTGTAGTGCTCCCATGTGGTCCGCGACGGCCACATGCGCACACCCTCGGTATAGAGCAGATCATTCGGCGTGACCGAGACCTTCAGGAGCCAGAAGAGCGGGAAGAGCGCGAAAACGACATAGACGAGGATCGCCAGACGGTGCGCGACAGTGGGGAGAATGGAACGTCTCATGGCTCAATCCTTGGCCAGCAGGCTCTGCCGTAGCAGGATGATCAGCATAGAATAGGCGAGAAGCAGGATCAGCAGCACCAGCGCGATCGCCGAGGCATAACCGAAATCGAGCCGCTTGAAGGCCTGGGTGAAGATGTAGCTGGCGACGATCTGTGTTCTGTCCGCCGGGCCGCCGCCGGTCATGACGACGATGAGATCGGCAAAATTCGAGATCCAAACGGTGCGCAGCATGACGGTGATGGCGATCGTCGGCGCGAGGAACGGCAGCGTGATCGACCAGAAGCGCTGGAACCAGCCGGCGCCATCGATCGAAGCCGCCTCATAGAGATCGCGCGGGATCGCCTGCAGGGCGGCGAGCAGTGTGATGGCGAAGAAGGGAATGCCCCACCAGACATTGGCAATTATCGGCCCCCACATCGCATATTGCGGATCGGAGAGGATATTGCCCGGCTCGTTCATCAGCCCAAGTGCAAAGAGCCAGTGCGGGATCGGTCCGATGACCGGATTGAAGAGCCAGGCCCAGTTGAGGCCGGCAAGAAAGGACGGCACGGCCCAGGGCAGGAAGACCAGAGCCTGGATGATACCCCTGCCCCAGAATGGCTTGTCGAGTAGAAGTGCGAGGATGAGGCCGAAGATGAACTGCAGAATGACGGAAGCGCCGGTCCACCAGAGCGTATTTTTGAGGGCACCATAAAACGCCGCATCGCGGGACAGTTCGCGGAAATGTTCGATCCCCACAAAGCCGCCGGAGAAGGGGTTGAGCAGCTGTATATCACGGAAGGCATAGGAAACGCCGACCACCAGCGGCACCAGCATGACAGCGATGATCAGGATCAACGAAGGCGCGCTGTAAAGATAGGGCTCCGAGGCATCCGCCAAGCGGCGTAGCCATGGCCGGCGGTCGCGGCGCGTCTCGAGCGTGTCAGCGGTGATGGTCATTACCCGATACTTCCCCTTGCGGCGCTTCGGCGCGCCGTCTGTCGTTGCATGAGCGGCGGCGGAAAATCTCCGCCGCCGTTTGCGCAGTTGACCTTACTTCTTGGCGAGGAACTTCTGCTGCGCCTTGGTAAGGTAATCGGCCCACTGATCGGCAAGGTCCTTGGCGGAGATGTCACCCAGCAGCGCCTGCTGCGAGGTCTTGATCGCCATGGAATCCTTGAAGAAGGCGAATTCCTCGAGGTAGGTCGGCATAACAGTCGGAACCGTGTCCTTGTCGGCGAGCTCCTCGAACCAGCCCTTGAACTGGTCACCGGCGTAGAACGGATCCTTCTCTGCGGCAGTATAGGCCGGCAGAGCGCCGATCTTCTTATTCCACTCGATATTGCCCTCAGGCCCTTCGAGGGTCGCGATCAGCTTCCAGGAGAGATCCTTGTTCTGGCTCGTCGTGAACATCGACCAGCCGCCGTAGCCGATGGTCGGATAGGACTTGCCGGCCGGGCCCTTCGGCAGCGGAATGACGCCGAAATCTTCCTTCTTCATGCGCTCGGCAATCGCGATCAGCGCATCCGGATCCTGGTCGAGGAAGGCGCAGGTGCCGGAATAGAAGCCGGCGACGACTTCGTTGAAGCCCCAGTTGACGCTGTCTTTCGGGGCATAACCCTTCTTGTAGAGATCGACCATCCACTCGATACCCTTTGCCCAGCCTTCGCTGTTCATGGTCGAGGTGCCGTCCTCCTTGAAGTACTTGTTGTCGCCGGCCATGGAGGCGGCAAAGATCATCCAGCCGTTGAGGCCACCCGGACCACCGCGCATGCAGTAGCCGTATTTGCCCGAGAGCTTGGAGACGGCTTCGGAGGCCTTGGTGAAATCCTCCATGGTCTTCGGCGGCTCCTTGACGCCGGCTTCCGCGAGCAGCTTCTTGTTGTAGAACATGGCGCGCAGATAGAAGCCGTAGGGCAGCATATAGGCGGTGTTGTTGACGTCACGGCCAAGGTCCAGAGCGCGCGGCGTCAGCTCCTTGGTGTGCTCCCACTTTGCAAGATAGGGCTCCAGGCTTTCGAGCATGCCGTTATTGGCATAGAGCGACAGCCAGGTATCGGGCATTTCCATCACGTCGGGCACATCGCCCGCCGAAACCATGGTGGCGAACTTCTGGAAAGCTTCGTTCCAGGGCAGCGAGATGATGTCGACCTTGGTGCCGGGATTGGCGGCTTCGAACTTGCCGACGATCGATTTCAGCGTTTCGGTGCGCTCGGGGCTGGTGATAACTTCCACGAGCTTCAGCGTGGTGTCCGCAAAAGCCGTACCCGCCATCATCGTGGCGAAGAGTGTTGAGAGAATAAACTTTTTCATTTTTGGTTCCCCTCCGTAGTTGTTGTGAGGTTTCGGTTAAGAGGCGACGGCAATCGCCTCCTCGATGTCCCTCCACAGGGCCTCGGTTCCTTCGAGGCCGATATGGAGGCGCACAGATCGCGGGCTGATGCCGAAGGCCTGTGCGGAATTCGGCTGTGCCTTCTGCTGCAGCACAACTTCGCCCGGTACGATCAGGCTTTCATGCCCACCCCAGCTTACGCCCAGTTTGAAAAGCTTGAGGTGATCTGCGAAGGCCCTGATGTCGATGCCTTCGCGGAATATGAACGAGAAGAGACCCGACGTGCCGTTGAGGCCGGCGGGCAGACGGTTGGCGAGGCCCGGATGACAGACC